>REEW01000071.1 GCA_007694885.1 Wenzhouxiangella sp. | reverse complement strand
GCGTTGCCGCGCGCTTCCAGGAGCCGGGCCAGCCATTCGGCGGGAATTCGTTTCTCGCAAGCGGTCTCGGTCATCCCCGGCTGCTCTCCCATTTCTCGTCGCGGGCGAGCGCGTCCAGGGCGATTTCGACCATGGCATGGAAACTTCGCTCGCTGTCGGTGCTGGCCAGCGTCTCGCCGGTGACGATGTGGTTGGCCACGGTGCAGATGGTCAGGGCGCGCGCGCCGAGTTCGGTGGCCACGCCGTACAGGCCGGCCGCCTCCATTTCCACGCCGAGAAAGCGATAACGGCGCAGCAGTTCGATGTAGGCATTATCCGGGGCATAGAACAGGTCGCCGGAAAACAGGTTGCCGACCTGAACCGGAATGCCGCGCGCCTGGGCTGCGGCGTGGGCGTGGCGGGCCAGGTCGAAGTCGGCGATGGCGGCCAGGTCATGGCCGAGGAAGCGCGAGCGGTTGACCTTCGAGTCGGTGCTCGCCCCCAGCCCGATGACCACATCGCGCAGCTTTGCCCCGTCGGCCACCGCGCCGCAGGAACCGACCCGCACCAGGCGCTTGACCCCGAACTGGCTGATCAGTTCGTGGGCGTAGATCGACACGGAGGGAATGCCCATGCCGCTGCCCATCACGGAAACGGCTCGTCCCTGCCATGTGCCGGTGAACCCCAGCATGTTGCGCACGCGGTTGAACTGGCGCGGGCTGTCCAGGAAGCGCTCCGCGATGGCCTGCGCGCGCAAGGGATCCCCCGGCAGGAGGACGGTGTCGGCAATGTCGCCGGGAGCGGCTTCGATGTGCAGGGTGGTCACGGATGCTCGCCTTGTTTTCAGTGCAGGAAGCTCTGGCCGTCGGCCAGGGGTTCGAGTCCCAGGTGCTTGGCCACGCTCTGGCCGATGTCGGCGAAGCTGTCGCGCGCGCCCAGCGAACCGGGCTTAAGCCCCGCGCCGCAGGCGAGCACCGGCACGTGTTCACGGGTGTGGTCGGTGCCGGGATAGGTGGGGTCGCAGCCGTGGTCGGCGGTCAGGATCAGCAAATCGTCGACGCGCAGCATGTCCAGAAGCTCCGGTAGCCGCCGGTCGAAGGCCTCAAGGGCATTGGCGTAGCCCTGTGGATCGCGGCGATGGCCGTAGAGCATATCGAAATCGACGAAGTTGGTCATCACCAGGCTGCGCTCGCCGGCCTCATCAACGGCGGCCAGGGTGGCGTCGAACAGGGCCATGTTGCCGTCGGCCTTGATCTCGCGGCTGATGCCGGAGTGGGCGTAGATGTCGGCGATCTTGCCCACCGCCAGCACCTCGCCGCCGGCCGCGACCAGCTTGTCGAGTACCGTGGCGGCGGGCGGCTGGAGGCTGTAGTCGCGGCGATTGCCCGTGCGCACGAAGCCGGAGTCGGCATCTCCGGTAAAGGGCCGGGCGATGACCCGACCGATGTTGTAGGGTGCCAACAGCTCTCGCGCGATGCGGCAGACCTCGTACAGGCGCCCCAGGCCAAAGGCTTGCTCGTGCGCGGCGATCTGGAACACCGAGTCGGCCGAGGTGTAGACGATGGGCTTGCCGGTGGCCACGTGTTCGGCGCCCAGCCGGGCGAGGATCTCGGTACCTGATGCATGGCAATTGCCGAGCACTCCGGGCAGGTCGGCCCGGTCGACCAGGTCGGCCAGCAGTTCGGGCGGGAAGCTGTTGTCGCGCTCGCGAAAGTAGCCGAAATCGAAGCGCACCGGCACTCCGGCGATTTCCCAGTGGCCGGACGGGGTGTCCTTGCCGGTGGACTGTTCGCGCGCATAGCCCCAGGTTCCGAAGACCTGCGCCGGAACGGTCAGTTCGGGCACCGCGCGTCCGGTGCTGGCGCGGTGGGCCTGGACCAGTCCCAGTGCGGCCAGGTTGGGGATGTTCAGCCCGCCGTATTCGGCGCGGGCTGCGGCGACATGGCCGAGCGTGTCGGCGCCGCCATCACCGAAGCGGCCGGCGTCGCCGCTGGCACCGATGCCGAGTGAGTCGAGAACGAGCACGATGGCGCGGGGCATGGTCAGGCTTTGCTTCGGCTGGGGGCGATTGCGCGCGACATCAGCGGCCTGGCCGCCGGCGCTTCTTCCGCTATCGTCACCGCGGCCCGCACTGCCTGCACGGCCGCCTCGGCATCAGCGTCGCTACGCGCGTGGACGATTGCCAAAGGGCGCTGCTGATCGACGGTCTGGCCGGGTGAGGCCAGATCGGACAGCCCCACGGCCGGATCGATCCGGTCGGCCGCCCGGCGCCGCCCGCCGCCCAGCCCGACCACGATCAGGCCGACCGCGCGCATGTCCAGGGACTGAATGCGCCCGGCCTTTTGGGCAGTGACAGGCCGAATCACCGGCGCCCGGGGCAGCCGTTCAGGGTAGCTGGACAGGATCTCGCGCGGTCCACCCAGTGCGCCGATCATGCGCGCAAAGCGCTCCGCCGCCTCGCCCCGTTGCCAGGCTCGGTCCAGCAGGGCGAGGGCGTTTTGCTCATTGTTGGCCAGGTTGCCCAGCAGCAGCATCCGGGACGCCAGGACTCGAGCCAGATCGAACAGCCGACCGCCGCTGCGCTGCCCGGTCATCAGGTCCAGCACTTCGAGCACTTCCAGGGCGTTGCCGGCGCTGCCGGACAGCGGCTGGCCCATGTCGGTGAGCAGGGCCGAGGCCGGTGTCCCGGCCTCGCCGGCCACCCGGACCAGCATCTCGGCAAGTTCAGCCGCCCGGCCGGTCTCGGGCATGACTGCACCGGAGCCGGTCTTGACGTCCAGCACCAGCCCGTCCAGACCCTCGGCCAGCTTCTTGCTCAGGATGGAGGCCACGATCAGCGGCAGACAGTCGACCGTGGCGGTGACGTCGCGAATCGCATACAGGCGCCGGTCGGCCGGGGCCAGGTCATCGGTCTGGCCGATGATGGCCACGCCGACATCGCGCACCGTGCGCCGGAACAGCCCAGGGTCCGGAAAGGGGTTGTAACCGGGGATGGCGGCGAGCTTGTCCAGGGTGCCGCCGGTATGGCCAAGCCCGCGTCCGGAAATCATCGGTACGTAGCCGCCGCAGGCGGCAATCCAGGGTCCGACCAGCAGCGAGGTGGCGTCGCCCACGCCGCCGGTGGAGTGCTTGTCGAGCAGCGGTCCCTGCAGATCGTCGGGCCAGTTCAAGACGGCACCGGAGTCGCGCATGGCCACGGTCAGAGCGGTCGTTTCGGCATGGTTCATGCCGCGCCAGTAGACGGCCATTGCGAAAGCGCCCAACTGCTCGTCACTGGCGGTGCCGGCGACGATGGCCGAGACCAGTTCGGTCATCTGGCCTGCATCCAGCGCCCGGCCATCGCGCTTGGCCCGAATCAGTTCCTGGATCAGCATTCGTAGCGCGAACGCAGGTCGACCGGTTTGACGCCCAGTTCCAGGGTCTGCAGCAGATCATCGAGCAGGCTCGATGCGCCGAAGCGGAAGCGCTCCGGGCGCAGCCAGCTCTTGCCGAGAATGTGGCGGGCCAGGTCCAGGTAGACGCCTGCTTCCCGAGTGGTGCCGATACCGCCGGCGGCTTTGAAACCGACCGGGCGTGCGCTGTCGCGGATGGCCTCCATCATGACCGCCGCAGCGCCCGGCGTGGCGTTGACCGCCACCTTGCCGGTCGAGGTCTTGAGGAAGTCGGCGCCGGCGCTGATCGCGATGTCCGAGGCGGTTCGGATCAGGCCCGAATCCTTCAGTTCGCCGGTTTCCAGGATGACCTTGAGCGTGTACCCGCTCATGATCTGGCGACAGCGGCTGACCAGGCGATATCCGGCGCGTTCGTCGCCGTCGATCAGCGCCCGGTAGTCAAAGACCAGGTCGATTTCGTCGGCGCCGCTGGTCAGGGCCGAGCGCGCTTCGATCTCGACCGCGGCCGGGTCGGCCTGGCCATGCGGAAAATTGATGACGGTCGCCACCTTCACCTGCGCGTGCAGGCCGGCCCTGGCCAGGCCCTGGCGGGCCATGCCTACGTGTTCCGGCGCCACGCAGACCGCCGCTACGTGGCCGGCCGCGGTGCTGGCGCGAGCGCACAGGCGGGCGATGTCGGAGTCGCTGGTGTTGTCTTCGAGGCGGGTCAGGTCGAGCAGGGGCAGGACCGTGCGGGCAATGTCTGGGAGCGCGCTCATCGCTTGGGTTCCGTCGAATGTAGAAAACATGGCACCGACCGCCCGGGTCGGCCCACTGCTCGATGATACCGGGATTGTCGACCGTAGCGGTTGAGTTTTCCGAGAACAGACGCTATTCTTGCCGGCTCGATCAACGGCGGGCCGTTAGCTCAATGGTAGAGCAGTAGGCTTTTAACCTATTGGTTGAAGGTTCGAGTCCTTCACGGCCCACCATTTTTTTGTTTTTCACGGCAGCGCCCATGGCCGCATCGCGTCTCCCCGAGACTGCTCAGACCGGGCCGCATCCGCGCCTGGGGGACGTGGTCGCGCGTCATCTCCAATCGCCCTGGCAACGGCCTGTGCACGGCTACAGTGAGCCGGCGTTCGAGCAGGCTGGACTGGCGCTGGAGCCGGGGCGCCCGATCGTGCTGGATGCCGGCTGCGGCAACGCCGTATCGACGCTCAGGCTGGCAACCCTTTTTCCGGATTGCACAGTGCTCGGTATCGACCGCTCGGCCGCGCGCCTTGAACGGACCCCGCCGCTGCCCGACAACGCCCATGTGGTGCGGGCTGAACTGGGCGATTTCTGGCGCCTCGCCCATGGCGCAGGCTGGCGGCTGGACAGACACTATCTGCTCTATCCCAATCCGTGGCCCAAGCCTGCGCAGCTCAGGCGGCGTTGGCATGCCCATCCGGTGTGGCCCCACCTGCTGGCCCTGGGCGGGAAACTGGAGTTGAGAACCAACTTCGCTGTGTACGCCGAGGAGTTTGCCCTGGCCCTGGCCATGGCCGGCCACCGCGGCGATGTACAAGTGCTATCGTTGCTGCCTGAACAGGCGTTGAGCCCGTTCGAGGCCAAGTACGCTCGCAGCGGGCACGATCTGTATTGCGTCCGGGCTTGCCTGGGTTGAAACGATGATCCACTTGATGATTGCGAAGGAGACTGAACCGATGAAATCGTATCCATGGCTGTGTCTTGGCCTGCTGGGTTGTTTGCTGGCCGTTCCGGCCGCGGCCGACGACCGACTGCGCGAGGTGATTGCCGACCCGGCGCGACCGGAAGCTCAGGCAGCGCGTGACGATCAGCGCAACCCCTATGAAACCTTGACATTTTTCGGTCTGCGGCCCGACATGACCGTAGTCGAGATCTCTCCGTCGGCCGGCTGGTACACGGAGATTCTGGCGCCCTATCTGCGCGACGAAGGCCGGCTTGTGGCCGCTCACTGGAACATGGAAGGCGACGATGTGCCCGATTTCTACCGGCGCATCCGGGCCGGTTTCGAGGAGCGGATTGCCGACACCGATCGGTTCGGCAACATCGAGATCGTTCCCTTCGATCCCCCTGAACTGACCCGCCTGGGCGAGCCGGGCAGCGCCGACCTGGTGCTCACTTTCCGCAACGTGCATGGCTACAAGCGGGCCGGAACCTTTGCTGACGTGCTCGATGCGGTCCACGCGGTGCTCAAGCCCGACGGCGTGTTCGGCGTGGTCGGTCATCGCTTGCCCGAGGACCGCGAGCAGGACCCGGAAGCACGCTCCGGTTACGTCCATCAAAGCTGGGTGGTCGCCATGGCCGAGTCGCACGGCTTCAGGCTCGTGGAAGCCTCGGAAGTCAACGCCAACCCGCGCGACACGGCCGACCATCCGTCCGGCGTCTGGAGCTTGCCGCCGGGCCTGCGCGAGGGCGAGGAAACTGCCGATCATTTTCGCGCCATCGGTGAGTCGGATCGTTTTACCCTGAAATTCGCCAGGCGCTAAAGGCTGGCGAACCAGCTCTGGTTTTCCGACCCGGCTTGTTGCCGGGTCGGTGTCTTCACGGGCTTTTTTTACCCGACCGGTATCTTGCGCGTACCTTGAAGCGGCAAAAATTGCAGTGGCAGATTTATTGCGCCTGGTGTACGCCAGCGAAATCAACTTCGAACCGAGCACGGACGGCTCGACGATTGACCCGGTGATCTCTGGAATTCTCGCCCAGTCGCGCCGCAACAACGCGCCTCGCAACATCGGCGGGGTTCTTTGTTACGGCGACGGCTTTTTCTTCCAGTGTCTCGAGGGAGAGCGCTGGGTCGTCGAAACGCTCTATGACCGCTTGCTTGGGGACGAACGCCATCGCAACATGACCCTGCTCAGCAAACGGCCGGTTGCCCAGCGCATGTTCAAGCTGTGGAGCATGAAGTTCATGAACGTCGACGCCAGGATCCGGCGTATGCTGCAAATCGAAAATCTGGAAAGCTTCGAGCCGCACAGTTTCAGCGACCTGATGGTCGAACGCCTGCTGATCGAGTTGCGTGATGCATCCGAAAAGCAGCGCCCGGCACCGCTGAGTACTCAGGGCTGGAGTGGCAGGTCACGTCAGGCCGGGGCGACCCGGGAACTGATGCCGGGTCTGATGTTTGCAACGGCCACCGGCGTGATCGCGATCATCGTTGGATTGATGCTGGCAGGATTGCTCTGATTCGACGCCGGTTCGTCACCGAATGCTTTGGGAGCGGGCTTCCCAGTAGAATGATCGACTGGAGTTCCGACCCGACGCAAGAGATCTGACGCCGATGGCGAATCCAATCGAAAAGTCCGCATTCGAACAAGTCCCGCTGCGGATCTACGCCGAACGCGCCTACCTGGACTACGCCATGTATGTGGTCCTGGACCGGGCGCTGCCGAACATCGGCGATGGTCTGAAGCCCGTCCAGCGCCGCATCATCTACGCCATGAGTGAGCTGGGCTTGTCGGCCGCGTCCAGGCACAAGAAATCGGCGCGCACCATCGGGGACGTTATCGGCAAGTTCCATCCGCACGGCGACTCGGCCTGCTACGAGGCCATGGTGCTGATGGCCCAGCCGTTTTCCTACCGATACCCGCTGGTCGACGGCCAGGGCAACTTCGGTTCAGCCGATGATCCGAAATCGTTTGCCGCCATGCGCTACACCGAGTCGCGTCTGGCCCCCTATGCGCGCACGCTGCTGGCCGAGCTGGGACAGGGCACGGTCGACTGGGTGCCCAATTTCGATGGCACGCTCAAAGAACCGAAACTGCTGCCGGCGCGCCTGCCCAACCTGTTGCTCAACGGCGGCCAGGGCATTGCCGTGGGCATGGCCACCGACATCCCGCCGCACAACCTGCGCGAGGTGGTCTCTGCCTGCATTCGTCTGCTGGAAAAGAAAACGGCCAGCGTGGTCGAGTTGTGCGAGCACATCCGGGGTCCGGATTTTCCCACCGGCGGCGAAATCGTCACGTCCAGCCACGACATTCTCGCCGTCTACGAGACCGGCCATGGCAGCATTCGCCAGCGCGCGGTCTGGGAGCGTGAAGGCGAGGAACTCATCGTCACCGCCCTGCCGCACCAGGTTTCGCCGGCCAAGGTGCTGGAGCAGATCGCCGCCCAGATGCAGGCCAGGAAACTGCCGCTGGTCGCCGATCTCCGGGACGAATCCGATCACGAACACCCGACCCGGCTGGTCATCGTGCCGCGCAGCAACCGGGTCGACGTCCAGGCGCTGATGGATCACCTGTTTGCTACCACCG
The DNA here is from genome assembly GCA_007694885.1 of Wenzhouxiangella sp. Classification (GTDB taxonomy): domain Bacteria; phylum Pseudomonadota; class Gammaproteobacteria; order Xanthomonadales; family Wenzhouxiangellaceae; genus Wenzhouxiangella. The sequence continues at coordinate 35,021 of REEW01000071.1, read as the reverse complement.
ACCTGGAGAAGTCGATCCGGGTGAATCTGAACGTGATCGGCAACGATGGCCGTCCGGGGGTGCGCAATCTCAAGGAACTGCTGACCGAATGGCTGGCGTTTCGTCGCGCCACGGTGACCCGTCGGCTGGAGTTCCGGCTCGACCAGCTGGTCGACCGCCTGCACGTGCTTGATGGCCTGTTGATCGCTTTTCTAAACATCGACGAGGTCATCCACATCATCCGCACCGAGGATGCGCCCAAGCCGGTGCTGATGCAGCGCTTCGAACTGACCGGGACCCAGGCCGAGGCCATTCTCGAGCTCAAGCTCAGGCATCTGGCCCGGCTGGAGGAAATGAAAATCCGCGGCGAAAAGAACGAGCTGGAAGAAGAGCGCCAGCACGTCGAAGCCGTGCTGAACTCACCGAGAAAACTCACCCGTCTGATCCGCGACGAATTGCTCGAGGATGCCGAAAAGTACGGCGACGAGCGCCGTTCAAGACTGGTCCGGCGCGAGGCCGCCCAGGCCCTGAAGGAAACCGACCTGGTCGCTGCCGAGCCGGTCACCGTGGTTCTGAGCGAGCAGGGCTGGGTGCGCGCGGCCAAGGGCCATGAGATCAAGCCCGAAGAGCTAAATTATCGCTCCGGCGATGATTTTCTGGCCGCATCGCGCGGGCGCAGCAATCAGCTGGCCTGCTTCCTCGATTCCAGCGGCCGCAGCTATTCGCTGCCGGCCCATGAACTGCCCAGCGCGCGCAGCCTGGGCGAGCCGTTGACCGGCCGGTTCTCGCCCCCGGCCGGCGCGGCCTTCCGCAGCCTGCTCATCGGGGCGCCGGAAGACCGGGTGCTGGTGGCCAGCGACGCCGGCTACGGATTCGTCACCCGGCTGGAGAACCTTCATAGTCGCCAGAAGGCCGGCAAGCAGCTGCTGAGCCTGCCCCACGGTGCCGACGTGCTGCCGCTGGCACCGGTGATCGACGCCGAAGATGGCGTGCTGATCGCCGCCACCACGGAGGGCCACCTGCTCGCCTTTTACCTGAGCGAACTGCCGGAGCTGGCCCGCGGCAAGGGCAACAAGCTGATCAATATCCCGCCCAAGGCCCGCAAGGCCGGCGAGAAAGTCGCCGGTGCCATTGCCATTGCCGCCGGTCAGGACTGCCTGGTCTGGGCCGGTCAGCGCTACCTGCGCCTGAGCTGGAACGACACCGAGAACTACTGGGCCGAACGCGCCCAACGCGGCCGCAAGCTGCCCAGGGGATTCCAGAAGGTCACGCGGCTGTCGCTGGCCGAGTAGACGCCTCCTGCCCGGTCACATCACGCCCTGTCAGCCTATCGATAAGCCCGAGCCTGCAATTCGAACAACTGCGCATAGCGCCCGTCCAGGTCCATCAGTTCTTCGTGGCTGCCCAGTTCGATGATGCGACCGGCTTCCATGACCGCGATACGGTCGGCACGCCGAACGGTGGAAAAGCGGTGCGAAATCAATATCAGGATCTGGTTACGGGCCATCGCCTGGAAATGTTCGAACACCTCGGCCTCGGCCTTGGCGTCCATCGCCGCGGTGGGTTCATCGAGGATGAGGATGTCGGCGTTTTGACGCATGAAGGCCCGGGCCAGAGCAATCTTCTGCCACTGCCCGCCCGAGAGTTCCTGCCCGTCCTTGAACCAGCGTCCGAGCTGGGTGCGGTAGCCGGCCGGCAGTTCCTTGACGAAGGCATCGGCCAGGCCCTTCTCGGCTGCCTCTTGCCAGCGCGATTCGTTGTCGAAGTCGCGCACGTCGCCGGCGCCGATGTTGTGGCCGACCAGCCACTGGTAGCGGGCGAAATCCTGGAAGATGACACCGATGCGGTCCTGCAGCGCCCGGCTGTCCCATTCTTTCAGCGAGGTGCCGTGCAGGCGGATGTCGCCGCGCTCGATCTCGTAGAGCCCGGCGATCAGCTTGGTCAGGGTGGTCTTGCCGGAGCCGTTTTCGCCGACCAGGGCGAGGCTGGTCCCGGGATCGAGCTGGAGGTTGATCGAGTCCAGCGCCAGGTTCTGGCTGCCGGGGTAGCGAAAGGACACGTCGATGATTTCCAGGCCGCTGCCCGGCCGTTCGCCGGCGCTGACGCCGCCGGATTGGCTTCGCACCGGCAGCTCGAGGAATTCGTACAGACTGCTCAGATACAAGTAGTCCTCGTACATGCCGTTGATCGAGGTGAGACTGGCGCTGACCGCCGACTGACCCTGCTTGAACACCATGATGTACATGGTCATCTCACCCAGCGACAGCTGACCGCTAACGGTTGCCAGCACCACCCAGGCAAAGGCTGCGTAGAGGGCCGCGGTACCCAGCAGTCCGAGCCCAAAGGCCCACCAGCCGCGGCGGATGGTCAGGGCCCGGTCCTCACGGAATATTTTCCGGAAAATGCTCTTGTAGCGTTCCAGTAATTTCGGCGCCAGCCCGAACAGCTTGACCTCCTTGGTGTAGTCGTCTCTGGCCAGCACCGACTCCAGGTACATCATTTCGCGGGTTTCCGGCGAACGCCAGCGAAACAGCCGGTAGGCCTGTCCGGCAAACTTTGCCTCGACGAAGAACGCCGGCAGACCGCCGACCACCAGCAAAAGTACCGCCCAGGGCGAGAAGGCCAGCAGCAGGCCGCTGAAGCTCAGGATGGCGATGCCGTTCTGGATGACGCCGAAGGTTTTCTGGACCAGGGCCAGCGGGCGCGAGGAGGCTTCACGGCGGGCGCGGGTCAGGCGATCATAGAACTCGGCATCTTCAAGTTGGGCCAGCTCCAGTTGCTGGGCTTTCTCCAGGATCATGACGTTGACGCGCTGCCCCAGCTGGGCACGGAGCAGGTTGTTGCAGATGTTCAGGCCCGTTTGCACCGCCGCCATCGCCGCCACCAGCAGGGCCTCCAGCGACAGCCAGATCCAGACCTCGCGGCTCAGGGAGTCGTCCTGGATGGCCGCGACCACGCTGTCGACCAGAAACTTGCCGACCCAGGCGATGCCGGCCGGCAGCAGACCGGCCAGGAGCGTCAGCAGCGCCAGCGCAATGGTCAGTAGCGGGCTGGTGGCCCAGACCAGCGCAAGCGCGCGCCGGCCGTAGGTCAGCAGGGATCCGAACTGATTCAATATTCCTGGCGGCAAATCGCGGGTGTTGGCCATGGGGGTTTATGGAAAAAGCCCGGCGTATGGTCGCATCCCCGGCGTGAGCCAGTCCGGCTCGCGCGCACGCGCGACCAGTCTTATACTGAACGATTGATCGAGGCCCGGGAGAGGTTCGTGGGGAAAAAGATACCGCTGATGGACCTGATGTGGCTGCTGGCCGAAACGCAGGCCAACCCCATTCACGTCTGCGGGCTGATGCTGTTCGAAAAGCCCAAGGGGCGGCCGCAAATCGTGCGCGAGATCGTGGCGGCCTATCGTGAGGCGCAGCCAAGCCCGCCCTTTGATTGCGTACCGGATCTTGAAGTGACCCATGCGCCGCGCTGGCGCGAAGCGTCCGACTACAACCCGCGCTACCACGTCCAGCACATCGCCCTGCCGGGTGGTGCCCGCTACGAGGACCTGCTGCACCTGGTGGGCGATCTTCACGAGACCATGCTCGACCGCAACCGGCCGTTGTTCCGGATCTGGCTGATCGACCACGTGCCGGGCCGCCGTTTCGCCCTGTTTTTCAAGATGCATCACGCCATTATCGACGGTGTGAGCGCCTCGCACCGAGTCAATGCGAGTCTGCGCACCACCCGGCGGCTGGGTGTTCCCAAGCCACTGTTTGCGGTCGATCTGCCGGTGCGCAAGCCGCGTCCGCCCAAGGCCCTGATCAAGCAGGTCCTGGGCGTGAGCAGTACCGCGACCAGTCAATATCTGGCCCTGCTCGGTTCCTTGCGCAAGGGCCTTTGGAACTGGATGGGCGGCAAGACCGAGGGCAGCGTGCCCTTCGCCGCCCACCGCGGCCCGATGAACGAACCGGTGATGAACGCCCGTTCCGTGGCCACCCTGTCCCTGCCGCTCAAGGACATGCGCCGGGTCGGCAAACATTACGGTGCCACTCTCAACGACGTGGCCATGGCCCTGATCGACGAAGGCGTGCATCGGTACCTGGAGGAAATGGGCCAGCCCTTCGGGCATCACCTGATGGCCATGTGTCCGGTCTCGTTGCGTGAGGAAGGCGACGGTTCGGCGGGGACCAAGGTCTCGGCCGTTTTCGTGCGCCTGGGCGCGCCGGAGTCGAGCGTGCTCGAGCGCCTGGCCCAGGTCTCGGCTTCGATGAGCGCGGCCAAGGACGAGGTTCGCAACATGAGCAAGGAGACGGCGCTGGGCTACGCGGCCGGTCTGATGGGGATTGCCGGCCTGACCGCCGTTACCCACGTCGATCGGGTTGCTCCGCCATCGGCCAATCTGGTCATTTCCAACATTCCGGGCCTGGAGCGCCAGTTGTACCTGCACGGCTCGCCGCTGGTGGCCGCCTACCCGGTGTCGGCAATCGCCGTGGGCGTCGGCCTGAACGCCACCGTGATTTCGTCCAACGATCGCATGGATTTTGGCTTCGTCGCCAACGGGGCGAGCCTGCGCAAGCTGCCCGCGCTCGCCGGCCACGTCGAGGCAGCCTGGCATCGACTTGCGGGCGCGACCCCCGGACGCTGACAGAATGTGAGTATCATGAGGAGCTAATGAACGATTGGAGCAGGCATTCCTGACATGGTCAGCTGGCAGACACGAACCGTCGAGTTGCTCAGCCGACTGACCATCCGGCAGTCGCTCAGGCGCGATATTTCCGTCACCGCAATGCGTGAGCGAATCCAGGCCATGGAACGCTTTTTTCCGGATGTCCCGGGCGATGTGACGATCGAGTTCGAGCCGGGTTTGAGCCATTGTGATGCCGAGTGGTTGACGCCGCAGTCCGGCCCGACCGAGCGAATGGTGCTGCATTTTCCCGGGGGCGCGTTCATGACCCGCTTCGTGCGTGCCGAGCGTCTGCTGCTCGCTCGCATCTGCCGGGCGGCCAACGCGCGGGGTCGCCTGGTGTTTTACCGTCTGGCGCCCGAGCATCCCTATCCGGCCGGACTGGAGGACTGCCTGGAGGCTTACCGGCAGCTGCTCTCCGGCGGCATCGCGCCGGAGCATATTGTGATCAGCGGCATGTCGGCCGGCGGTTGTCTTGCTCTGTCGGTATTGATGGCCGCGCGCGATGAAGGCATGCCCATGCCCGCCGGGGCGGTGCTCATGTCGCCGGCCGCCGACATGAGCGACGAGTCCGAGGGCGGTTCGCGGGTCGTCAACGCGGCGCGCGACGCGGTGCTCAGCCTGGAACGCGGTGACGATATCCGCAAGCTGTACCTGGACGACAAGACCGAGCTGGCCAATCATCCCTACGTTTCACCCGTGCTGGGTGATTTTTCCGGACTGCCGCCGCTGCTTTTCCAGGTCGGCAGTACCGAGGTTTTGCTCGACGACAGCCGGCGCTGCGCCGAACGCGCGCGCTCGGCCGGTGTGCGCGCCGAGGTCGAGGTGTGGGATCGCATGCCGCATGGCTGGCAGGCCTTGTCTTTTGCGCCCGAGTCCGGTCGCGCCATCGGCCGCCTGGCCGACTTCGTCCGCGAGAGTTGCCCGTGACCACGGCTGCGCGCACACCCCGCCCGGGTCCGGGGTCGGCGTTCATGCAGAGCCTGCGGCTCGATCACGCCGGGCTGTCCAGGGTGCTGCGCGAAATCGACACCCAGGTCGGCCTGCTCGCCCGTCAGCCCGATCAGGCCCGGTCGGTGCTGGTCGAGGCCCTGGATTACCTTCTGCACTACCACCATACCTTCCATCATCCGCGCGAAGATCGTCTCTTCGCCCGCATCCGTGCGCGTGATACCGAACTGGATGAAACGCTACGGGATCTGACCCACGAGCACGAAGCCGGTGAGCGTCAGACCGGGGAACTGGCCGCCGAGCTGGCCGCCCTGTCAACCCGCCAGCTGCGCGGCCAGCGCGGCCAGCGCCTGGCTGACCAGGTCAACGCGTACGTGCGTCACACTCGTCTCCACATGCGCAATGAAGAAGCGGTGTTCTACCGCCGTGCCGAACGGGTGCTGGAACCGGAAGACTGGAGCGCCATCATTGCCGCGGACGACGGCTCGCTGGACCCGATGACCGACCTGGCCTTGATGGCAGCTCGTTATCCGCGCCTGGCTGAAAATCTCGGCTTGCCGGTCAAGCATCTCGGCCTGGTGGAGCGCACGCAGCCGATCAGCGACGAACTGCGGCTGCAGATGCTGGCCCTGACCGATCTGTACGGAGGCCTGCTCCATGAAGCGCTCGAGCTGGCACGCGGCAACGTCGATCAGCTGCTTGCGGTGCGCAGCCCGTCCGGCCTGGTTCGGGCCGTGGGTGATATTTCGTCGAACAACCTGCGCTTTGCCGGCCAGTGCCTGACGCGACCGCCGCGCTGGGCGGTCAACGGCGGCGCGGCAATCGTGGTGGCCTGCCTGAGGCCCTATCTGAAGGCATCGCAGGACACGGGTTCCCGGTAGGCCAACAGGGCCCGCCCGTCAGGCAACGGTCAACAACCAGGCGTCCGCTTCGACCAGGTTGCCGGCTTCCACCGCCAGTTGCTCTACCCGGCCATCGAACGGGGCCTTGATGGCCAGCTCCATCTTCATCGCTTCCATGATCATCAGCGTCTCGCCTTCCTTGACTTGGCCGCCTTGCCAGGCCCGGATCTCGAGGATCTTGCCGGGCATGGGCGCCAGCAGGCGGCCGTCGTTGGGGCCTGACGCCTCGGCTTGCTGGAAGCGGGCGTGCCGGGTCAGCGTCCAGCGTCGCTGGTTGAAGCAGACGTCGAGGCGGAAATCGTCATGGGCGTGGATCCAGAGCCGGTCGCTGCAGCTGGCCATGGCGAGCCGGAATCGGGAATCGCCCAGAGGCTCCAGTCGCACTTGCTGTTTTGCCTCGTCAAGGCCAAGGCAATAGTCGCCGCCGTGGCCGCTGGCCTCGACCAGCCAGCGCCGGCCGTGGCACTCGATGTCGAGTGAGCGCGGCACGCTTGCACCCAGGCGCCAGCCGTCGCAGCGATCCCACGGGGATGGTCCGCTTGCGGCCTGCTCCTGGAACAACAGCCAGTAAGCAGACGCGGCGGCAAGTGTTTCGGCCGGCGGGTCGAGTTGCGGGTTGACCGATGCCGGTTCGCGGTCGAGCAGGCCGGTGTCCACGCTGGCCCGGGCGAAATCATCGGACGCGGCCAGCGCCTGCAGGAAGCCGAGGTTGGTCGTGGGCCCGGCGATGAAGCACGCGGCCAGTGCGTTTTGCAGCCGGGTCCGGCAGGCCTCGCGGTTGGCGGCGTGGACGATGAGTTTGGCGATCATGGGGTCGTAATGCATGCTGACCGTGTCGCCCTGTTCGATGCCGCTGTCGACGCGTACATTCCTGCCTTCCGGCAGGGTCAGGCGATGCACTTGCCCGCTCGAGGGCACAAACCCGCGCGCCGGGTCTTCGGCGTAGATGCGCGCTTCCATGGCGTGCCCGTGCGCGCGGATCTTTTCCTGGGCCAGCGGCAGCGGCTCGCCGGCGGCAACGCGCAGTTGCCATTCGACCAGATCGAGACCGGTGATCATTTCGGTGACCGGATGCTCGACCTGCAGGCGGGTGTTCATCTCCAGAAAAAAGAAGTCATCGCCGTCGACCAGGAACTCCACCGTGCCGGCGCCGCGGTAGTTCACGGCTTCGGCTGCGCGCACGGCGGCGGCCAGCAACTCGTCCCGAACGCGGGGATTCAAACCGGGCGCCGGCGCTTCCTCGATGATCTTCTGATGCCGGCGCTGGCTGGAACAGTCGCGCTCGAACAGGTGGACCGTGTTGCCGTGGACGTCGGCAAAGACCTGGGCTTCGATATGGCGCGGCCGTTCCAGGTAGCGCTCCAGGATCATGCGCTCATCGCCGAAGGCGCCGGCCGACTCCCGGCGGGCGGCCTGCAGAGCTTCGCCAAGGTCTGTTTCGGAACGGACCACGCGCATGCCCTTGCCGCCGCCGCCGGCGGCGGCTTTCAGCATCAGCGGAAAGCCGATTCGGGCGGCTTCCCTGGCCAGGGTGGCGTCGGACTGATCGGCGCCGTGGTAACCGGGAATCAGCGGTATCCCCGCCGGTGCCATTTTGGCCTTGGCTGCGGCTTTCGAGCCCATCAGTTCCATGGTTTCGGCGCTCGGTCCGATCAGGGCCAGACCGGCGCCCTCGACGGCGCGGGCGAAATCGGGGTTTTCGGACAGGAATCCATAGCCGGGGTGAATCGCTTCGGCGCCGTGCGCTCGGGCCGCGGCCAGAATGCGCTCACCGCCCAGGTAGGACTCGGCCGCAGCCGCCGGTCCGATGCACACCGACCGATCGGCCAGGCGCACGTGCCGGGCGCCGGCGTCGGCCTCGGAATGGACCGCCACCGTAGCGATGCCGAGGCGGCGGCACGTGGCGATGATGCGGCAGGCAATCTCGCCGCGGTTGGCTATGAGAATTTTCTTGAACATTGGCGTTATGTACAACCGCGGATGAACGCGGATGAACGCGGATCAACGGCAGTCCAGAGGTCATTGCTGCCCGGCGGTGAGTCGCCGGGTTCTGGTGTTTTTTTGAAGTTTTTCTTTTCCAGTCTGCGTTTATCCGTGTTCATCTGCGGTTCCTTTTTCTGTGACCGCCCACGCAGGCCTTCGCTTCTCCAGGAAAGCGCTCAGGCCCTCCTGGCCTTCGCGCGACACGCGCAGGGCAGCGATGGTCTCTGAGGTGCGCCGGTCGAGTTCCTCGGCGTCATCCACGGAAGAACTGACCAGCCGAATCAGCGACTTGACCCCGGCCTGGGCGTTCGGGCCACCGGCCAGCAACAGGTCGACCAGATCGCTGACGTGGCCGTCGAGCTGGCCCGGCGGCACGATATCGGTGACCAGGCCGATGCGCTGGGCTGCTGCGGCATCCATGCGTTCGCCGGTGAGCATGTAGCGACGGGAATGGTTGATGCCGATCCGCGGCACCACGAAAGGCGAGATGGTGGCCGGAACCAGCCCAAGGCGCACTTCGGTCAGACCGAAGCGCGCATGCTCGAGGGCCACGGCGAGGTCGCAGCAGGCGATCAGGCCAACGCCGCCGCCGAAGGCATGGCCGTTGACTCGGGCGATGGTGGGGCAGGGCAACTGGTCGAGCCGGCGCAGCATGGTGGCCAGTCGGCGGGCGTCCGCGCGGTTTTCGCTTTCGCTGGCTGCGGCCATGTCACGCATCCAGTTCAGGTCCGCGCCGGCCGAGAAGGAATGGCCCTCGCCGCTCAGGATCAGTACTCGCACACCCTCGTCGGCGACCTGCTCGAAAGCTTCTTGCAACGCGCCGACCAGCTCCGCGTTGAAGGCGTTGTGCACCTCAGGCCGGTTCAGCGTCAGCGTCGCCACCCCGCGCTCATCGATCGTGCTTTTCAGTATCTCAGTCATGTACGTTCGCTCTGAATCACGCCCCGTCTTCGGGGCTTGAGGGGTCAGGGGTCAGAGACTAGGGGTCAGGGAATTCAATGCCCACCTGATGATTTGGAACCAGTGCCAAAAGTCTACCCCGATGCGCTCTGATCTCTGACCCCTGATCCCTGACCCCTTTCACCCTACATCCGAAACACCCCGAAGCGTCCCGGCTCGACCGGTGCGTTTGCGGCCACCGCGAGGGCCAGGCCGAGCACGCGGCGAGTGTCAGCGGGGTCGATGATGCCGTCGTCCCACAGCCGGGCGGTGGCGTAATACGGGTTGCCCTGGGTCTCGTACTGCTCGCGAATCGGGGCCTTGAAGGATTCCTCCTGCTGTGCCGGCCAGTCCTCGCCGCGGGCGGCCATGGCATCGCGCCGGACCGTGGCCAGTACGCTGGCGGCCTGTTCGCCGCCCATCACCGAAATGCGCGCGTTCGGCCAGGTCCACAGGAATCGGGGCTGGTAGGCGCGGCCGCACATGGCATAGTTGCCGGCGCCGAAGGAGCCACCGATCACTACCGTAAACCTGGGTACGTGCGAGCAGGCCACCGCGGTGACCATTTTGGCGCCGTCCTTGGCAATGCCGGCCTGCTCGTATTTTTTCCCGACCATGAAGCCGGTGATGTTTTGCAGGAACACCAGCGGGACGTTGCGCTGATTGCACAGCTGAATGAAGTGGGCTCCTTTCAGGGCCGACTCGGAAAACAGGATGCCGTTGTTGGCCACGATGCCGACCGGGTAGCCGTGGATGGCGGCGAAACCGCACACCAGGGTGGTGCCGTAGCGTGCCTTGAATTCGCAAAACTCCGAGCCGTCGACCAGGCGGGCGATCACTTCGCGCACTTCGAACGGATAGCGGGTGTCGGTGGGCAGGATGCCGTACAGATCTTCGGTCGGATGGACCGGCTCGTCGGGATTGGCCCGGGGCAGAACCGACGGCGGCGGGCGATTGAGGTGGGCGACCAGCTCGCGCGCAATGGCCAGCGCATGGATGTCGTTCTCGGCGAAATGGTCGGCGACGCCGGACAGTCGGGTATGGGTGTCCGCCCCGCCCAGGGTTTCGGCGTCGACCTCCTCGCCGGTGGCGGCCTTGACCAGCGGTGGACCGCCGAGGAAGATGGTGCCCTGTTCCCGGACGATGACGGCCTCGTCGCACATCGCCGGCACGTAGGCACCGCCGGCGGTGCACGAACCCATGACCACCGCGATCTGCGGGACGTTGTTGGCCGACAGGCGGGCCTGGTTGTAGAAGATCCGACCGAAGTGGTCGCGGTCCGGGAAAACCTCGTCCTGCAGCGGGAGGAAGGCGCCGCCGGAGTCGACCAGGTACAGGCAGGGCAGGTGGTTTTCCAGGGCGATCTCCTGGGCGCGCAGGTGTTTTTTCACCGTCAGCGGGTAATACGTTCCGCCCTTGACCGTGGCGTCATTGGCCACGATCATGCACTCGCGACCCGCGACCCGGCCGATGCCGGCAATGATTCCGGCGCCGGGGGCTTCGTCGCCGTAGAGGCCGTTGGCCGCCAGCGGCGCGATTTCCAGGAAAGGGCTGCCCGGGTCCAGCAGCAGCCGGACTCGATCCTGAGGCAGCAGCTTGCCGCGGTCGCTGTGTTTCTGGCGCGAACGTTCCGGTCCGCCCAGAGAGGCCCTTGCCAGGCGGTCGTGAAGTTGTTCGGCCAGCGCTCGATGGTGGTCGGAGCGCTGCCGGAAATCGTCGTCCTTGCGATTGATCTGACTGTCAAGCCGGGTCATGCGGGCTTTCGGGTAGGGAGACTTCAAGCATTGTAGCTTGCCCCGGCAGCACGGGCCGGCCTCAGAAGACGGCCGCTATTTTTCTTGTCAGGCGGTGTTTGCAGCGGTTACAATACCGGGCTTGATCACATGGGGTAACCCAAGGCTTTTGCACAAAGCCCGGCTTGACGGCGATCCGGTAGCCTCTATCGAATCGCCGAATCCAAGGGGGTTTTCTGAAAAAGCCCGGTTGCCCACCGACGTTTTGGAGAGTACGTACTAATGTCATTGACGGCAGAACAGAAGCAGCAGGTTGTCAAGCAACACCAGTTGGCCGAGGGCGATACCGGGTCTCCTGAAGTGCAGGTCGCCTTGCTGACCGCGCGCATCCAGGAACTGCAGGGTCACTTCGCAGCGCACAAAAAGGATCACCACTCGCGCAGAGGTCTGCTCAAACTGGTCAACCAGCGTCGTTCCCTGCTTGACTATGTCAAGCAAAAGGATGTCCAGCGCTATCGTGACCTGATCGAGCGTCTGGGCCTGCGTCGTTAAGACTTCCAGGGCTTTCCGATTGAAATTGAACACCCCGGCGGCTTGCATGGCTGATCCGGGGTGTTTTGCATTGCGAAAAGTGGAGATGAAGTAGTGAAAAAGTTTACCAAGACCTTCAAGTACGGCGAGCATGACGTCACCCTGGAAACAGGACACGTTGCCCGTCAGGCCGACGGTGCGGTTCTGGTCACCATGGCCGACACCGTGGTACTGGTCACCGCCGTGGCGCGGAAAGAAGTCAAGCCGGGCCAGCATTTTTTCCCGCTGACCTGCAATTACCAGGAAAAATTCTATTCGGCCGGCCGCATTCCCGGCGGTTTCTTCAAGCGCGAAGGCCGTCCGACCGAAAAGGAGACGCTGACTTCGCGCCTGATCGACCGACCGCTGCGCCCGCTGTTTGCTGACGGGTTCATGAACGAAACCCAGGTCATCGCCACGGTGATGTCGTCGAATCCCGAAGTGGACGGCGATATTCCCTCGCTGATTGGTGCATCGGCTGCGGTCACCCTGGCCGGGCTGCCGTTCGACGGTCCGATCGGCGCTTGCCGGGTCGGTTTCATCGATGGCGAATACGTCCTCAACCCCACCCAGACCCAGCTCGATGATTCGCGCCTGGACCTGGTCGTTGCCGGTACTTCCAAGGCCGTTCTGATGGTCGAGTCCGAGGCCGACCTGCTCAGCGAAGACGAGATGCTGGGCGCGGTGACCTTTGGGCATGAGCAGATGCAGACCGCCATCCAGGCCATCGCGGAGCTTGCCGCCGAGGCCGGCAAGCCGCAGTGGGACTGGCAGGCGCCCGAAAAACCGGCCGGACTGGCCGACAAGGTTGCCGAGCTGGCCAGGACCGGGCTGACCGAGGCGTATGCGATTACCGACAAGATGGAGCGCCGGGACGCCACCAGCGCATTGCGCCACAAGGTGATCGGGCAACTCTGCCCGGAAGGCGCGGAGAACGTGCCCGAAGTCGACGAAATCAAGGAAGCCTTCGGCAAGCTGGAAAAAGACCTGGTGCGCGATCGCATTCTGTCGGGCAACCCGCGCATCGACGGTCGCGACCTGACCACCGTGCGCCCGCTCGATATGCACGTGGGCGTATTCCCGCGTACCCACGGCTCGGCCCTGTTCACCCGCGGTGAAACCCAGGCCATGGTCGTGACCACCCTGGGTACCGGGCGCGATGCCCAGATCATCGACGCGATCGAAGGCGAGTACAAGGAGCACTTCATGCTCCACTACAACTTCCCGCCGTTCTGCGTCGGCGAGACCAGTTTCATGCTCGGCCCCAAGCGGCGCGAGATCGGTCATGGTCGCCTCGCCAAGCGAGCCCTGCTGGCCGTGATTCCCAAGGCCGAGGATTTCCCGTACGTGATTCGTGTTGTTGCCGAAATCACCGAGTCCAATGGCTCGAGTTCCATGGCCACGGTCTGCGGCGGTTCGCTGGCGCTGATGGATGCCGGGGTGCCGATCAAGGCGCCGGTGGCCGGTATTGCCATGGGCCTGATCAAGGACGGGGATCGCTTTGCCGTGCTGACCGATATCCTCGGTGACGAGGATCACCTCGGCGACATGGATTTCAAGGTGGCCGGAACCGACGAGGGTGTAACCGCCCTGCAGATGGACATCAAGATCGACGGCATCACCCAGGAGATCATGCGCGTGGCCCTGAGCCAGGCCCGAGAGGGGCGTACCCACATCCTGGGCCAGATGAACGAGATCATCGGTACGGCACGCTCGGAGATGAGCCAGTACGCGCCGCGCCTGTTCACCATGAAGGTCCATCCGGACAAGATCCGCGATGTGATCGGCAAGGGTGGATCGACGATCCGCGCCATCACCGAGGAAACGGGAACCCAGATCGACATCCAGGACGACGGCACCGTGACCATCGCCTCGGTCAACCAGGCCGCCGCGGACGAGGCGCGCAAGCGCATCGAGCAGATCACCGCAGACGTTGAGGTAGGCGCCGTTTACGAGGGGACCGTCACCAAGATCATGAACTTTGGTGCCTTCGTGACCATTCTGCCGGGCAAGGACGGTCTGGTTCACATCTCCCAGATTTCCGATAAGCGCGTCGAGAACGTCACCGACGAACTGGCCGAAGGCGACAAGGTCAAGGTCAAGGTGCTGGAAGTGGACAAGCAGGGCCGGATTCGCCTGAGCATGAAGGCGCTGAACGAGAACCAGGACTGATCGCGCGCCGGATGGTTCCGGCTGCGTTCGCGACAACAAGCCGTCCGGCTCCCCGGGCGGCTTTTTTTTGACCTGGAGGTCATCCGCCGGGCCGCCTTGTCGCCGAACGAGTCGGGCGACGGGCACGAATCCGATTCAATCGAGGAGAACGAAGCATGCAGTTGCTGACCCCCGTTTCGCCCGGTGAGCTGTTGGACAAGCTCTCCATTCTCGACATCAAGGCCGAGCGCATGACCGATTCCGAAAAACTGGTCAACGTGCAGCGCGAGCGCGAGTTGCTTGGTCATGTCTGGAACCAGTCCGGGCTGGAGACCGACGAGATCGTCCTGCTGCGAAAACAGCTCAAGGCGGTCAATGAAAAGCTGTGGGAAATCGAGGACGCGATTCGCGAAGAGGAGCGAAACCGGCGTTTCGGTGACCGTTTCATTGAACTGGCACGCTCTGTCTACGTGGTCAACGATGAGCGTGCCGGGCTCAAGAAGGCCATCAATCTGGCGCTGGGTTCTGAGATCGTTGAAGAAAAATCCTACCGTGACTACCGCCCGGGATGACCATGCCACGGTTGAAACCTCGTTGGTGTACTGCGTTATTGCTACACTGTTCCGCAACAGTTGAAAATCCAGGGTTCAGAGGGCATGACATGTTGAGAAAAATTGCTTTGGCTGCATTGATAGCGGGCATCGGGCTAGGCGGTGCCGCAGCCGATGTCAACGAGGAAAACGAAGTCCGTTCCTTGAATCAGTCGCCGACGCTGACGTTTGCCGGCGACCGCTACCGCATCGGCGTAGGCGTGGACACCGAATTCGACATCATCGGCGAATTCATGGCAACGTTTGCCGAGAGTCCGACGACGGCCGTGATCGGTGAGGGCTGGATGGGGCGCAAGGGCGCCGGTGGCGTCAAGCTCAACTATCACTGGCTGTTTTCCGGGACGTCCGAGCAGGGGCCGGACGGGCCGGTTTACACCGATGGTCGCGTCGCCAAGCTGTTCATGGCCGCCGATCAGAACCAGAACGACGATCGCAAGCTCACCTTCGGGATCGGTTATGAACGGCGTGACTGGTTCATCGGCACCTACGGCATGCGCGCGCTGAGCGATGAGCGCCTGGTCAATCGCGCCGTCGATCTGAGTGACGTGATGGTGCGCGGCCAGATCGACGGCCGAGATTTCACCCGCATCGACCAGCTCGAGCGGGTCACGGAACTGTTTGAAAAACCCTACGACTGGGGTGTGGGTCTGCGCGCCGGGCGCTACTACGATGATCAGCTGCTGCGGCTTCAGGGCGGTTTCGACTACGAAAAGGGCGATTTCGGCAACTCCCAGACCACTGCCTCGTTCACCATGGACCGGTTCTTCGCCGACACGCCCCACAGCCTGTCCCTGCGCACCGGCTGGGCCGCCAAGCGCGGACCCCTGGTCGAAGACCGCAATGACCTCCGTGCCACCCTGGTCTACGGCTACAGTTTCGGCCGTCACTATCGTCCGGTCCGCGAGTTTCGTGAGCAGGCCGTGGAAGTCATGCCGGAGCCTCGCTACGAGGAGCGGGCCACCGCGACCGAGGTCACTCTGTCGGATCGGGCCACCTTCGACTTCGACAGTTCCGAGCTGCGGCCGGCGGCTCGCGAAACCCTTACCGAGCTGGTCGACGCCCTGCGTGAAGGCGGCCTGGTCGGAGAAATCCGCGTGGTCGGTCACACCTGCGATCTGGGTCCGGCACGCTATAACCAGGGTTTGAGCGAGCGCAGGGCGAAATCGGTCGTCGACTACCTCATCGGTGCCGGCATCGGCGAAGAGGAAATCGAATGGGCAGGACGGGGCGAGAACGAGCCGCGTTACCCGAACGATTCGGAAGAGAACCGCAGCCGCAACCGACGCGTGGAGATCACCTTCGTGACCGAACGCCCGACCACCGAGCGCGTCCGGGTCAGTCCGGAAGGGCCGATCACCGAGATGCGCCAGGTCGAGATTGCGACCGAAGCCCCCTGGATTCGCCGGGCCTTGCGTAACCCGGTCGAGCACAAGCGCGTGGTCGACACCTATCGCTACCAGGAAGTCACCGAAACCGTGACTGAAGGCGAGACCGTGCTGGCCAATGAGCCGCCATCGGCCAACGACAATCAGTTTGTTGTACAGACCGATTCAACCGACAACGTGTTCGATGTCCTGGTCAACGATACCGACCCGGATGGGGACGCACTGACGATCGTGAGCCTGACCAACCCGGACAACGGTCAGGCAGTCATCAGCGGTGACGTCATCCTGTATACGCCGGCGGCAGGGTTTGCCGGTACCGACAGCTTCACCTACACCGTGGATGACGGCTTCGGCGGCCAGGACACGGCGACCGTATCGATCGAGGTCGAGCGTCCCAATCGACCCCCGGTCGCCAATGACGTTTCGGTCAGCACCCAGCGCACGCAGGCCGTCGACGTGGATGTGCTTGCCAACGACAGCGACCCGGACGGCGATCCGCTGGAGATCGTGCAGTTCGATCAGCCGGCCAACGGCACGGTGAGCCTGACCGGGGATCTCCTGCGCTATCAGCCTGACCAGCTGTTCTCGGGCGAAGACAGCTTCACCTACACCATCAGCGATGGGCGTGGCGGCGAGGCGACAGCGACCGTCCGGGTCAACGTGATCTTCGCCAATCGCGCCCCGGTGGCCGTCGAGGACGAGGCCTTCGGTCCGCCCGGCGAGCCCATCGTGGTGGATGTGCTCGCCAATGACTTCGACCCGGACGGGGATCCGATCGAAGTCATCGGCGTGAGCCTGCTGACGCCCGCGCCGGCCGAAGCGGTCATCAATGCCGACGGCACCATCTCGTTTACGATCAGCGCTACCTGTAGCGGCTTCAACCTGTTCCGCTACACCATCAGCGATCCGTTTGGAGCCACTTCATCCGCCACCGTCACGGTCCGGCGGCAGGTAGAGCCGGGTACCGAAGCGGACGAGCAATGCGATTTGTAAAAACCGGCCCGCTTTCGGGCCGGCACGGCTCGGCCGGAGGACTCAGAGCAGAATGCGTGAAAGTCGATCGATAACCTGATCCGCACGGATCAGGTTCATCACGCCCGGGTACTCCAGGCGCCGCCCCCAGCGCAGCTGCTCCGGCCGTTTGCCGAGAAATTTCCGTGCTGCTTCCTCGTACCGGTCGACGCAGTGCTGCAGGCTGCCCCGCGGTCCGGACCGCCGTGACCATGTCGCCGCATACAACCCGACCACCGGGGTTCCCATGGCTGCCGCAAAGTGAGCCGGGCCGGCATCGGGAGTGATCAGGCAGGCCGATCGCTGCAGCATGGCCAGCGCTTGCTCGAGCGTGTCCTGACCAATCAGGTTGTCCACGGGGTACTTCGTTCGCTCCTGGATTTCCGCGCCCAGGGCGCGTTCGCTGTCGCTGGGACCACCGACAAGCATGACCGGCCGACCGGTCGATCGGACGATCCAGTCGGATACGTCGGCATAGCCCTCGGCGTGCCAGTTGCGCAGGCTGTGGCTGGATGCCGGGCTGATCAGGACCGCCGATCGGGGCTGCGGCTGATGCCGGCGGGCAAACGCCAGGGCCGGTTCCGAAACCGGCAACGCGCGATCGATCCCCGTGGTCGCGGCACCGAGGTGGTCGGCAAACGACAGCAACGCCTCTGCCTGGTGCTGGAAGGGCACGGCCGGGATGCGTTCGTTGATGACCAGTCCATGGCCTTCGCGGGCTCTGTGCCGATCAAAGCCCAGGCGACGCTTCGCCCGGACACAGCCGGCCAGCAGGTTGGCCCGGGCCGACACCTGTGCATGAATCAGCAAATCGAAACGGCGACCCCGCACCTCCCGCAACAGGGATTGCCAGGCCGGCCAGCCGCCGCGCTTGTCGAATACAATGAATTCAATGCCCGGCAGGGCCCGGACCAGACGATGCTCGGCCTTGCCGATGATCCAGGTCAGCTTCGCTTCCGGCCAGGCACGCTGCAGCGCTCTTGCCAGCGGCACGGTGTTGCAGACATCGCCCAGGGCCGACAGGCGCAGCAGGCAAATGGTGTCAGGGGCGGATGCGGCCATGGCGGAGTGAGAGCGAATGATCGAGCGTCAGTACAAGGTCGACGGCGTCACCATCTTATCGGATGCCGGGCTCGAGGCGTTGCCCGGTGCCGACTGGTTCCGTCTGCAGTGGTGGGTTGATCAATCGGCGGTGACCGAAGACCTCGGCGGGCGCGGAACGGCTCTGTCCATCGAAACCTCGCTGGGTCCGGCGGTCTTGCGTCGATTCCGGCGCGGTGGCCTGTTCGGCCCGATGCTGGGCGATCGCTATCCTGGTCGGGCTGCTGATCGAAGCCGGGCCTTTCGGGAGTTCCGCTTGCTGGCCCGGCTTGCGGCCATGCAACTGCCGGTGCCGCAGCCGCTGGCCGCGAGCTTCGAGCCGTCCGGCCCGGTGTACCGCGCGGCCTTGCTGACCCGGCTGATTCCGCAGGCCCGTCAGCTGGCAGATGTGGCGGCTGCACTGCCCGAGGATTCCTGGCGGTCACTTGGCGCGACCCTGGACCGTTTCTTTCACGCCGGCCTCCATCATCCCGACCTGAATGCGCGAAACATCCTGCTCGATGACCAAGGGTGCTGGCATTTGCTCGATTTCGATCGGGCCTGCGTTGTTGACGGCCGGGTGCCCCGTGGCGCCATGCTCAAGCGGCTGGCCCGTTCTCTGGGCAAGACGGCCGGGGAGGGCTGGCAACGCGGTTTCAGCGCCATGAACCAGCAACTGATCTGAATTGCGAATTGCCTGGGGCTGCGTCTCAGGTCTCGGGCAAGGACAAATGATCGTCATCCGGGCTCCGGGCCAGGGCTTCGGTAAAAGCAAGCCAGGCCTCGGCGCTGGTTTTCGGGGCTTCCAGCATCGGCAAATGTCCGATCCCGGGCAGGATCAGGCTGCGAGTCGAGGGCATCAGCTGTTCCAGCAGCGCAGCGCCCGTGGGGTGGAGAACCTGGTCGGCCTGGCCCCAGGTGATCAGCGCCGGGACCGGCAGTTTCTCGGCCAGTTCCTCCAGCGGCCTGGAATCGTAGCGCATGGCGTCGAAAATACGCTGCGCGCTTACGGCGTTGGCCATCATGCGGCGGGCCAGAAAGCGCAGCAGCGGAGCAGGAATCCATGGCGGTCGGACGAAGCAATAGTCGAGCAGGCGACGAAAATCGCGTACGTTGCGCACCACCAGCGGATTGTGGCGATCCTCCGCAACCTCTTCGAGCACAGGCGAAAGCGTGGCCGTGTGCAGGCCGCCTGGAGCCAGCAGCCACAAGGCCCGAATTCGTTCCGGGGCCTGCCGGGCCATGGCCACGGCCAGGTACCCGCCCATGGAATTGCCGCCAAGATAGATCCGGTGAACGTTGATGGCGTCCAGCCAGTCCAGCAGACGCGCCGCCAGGTCTTCCACGCGAAAACTGGGACCGTCGTCCAATCGGGTATCGCCGAAGCCCGGCAGATCGGGCGCGAGGATGCGGAAATGGGCGCGAAGATGCCTGGAAACCCGGCAGAAATGATCGCTGTCGGCGTTGAAGCCGTGGAGCAGGACCAGCGGCTCGCCGTGACCGCCCTCCAGGTAGTGCCAGTCGATTCGGCGGTGTTTGATGCGCCGGCTGCGAAGACCCGACCGGCGTCTCTCGATCCACTGAAATGCCCGGGCCAGGGGCGTGGGCCACAGTCGCCAGAGGACAACGGCCAGTCCGATCAACAGTAATCCGATGAGCAAAGAAGTCATAAGCCGAATCCGGTCTGCCGCATGTCCGTCCCCGTGAGACCTTACCGGAAGCATACATCAAGCGTTTTTCTTTCGCCTTGTCTTACACTGGCGACCCTTTCCGAAAGACTTGCCCGACGTCCAGCGCCGTGAAACCAGCCTGCATAGATCCGCGTCCACGTTCGGGTTCGTTCGGGGAGAACGCTTGATGAACCAGCAGCGCGGGCTTGCGGTGATGGTCGTGCTGATGGTGCTGATCGTCGCCAGCGCCAATTACCTGGTCCAGTTCCCGGTCAGCGACTGGCTGACCTGGGGCGCCTTGACCTACCCGGTCTCCTACTTCGTGACCGATTTGACCAATCGCTGGTACGGGCCGGAGCGGGCCCGGCGCGTGGTCTACGCCGGGTTTGTGCTGGCGGTGATCCTGTCGGCCTGGTTGGCCAGTCCGCGCATCGCCGTGGCATCGGGGACGGCCTTCCTGGTCTCGCAGCTGATGGATGTGGCCATCTTCGATCGCATGCGCCAGCGGCGCTGGTGGCGCGCGCCTCTGGTTTCTTCGGTGCTCGGCTCGCTGGTCGACACGGCCTTGTTTTTCTTTCTCGCTTTTTACGCTACCGAGATGCCCTGGGTCACCCTGGCGATCGGTGATTACGGGGTCAAGGTCGGCATTGCCGTGATTCTGCTGGTTCCGTACCGAATGGTCGCCACGCGTGGGTGAGTTCTTTTCGATTGCCTGCGCGGCATGCTGGGCGCTGGCGGTCATCCTGTTTCGTCGTTCCGGCGAGACCTTGCCGGCCTTCGAGCTGAATTTGTTCAAGAACGTGCTGGCGACAGGGCTGATGGTGCCGACAATCCTGATCTTTCATGGCACGGACCTGCCCGGCTACAGCGCTCAGCAGTGGGGGATCGTGATCCTGTCCGGCGTGATCGGGATTGCCGTCGCCGACACCTGGTATCTGCGCGCGCTGAACCTGATGGGAGCCAGCCGGACCGGTGTGGTCGGCATGCTCTTTTCGCCGTTCGTGATCGTGCTGTCGATGGCGTTCCTGGGCGAGGCCCTGCGGCCACTGCAATACCTGGGCCTGGTCGTTGTGCTCGCCGGCGTCCTGATCGTGACCTGGCATCGGAATCGCCAGGATGTGAGCATCCGGGCGCTCAAGCTGGGGGTTGCTCTCGGAGCCGGCAGCGTGGCGCTCATGGCGATCGGCATCGTCATGGTCAAGCCCATCCTCGAAACACACGAGTTTTTGTGGACCGTCGGCGTGCGCCTGGCGGCCGGGGCGGCCGGAATGCTGATGTTCGTCACCTTCAGCCGCGGTTGGCAGCGCATGTGGCTGCACTATCGTTCTCCACAGCCGTGGGCGACGGTGATTTTTGCCAGTTTGATGGGAAGCTACGTCTCGATGATTCTCTGGCTCGCCGGCTACAAATTGACCCAGGCCTCCATCGCAGCCGTACTCAACGAAACCGCCGCGGCCTTCATCGTCGTGTTTGCGTGGCTGATGCTCGACGAACCGCTGACCCGCCGCAAGGTGATCGGGGTCAGCCTGGCTTTCGCGGGTGTGAGTCTGATCGTACTGTTGTGATCCCGCCGCAGTCCACACTCGCTGACTCCGATTCCGATTCCGTCTCCGTTCCGGGTACCGGATCGTGCCCGCCATGGCACAAGGGGTGACAGCGCAGCAGCCTGCGCACGGCAAGCCAGCTTCCGCGCCCGGCTCCGTACATTTCGATCGCCTGCATGGCGTAGACTGAGCATGTGGGCGTGAAGCGGCAGTGGCCGCCGATCCAGGGAGAGAGCAGGTAGCGATAGGCGCGAATCAGGGCGAGCAGCAGGGTTTGCATGAGCTTGCGCTAGGTAGCATGTTCGGATATATAATTAGGGGTTTGCAGTTCTGACAGGCGCGAGGCAGGTAGAGACCAATGTCCAAGAACAGTGTACAGCTTCCAAAGGGCTACAAGCCGTCTGACGACGAGCAATACATGTGCCAGGAACATCTGGAGTATTTCCGTCAGATGTTGCTGAAATGGCGCACGGATCTGATCGAGGAGTCGCAGGAAACGATCAACAACCTGCGCGGAGAGGTGCGCGATGTCGGCGACGAGGCAGAGCGGGCCAGCCGGGAAACCGAGAACAGCCTCGAGCTTCGCACCCGCGACCGATACCGCAAACTGCTCGGCAAGATTGACCAGGCGCTGGCGCGCATCGACGATGGGTCCTATGGTTTTTGCGAGGAGACCGGCGAAGAGATCGGCCTGGCCAGGCTGGAAGCACGACCCATCGCGACCTTGTGTCTGGATGCCCAGGAACGCTGGGAGCTCAAGCAAAAGCAGATGCGCGACAGCCGCTAGAAATCAGGGCGGAGGACGGACTCTCGGGGAACTTGCGGTAGCGTTTCGCGGTCGTTAAGGTAGTGTGAGTTCGAAAGGGCGACTCATTGCAGAGGAATCAGCGACCGGGAAGTCGCTGGATTGGATCGACAACCGTTTCACGATCGTGAAAAAAGGCAAAAACAACATGAAGATACGGATTCTTGTGGCGGCCCTTGGTGCCGCTACCCTTATGAGCCAGGCTGCCGTTGCCGATATGGATTTCGACGACCGCTGGTACATCGCTCCGTCCGGAGGCCTGGTGTTTCCTGACGGTGAGCGGCAGACCAGTGATGGTCTCGATTATCACTATGGATTGAGCGTCGGGCGTTTTTATTCGCCGAATTTCAGTGTCGATCTCAGGCTGGATCGCTACAGGCTGGGGTTCTCTGAGCAAACGCCCGGTGCGGGCGAGTCCATCCAGCTGCATTCCTATGGCGTGGTCGGTCGATACTTTTTCCGCGAGGGGGAGGCAACCCGTCCCTATGTCCTGGCGGCGACCGGTATTCAGGGTCACGACAGCGCGTACCACAACGGTCGCGATATCTTCGGATCTGTCGGGCTCGGTGTCCAGCACACCTACAGTGACCGTTTCCGCTTCAGCATGGAAGTGGAAGGCCGCTACGACAATGACCGTGACACCTTCAACCGCAGTTCCGGCTTCTTCGACGTGCTGGTGACGGCTGGATTCACGTTCCCCCTTGGATCGCGTCCGGAGCCGGTGGTGGCCGAGCCGCCGCCGCCGCCACCCCCGCCGCCGCCGCCCCCGCCACCGCCACCGGAACCCGATCCGGAGCCGGAAGTGATTCTGGAGTTCGATGCGGCGGTGTTTTTCGAGTTCGATTCAGCCAGACTTCGTCCGGAAGCCATCGCCGAACTCAACGAAGCGGCTGCGTTGCTGAATCTGCACGATGAACTGGTTCGAGTCGAAGTGGCGGGCCACACCTGCGATCTGGGCGCAGCCGACTACAACCAGGGCCTGTCCGAGCGACGTGCCCGGGCGGTGCGTGATCATCTGGTCGAGCAAGGCGAGGTGGACGCCGATCGGCTGGTGGTTCGCGGATACGGCGAAGATCAGCCCAAGGTGCCCAACACGTCACGTGAAAATCGTCAGCAGAATCGACGCGTGGAGTTGATCGTTCTGGAGCGCCGCAGCGACTGAGTCAGGTTGCCGCGGGCTTCGGCCCGGAGGTTTGAAAAAGCCGGCCCCTCAAGGGGTCGGCTTTTTTTTTGAAAACATTACCCAAGAGATGAACGAGCTACGTTGCGAACGGCCTGGAGCATTGCGTTCAGGCCGTTGGCCCGGGTCGGCGAGAGATGTTCGCTCAGACCGATTGCGTCGATGAATTCGGGCTCCGTGGCCAGGATTTCCTCGGCCTCGCGGCCCGAGTAGACCCGCAGCAACAGGGCGATCAGGCCGGACACGATGGCCGCGTCCGAATTTGCGCGAAACTCCAGGCGGGACGCGTCGCCGTCGGCAATGAACCAGACATTGGACTGACAGCCACTCAAGAGCCGGTCGTCGGTCATCTCTTCCGGCGCCAGTGGCGGCAGTTTCTTGCCAAGATCGATCAGGTACTGGTATCGCTCCAGCCAGTCATCGAAAAAAGCGAATTCTTCGATGATGGCCTGCTGTGCTTGTTGCGGGCTGCGTTCGGTCATTTGTTTGCTGCTTCCCAGACTGTGCCTTCAGGACCATCTTTCAGTACGATACCGCGTTCGGCGAGATCGTCGCGTATGCGGTCGGCCGTAGTGAAGTCGCGATGTGACCGCGCCTCATTGCGGGCCGCAATCAGAGCCTGGATTTCGTCGACATCGAGTGCGCTCTCGGCCCGTCGTTGATCAAACCACTCCTCGGCGGTTTGCTCCAGCAGGCCGAGTGCGGCGCCACTGGCGCGCAGACGGGCGGCCGCGGACGGGTCGGGTCGGCTGTTGCTGATTGCTCGGGCTACCTGGTTCAGCGCCGCCAGTGCCGTCGGTGTGTTGAGGTCGTCCTCCAGGGCGGCGATCACCGCCGGATCCGGTTCGGCTGCGCGCCCGTCATCATGGTCGCGCAACAGACCGTAGAGTCGGTCGAGGGTAGCCTGAGCCTGTTCCAGTACCTTGTCCGACCAGTCCAACGGCTGGCGATAATGCGCCGACAGCAGCACGTAGCGCAACGCTTCCCCCGGCCAGTGCTGGAGAAGTTCATGGACGATCAGAGTGTTGCCCAGCGACTTCGACATCTTGCGCTTTTCCACCGTCACGAAGCCGTTGTGCATCCAGTATCGGGCGAACGTGTCGCGGCCATGGGCGCAGCGGCTCTGGGCGATTTCGTTTTCGTGGTGCGGAAACACCAGGTCCTGGCCGCCAGCGTGAATGTCGATAACCTCGCCCAAATGGGCCGCCGACATTGCCGAGCATTCGATGTGCCAGCCGGGGCGTCCCCGGCCCCAGGGGCTGTCCCAGCCCGGCTGATCATCCGAAGAGGGCTTCCAGAGGACGAAATCACCGGGATTTCTCTTGTACGGCGCGACCTCGACCCGGGCGCCGGCGATCATTTCGCGGCGGTCGCGGCGCGAAAGGCGGCCATAGTCGTCGAAGCTGGCGACATCGAACAGCACGTGTTGCTCGGCTTCGTAGGCGCAGCCACGCTCGACCAGCCGCTCGATCATGCCGATGATTTCGGCAATATGCTCGGTCGCGCGCGGCTCCACCGTGGGCCGGCCCACGCCGATCCGGGCCATGTCCTCGTGGTAGGCGTCGGCGTAGCGTCTGGAAATCACCTCGATCGGAACACCCTCGTCCGCCGCGGTCTGGTTGATCTTGTCGTCGACGTCGGTGATGTTGCGTGCGTAGATGACATTGGGGTAGCGTCGGCTCAAGACCCGATACAGTAAATCGAAGATCACGGCCGGGCGCGCGTTGCCGATGTGGGCGTAGTTGTAGACCGTGGGTCCGCAGGCATAGACCGTGACCCGGGCCGGATCCTGCGGCTGGAAAACTTCCTTGCGTCGGGTCAGGGTGTTGTAAATCTGGATGCTCATCGGGTTTTCCGGGGTCTGCGCGCTACAATCTGGGCATGGTCTGGGCCGACGGTTTCAAGGCGGCTTCAGTCGCTGGCCAGTGTACCCAAAATAACGAGGTTGCCCATGCTCACGTCCGATGATCTGCTCTACGCGCGCCACATCGAAGACCGCCGCGACCAGATCGATGCCGCGCTCAATGAACTGGGCTATGACGCCCTGCTGATCCATTCCGGTCGCCCGAAAAACCGCCTGTTCGATGATCAGCACCCGCCTTTCCGGGCCCACGCGCCGTTTGTCGCCATCGTGCCGCTGCCGTTTGCCGAAGACTGTCTGCTCGAATTTCAGGCCGGTCGCAAGCCCAGGCTGTGGTTCTGCCAGCCGCAAGATTTCTGGCATTTGCCGCCGGCGGACCCCGAGAACTGGTGGGCCGAACACTTCCAGATCGAGCCGGTCGGTTCGGCGAGTGACTGGGAGCCGCGCTTTCGCAATCGACGCGCGCTGGCCGCGATCGGCGACCCGGGCGTGCTGGACGGTCTGGGCGACGAGGTAGCCATCAATCCACCCGAACTGCTACACCGCCTGGCCGAGGCCAGGACGCGCAAGACCGCCTGGGAGCGGGAATGCCTGGCCGCGGCCAACCGGCGTGCCGCAGGCGGGCACGTGGCTGCTGCGGCGGCGTTTCGGCGCGGTGCGAGTGAACTCGAAATCCAGCTCGAATACCTGCGCGCGGTCGGCCAGGATCAGGACGCCCAGCCCTACCCGGGCATTGTCGCGCTGAACGAACACGCCGCCGTCCTGCATTACCAGAATCGATCCGCCGACCCGCCGTCGAAGTGTTTGAGTTTCCTCCTCGACGCCGGTGCCGATCATCACGGCTATGCCAGCGACATCACGCGCACCTGGACCCTGCCGGAGCATGCCGAATTTGCCGCCCTGGTCAATGCGGTCGATCTGCAGCAGCAACGATTGTGCGAGTCGATGAGGCCGGGCGCGAATTTCGCCGATCTGCATCGCCAGGCCCACCTGGGCATCGCCGAGGTCGTGCGAGTGTCGGGGCTGGTGGATATGAGCCCTGACGACATGGTCGAAAGCGGGGTCAGCGGTTATTTCCTGCCGCATGGGCTGGGGCATTTTCTGGGTGCCCAGGTCCATGACGTCAACGGTCTGGTGGCCGCGGACGGCGAGGTACTGCCGCCGCCTGCGCAGCACCCGTTTCTGCGCCTGAGCCGGAATCTCGAGCCCGGCAACGTGGTCACGGTCGAGCCGGGCCTGTACTTCATCCCCGTGCTGCTGGACAAGCTGCGCCGCAGCGAGCACGGGCGCCGGGTTCGCTGGGAGCGGGTGGAGGCGTTGCGGCCGTTCGGTGGCATCCGGATCGAAGACAATGTTCTGGTCAGCGAGGGCGATCCGGTCAATCTGACCCGGCAGGCTTTCGCCGCGCTCGAGTGAGTTCGCCGGAGTCGCGGTCGTGAACAGTGCGGCGCTATCGAAACTGCGTGGCCTGCTCGGTCCGGGGGGGGTGCTGACGCCGAGCGACGACCTCTCGCGCTACGAGCAAGAGTGGCGTGGTCGCTATCGCTCGTTGGCGCTGGCGGTGGCACGGCCGTGCACCACCGGGGAGCTTTCCGGCCTGGTTGAAATCTGTGCCGCGCACCGCATTGCCATGGTGCCGCAGGGCGGCAACACCGGTCTGGTCGGCGGCGCTGTCGCGTGCGGCGAGCGGCGCGAACTGATCGTCAGTCTCGAGCGCATGCGCTCGATTCGAAGCATCGACGTCGATTCGGCCAGCATGACGGTCGAGGCCGGATGCACCCTGGAACAGGCAGCCCTGGCCGCGCATGAAGCCGGCCTGCGGCTTCCGCTGGCACTGGCCTCGGGTGGCTCGGCCACCATTGGCGGCGTGCTGGCAACCAATGCCGGCGGCAATGAAACCATTCGTTTTGGAAACGCCCGGGCCATGTTGCTGGGCCTGGAGGCGGTGTTTGCCGATGGCCGTGTATGGTCCGGATTGTCGTCTCTGCGCAAGGACAACAGCGGCTACAACCTGGCCCAGCTGCTGGCTGGATCGGAAGGTACGCTGGCAATCATCACAGCCGCGACGCTGGCCCTGAAACCGCTGGCGCGACAGCGCGAAGTCATTTGGCTGACCGTGGCGTCGCCGGCCGCGGCGGTGGCCGTGCTGCGGCGGGCCCGGGCCGCGCTGGGTGAAACCCTGACTGCATTCGAGTTGATGCCGGCCCTGGCCATCGAGTTTGTGCTTACTCACCTCGGCAACGCGCGCTGTCCAGTGGACCCGGGCGCCGGCTGGCACGTGCTGATGGACTGCGAGTCCAGCGTCGTAGGCGAGTGGTTGCGCGAGGCCGTTGTGAAGGTGCTGGAAGAGGCCTTGAGCGCCGGCGAAGTCGGCGATGCCGCCATTGCCGAGAGCCGCCAGCAGGCCGAGGCGTTCTGGCTGTTGCGCGAGTCGATTTCGGACGCGCAGGCGGTTGGCGGGCTCAGTCTCAAGCACGACATTTCGGTGCCGACGGCTGCGATGCCAGCTTTCATTGATTCCACTCTGGAGGAGCTGGAAACCGTTGTTTCCGGACTGCGGCCCTGCGTGTTCGGCCACGTTGGCGACGGCAATCTGCACTTCAATCTGACCCAGCCACGCTCGCTGAGCGCCGAGGCGTTCCGGGCGCTGGAACCGCAAATCAACGAGACGGTGTTTGCCCGGGTGCTCGAGGCCGGCGGATCGATCGCCGCCGAACACGGCATCGGGCTGTTGCGTCGCGATCGACTCGAAGAACTGGGTGATCCGGTGAGGCTGGAGAAGATGCGCAGGATCAAGCGGGCGCTTGACCCTGGCAATCTGCTCAATCCCGGAAAAATTGTTCGGATGGAAAAAGGGGGCTCGGACTGAGCCCCCTTTGACATGGCGGATGGTTCAGGCTTCGTCGGCCGGCGCCACCTGAGTCTGGAAGTAATTCTGCTCGCCGATCTTGTCGATCAGGCCGAGTTGGGTTTCCAGCCAGTCGACGTGGCCTTCCTCGTCGTCGAGGATGGTCTGGAACAGATCGCGGCTGACGTAGTCCCGGCAGCTTTCGGCGTATTCCACGGCGTCCCGGTACATGGGAATGGCGTCGAGCTCGAGCGCCAGGTCGCACTGCAACGCCTCTTTCGGCGTTTCGCCGATGCGCAGACGTCCCAGGTCCTGAAGGTTGGGAAGCCCTTCCAGCAGGAGGATGCGCTTGATGATCTTGTCTGCGTGCTGCATCTCCTCGATCGACTCTTCGTACTCCTTTTTTGCCAGGTGATCAAAACCCCAATCTTCGTACATCCGCGAGTGCAGGAAATACTGATTGATGGCAGTCAGCTCGGCCTTCAGCGCCTTGTTGAGCCAGTCGATGATTTTCGGGTCGCCTTTCATTTCGAATCCTTTTTTTGATGTTTCGCGCGAGCAATACTATAACGCAGCCGCCGGAAAAGCAGCGAGCGCAACGGTGACAGGGAGGGTGCTCTAGCCCGTACCGGCCAATACGTGCAGACTCAGCGGTTTGTGCGGGCGGATCTGAGCGGAAAGAACCAGGTCCTCGGCGTAGGAGCGGCAGCTCCCGCAGGTGTTCGAGCAGCCGGTGATGGCCTGGATTTCCTCAAAGCCCAAGCCTTGCTCGGCCAGCGACCGAATGAGGTCTTCCTTGAGGCGATTGCAGATGCATACGTACATGATGGTTGAAATTATACGAAATGAGAATGATTGTCAATATTGATCCAGATCAAATTTCGCTCAAAATCTGGCAAATTCGTCCGCCGTTCACTGCACTGCGGCCATCCTTGGCGCTGGTCATCCAACGCTGCTGCAACCATGAATGATTCCATCAGCCCATTGCCCGAGCGAGAGTCGGTCTGGGATTATCCTCGTCCGCCGCGCCTGGAAGCGGTCGACTGGCCGCTGAAGGTGGTTCACGGCACCAGGACGCTGGCCGAGACTAGCGCCGGCGTGCGCGTGCTCGAAACCTCCCATCCGCCGTGCTTTTACTTTCCGCCGGATGCGGTCGACTTCGAGTGCCTGGAACCCAGTCAAACCCGTACCTTCTGTGAATGGAAAGGGCAGGCGCGCTACTGGCATCTGCGCACCGCAGACGGGCTGATTCGCGACGTCTGCTGGGCATACCCCGAGCCGAAAGACGAAAGAATTCGGGACTACGTGTCCTTCTACGCCGGCCGGGTTGAGGCCTGCTACGTCGCTGGTGAACGAATTCAGCCCCAGGAGGGCGACTTTTACGGCGGCTGGATCACCTCCTGGGTGACCGGCCCGTTCAAGGGCGGTCCGGGAACGCGCGGCTGGTAGGCCAGCGGCGGTGCCGGCCCGGCCGGTGTTGTCACGCTGCTGATCGGTCGTCGGTCATACTTTCGGTTGGTTTTCCAGTACACGAGATGCCATGAATCCGGTTCTCATCGCCGGGGCGATCCTCGGCTTTCTCTCCGTAGCCGTTGGCGCCTCGGCGGAACACCTTCTGCAGCACCGAGTCGACGACGAAGTCTGGCGCTGGGTGATGACCGCGGTGCGATACCACCAGGTCGGAGCGCTGGTCATTACCGCCCTGGGTTTGAGCCTTTCGGCCGGCATTCGGCCCACGCGCTGGATTTCCATGGCGGCCTATTTTCTGCTCGGCGGCACCGTGCTGTTCAGCTTCAGCATTTATGCAGCCGCCCTGACCGGCATTCATTCGCTGACCTACGTGACCCCGCTGGGCGGGGTCAGCCTGATGTTCGGCTGGCTGGTCCTGATCTGGGCTGGCATCCGGACCGGCAAGGAGTAGAGGATCGCCGAGTTGTCCGCGCCGGACCAGCCCGAGCCGAGTCCGCGATCCGGGCTAGAATCATCCGCTGACCCGGACCCTCCCATGGATGCAGCGTGCGACTGATAGCCCGTTATCCTTCTGTACCCGAGGCTGAGGAGCGCGCGGCTTTCCTGCGCTCGCGCGGCATCGCGACCCATGTATCCGAGTTGACCACGCTGCGTCCAGGCCTGGCTCACCGCGATGGTGCTCGCGCGGCCGTTTGGGCTGTGCTGACTTCGCAGTACGAGGATGCCCAGCGCTTGTTGCAGGATCCGGATCATCATCCCGACCATGCGCTTGACGAGAAGGGCATGCACGAACTGGAGACGGAAGGCCCGGCCAGGGCGCGACGAAGTCTGATTCGCGGGTTGCTGCTGACCCTGGCGTTGCTGGTGGCGGTGCTGGTGCTGGTTTTGCGGCTGGATCTGTAGCAGGCGGTCCGGACCGTGCATCGTGGACCCGCCCAGCGCATGCGCCCTCGCCACAAGCTGCTCTACCTGCTGCAGCTTTCGCCCGACGGCGAACTGAGCGTCAGCCCCGTGCGTTCACCGCTGGCCGGAGTGATCGGCGAGGTGGTGCCGCTGCCGCTCAGCCTGCTCGAGCAGGAAACGCCGCCGAATTATTTGACCGACGAAGACTTTCGCATCCTTCACGAACTGGCCGAGCGCTCGGAAATGCTGAGTGGCCTGACCTGGTATCCGATTCCGGCCTCTGCCGACAATCTGTTCCATGCGCTGATCGAAACGGGTCGCTGCCGCTGGCGTTCGCCGGAAGGCCCTGCCTTGCGCCTGGGCGCTCCGGTCGGTGCGGACGTGTACTGGCTGCTGCGCCAGGACGGCACCCAGGAATTGCGCTTCGACCTGGCTGATGCCGGGCTGGCCAAGGCCAGCCTGCAATTGCCGCTGCGCTCGTCCTGGGCGCTGGATCCAGACACGGGACTGTGCCGACCGCTCCGGCCCCGCCGCGAGCCCGATCAGGTGTCGCGCTTGCGAGGGCTGGGACGCATCGGCCCCGATGAATCGACCCGCATCGCCGACCAGATCCGCAAACACGACAGCGCTTTGCCGGAGCCGGTGCCGGTTCGGGTCGAAACCGTGCAGTCGGGCAGGCCTGAGCCCCATGTTCGCCTGGTCAATGTGCGGGTGGGAACCGGCGGTCGCTTCATCGAATTGCCGGCGGCGGCCTTGAGTTTTCGATACGGCGAGCTTTCCTTGCCGTGGGATCATGAAGGCGGCTCGAAACTGCTGGGCGAGGACGGCGCCGGCGGGCCGCGGCAGGTGCTCAGCGCCGAAAGGGATTTGGCTTTCGAAGAGCAGTGCATGGGAGCGCTCGAGGACCTGGGCCTGGTTGCGCTGGCGGCCGACGAGCGCTTCGACTACCAGCCCGGCGACAGCGGGCTGCTGGTGCCCGAACGGCGCGACCGGCTGACCGAGGCATGGGTGGATGCGCAGCTGGGGCTGCAACGCCTGGCCGCGCGCGGCTGGCAGGTGACCACGGCACAGGGCCTGCTGCTGGAGCTCGTGGTGCCGCAGCGCTGGTTGTGTCGCCTGGCCAGGGCTGGCGAAGAATGGACGGCCGTGGATTTGCAGGTCCAGTCCGGACCGGAACATCTCGCCGTCCTGGAAGCGCTGGCGGACTGGGCCCGGCAGGCCACGCCCATGCTGTTGCAAACCGTGCTGGAGGGCCGTGACGAGGGCAGGGACGTCCTGCTTCCGGTCGGTCGGCGGGTTGTTGCCGTTCCGACCCGGCGCGTCCGCCGGGCTCTGACGACACTGGTCGAACTGGCCGATCCGCAGCAATCCCTGCCGGGCGGGAGGCTTCGGGTACGGCGAGCCCGCCTGGCCGAACTGGCCCGGCTGGAACCGGCCTGGACCCTGGTCGGCGACGCCGATCTCGCCGACACCGCACTGCGCCTCGACCGCCTGGATCGGCTGAGCCCGCTGCGCGAGCCGCGCGGGCTGAACGCTCGCCTGCGCGACTATCAACGCTACGGCCTGGGCTGGCTGCAGTTTCTGCGCGAGGCGGGTTTTGGCGGCATTCTGGCCGATGACATGGGGCTGGGAAAGACCATTCAGACGCTGGCCCACATACTGCTCGAAAAACAAAGCGGCCGCCTCGATCGGCCGGCCCTGGTCGTGGCACCGACCAGCCTGATGTTCAACTGGCGCAGCGAGGCGCGGCGCTTTGCGCCCGAACTCAGGGTCCTGCTGCTGCACGGGCCCAAGCGGCGCGGCGAGTTCCAGTGGATCGAGGACGCCGACCTGGTGCTGACCACCTACCCGTTGCTGGTGCGCGACCTGGCCTGGTTGAAAAAAGCGCATTGGCACCTGCTCATCCTCGATGAAGCCCAGGCGATCAAGAACGCGCGCACCCGGGCCAGCCGTTCTGCGCGCCAGCTCTCTGCCCGCCACCGGCTGTGCCTGACCGGAACGCCGCTGGAAAACAACCTCAGTGAACTGTGGAGCCAGTTCGACTTCCTGATGCCCGGCCTGCTGGGCTCGGATGCGCAGTTTCGCTCCCATTTCCGGCAGCCGATCGAAAAGGGCGGCGACGAGAAGCGCCGGGTCCAGCTTGGCCGGCGCATCCGGCCGTTCTTCCTGCGCCGAACCAAGGCCGAGGTGGCGCCGGAACTGCCGGCCAAAACCGAAATCGTGCGCAGCGTGCCGCTTGGCGGCGCCCAGCTCAGACTCTACGATTCGGTGCGCGCGGAGATGCTCGAGCGCGTGCGCAAGGCGTTTCGCGTCAACGGCCCGGAGCGTGGCCGCATCGTGGTGCTCGATGCGCTGCTGCGCCTGCGCCAGATCTGCTGCGATCCGCGCCTGCTGGGTGGCGCCGTCGGCGCGCCGTCGGCCAAGCTTGCGCTGCTGATGGACCTGGTGCCCGAGATGGTCATCGAGGGACGACGGATTCTGCTGTTTTCGCAGTTTGTCAGCATGCTGGAGCTCATCGAGCATGAGCTGACCCGGCACGGCATCGAGTATCTGAAACTGACCGGACAAACGCAGGATCGGCAGGCGGTGGTTGAAGCCTTCCAGCGCGGCCGGGCGCCGGTGTTTTTGATCAGTCTCAGGGCCGGCGGAGTCGGCCTGAACCTGACCGCGGCCGATACCGTGATTCACTACGATCCCTGGTGGAACCCGGCCGTCGAGGATCAGGCGACCGACCGCGCGCATCGCATCGGCCAGGATCAGAAGGTGTTCGTGTATCGCCTGTTGACCGACAACACCATCGAGGACAAGATTCAGCAACTGCAGTCCGGCAAACGCGAGCTGATCGAGGGCCTGCTGGGCGGCGGCGGGGCCATCGAGCTGAGCGCGGCCGATCTCGAGCAGCTGTTCGCCGCCGAGTAGGCGCGGCGCTGACAGGCGGCAGGCGCGGCCCTGATGATTGACCAGCACCTCCCGGATACCGCACGTGTTTTTGTTCACAAGGAGTCATGCATGCCCGTCCGGAAGTGGATTGTTGAATGTCTGGTTGTCGCAGCAACCGCCGCGCTGGCCGCTCCGCTGCTGGCCGATTCGGTGACCGGGGTGGTGTTTCACGATCGCAACGGCGACGGCCAGCGCCAGGCCGACGAGCCCGGCGTGGCCGGTGTGCTGGTCAGCAACGGGCTGGACGTGACCATCACCGACGAGGACGGGCGCTATAGGCTGCCGATCCGATCGGACATGGACGTCAGCGTGGTCCAGCCGTCCGGCTGGCGGGTGCCGGTTGACGATCGCCAGGTGCCGCAGTTTGCCTTTACCTGGAAGGCCGGCGGCACGCCCGAGGCGCTGCGCTTCGGCGGGCTTCCCGACCCGGGCCCGCTGCCCGATCAGATCGACTTTCCCCTGCTGCCGGGTTCGGATCGAGAAGACTTCCGCTGCGCCATCGTCGGCGACAGCCAGACCTATTCCAACGATGAGGTCGGCTTCTTCCGTTCCAGCACGGTGCTGGACCTGCTCGACGAAGGCCTGGAAGAGGGCGACTGCATGATCTACCTGGGCGATGTGGTCGGGGATGACCTTGATCTGCTCGACCGCTTGCTCCAGGTCGGTTCGGCCGTGGGCCTACCCCAGTGGCTGGTGTTCGGCAACCACGACATGGATTTCGATGCCAGCGACCCGGCCCATTCGGCCGATTCCTGGCGGCGGATGGCCAAGCCGGCCTACTACGCGTTCGAAATCGGCCAGGTCACCTTCATCGCCTTGAACAACGTGGTCTATCCCTGTGGCGAGGAAGACGCGCAGCGGCCCGGACGGGAGTTCTGCCTGGAAGACCGGCCCCGCTACAACGGCCGTGTTTCGCAGACCCAGATGCAGTGGCTGGACAACCTGCTCGAGCACATCCCTGAAGACCGCCTGGTCGTGTTGCTGCATCACGTCCCGCTGGTTTCGTTCAGCGATGCCGATCGCCCGGTCCACCTGACCGACAACGCCGCCGACATCCATGCGCTGCTGGACGGCCGTCCGGCGCTGTCGCTGGCCGGCCATACCCACACCCTGGAAAACCTGGAGCCGGGCGAGTGGTACGCCGGCTGGCAAGAGCACGTCGGTGTCGGCCCGCTGCCGTTCCGGCACCTCATCGCCGGCGCGGCGTCCGGGGCCTGGTGGCAGGGCAACCTCGATGTCGACGGCATTCCGATGGCGCTGCAGCGCATGGGTGCTCCGAAGGGCGTGGTGATGCTGGATTTCGACGGCATCGAGTACCGCGAACGTTACCGCGGCGCCCGGCTCGATCCGCGCCGCGGTCAGTGGGTCTCGCTCAATACCCCGGCGTTTCGGGCCTGGCATGAGGAACTGGCCCGGTGGATGGCCATCCCCGAAGGCGAGCGCGATCCGGTGCCGCCGGTCTCGGTTCACGATCTGCCGGACGTCCACCTGGTGACCCCCGATGAACTGGACGAGGGCGTCTTCCTGACCGCCAATGTCTGGCTGGGCAGCCGCTCGACGAGGGTCCGGGCACGGCTGGGGCAGGGCGAGTGGTTTGCGCTGGAACGCACCCAGCGCGGGGAAGGGGAAGCGGCGCTGACCGGCGCGCTGTACGCCGACCCGTTCTCGGTTCAGCGCCAGGCCAGCGATGCCCGCCGGGCCGTGATCAGCCGCTCGGGCGACCCGCGCACCCAGGGTTATGAAACCTTTCGCGGTCGCGCCAGCCAGGGCGTGCCGCGCCCGCAGGGGCGCTCGCTGGCCGACCGCAACGTCCACCTGTGGAAAGCGCGGTTGCCG
>REEW01000102.1 GCA_007694885.1 Wenzhouxiangella sp. | reverse complement strand
CGACCACGAAGGTCAGGTTCAGATCGTTGGCCGCCTGGCTGACCTGGAAGATTCGACGCTGCTCGAACACCTCCAGCGCCGGTCCCAGCCGATGCAGGATGGTGCGGATGCCCAGTCCGACCAGGCTGATGGTGGCGCAGTCGGTCAGAATCTCGACCCGGCAGTGTCGTTCCAGGCGGCGCCGCAGTTCACGCAGCGTGGCCTGGTCGGTGACGTTGGCGCCCGGGTCCAGGGTCACGGTCACGTTGGATTCAGACGTGGAGACCTGGTCGACGGACAGTCCCAGGGTCTTGAACTCGGTAAAGATGTCGGCCAGGAAGCCGACCTGCTGCCACATGCCGATGCCTTCCAGGGCGACCAGGGTCATGCCCTTGCGCTGGACGATGGCCTTGACCTGGGCACCGTGGTCGCGTGCCTGAGGGCTGATCCGCGTGCCCTCCATGTCGGGCCGGTCGACCTGGCGCAGCCACAGCGGAATCCGGTACTGGGTGACCGGGATCAGCGAGCGCGGATGCAGCGCCTTGGCACCCATGGCGGCCAGTTCCTGGGCCTCGCGATAGCTGACCATCTTGAGCAGGCGGGCGCCGGGAATCCGGCGCGGATCGGCACTGAACAGACCGGGGACGTCGGAATGAATTTCAACCCGCTCGGCTTCCAGGACAGCGGCAGCACAACTGGCCGACGTGTCCGAGCCACCGCGCCCCAGCAGAACGGTTTCGGCCCTGGAGTTGGCGGCCAGGAATCCGGGCATGACGTGGCAGCGGTCGGTCTCGGCCAGGCGAGCCTGTAGTTGGCGATTGGGAGCGGCCGGGCAGTGCGCGGACAAATACTCGCTGGCCGGCGATCGGTTCGGATCCTCAGGGCAGCGCAATACCTCGCGGGCGTCCAGCCAGTTGCTCTGGAGGCCGAAATGATCCAGGAGCACAACGGCCAGGCGACTGCTCAGCAGTTCTCCCTGGGCCATCAGTTCGGCCTGGGCTGCGGGATTTTCGCCCAGGTCGGCTTTGTCCAGGCAGTGTCTCAATGCGGCCAGAGAGTCGTCGAGGCCGGAGTCGGTCAGGCCAAGTTGTGCGGCAAGATCGATATGGCGGCGCCGGACTTCCTCCAGCACTCTGCCGGCCGGCTGCGCCGTTTCTGCACTGGTCTGGGCGGCGAGCAGATCGGTGATGCCGCGCAGGGCGGAGACCACGACCAGCAGTCGGGCGCCTTCGTCAAGTGCCGTTTGCACCGTTTTCGCAATGTGCGGCCAGCAGGCCGGGTTGGCGACGGAGCTGCCGCCGAACTTGATGACGCGCCAGCGATTCAGGTCGGAACGGTCGGCAGTGTGCATGGTAAATTGACCAATGAGGATTCGGTTCGAAAGTGCGATCGGGCATGATGCCAGGAATTGAATGCGTGCCCCTGGCCAGCGAGCTCGAGCGAAATGGCGCAAAAGTAGCATAGTTTACGCTGTAGTAATCAATGACCCCAGATCCTGTGATCAATCATCGCTCCGTTGGTCAGTCTGAAACCGGACGTGTCCGCGCCAGCAACCAGGACGCCATATTGGTGGACGAGGCGGCGCGCCTGTGGCTGGTTGCCGATGGCATGGGCGGACACGCCGGCGGGGCCGAAGCCAGCAGCCTGGCGCGCGCCACCATACAGGCATCGGTCGCGGCCGGGGCTTCGATGCGTTCGGCGATTCTCGCCGCCCATTACGCGATCCGGGCCGAACAATCGGCCAATCCGGAATTGTCCGACATGGGCACCACGGTGGTGGCCCTGCGCGAACTCGTCGATGGCTACGAGATCGAGTGGGTCGGTGACAGTCGGGCCTACCTCTTCGACCGGGCAAGTCGCCGACTTCGCCAGCTGACGCGAGACCACAACCTGGCCGGTCTGATGATGGAGTCCGGCGCATTGAGCCAGGCCGAAGCGGCGTCGCACCCGAAGCGCCACGTGCTCACCGATTGTCTGGGACGCCAGGGCGAGACTGAACCGCGGATCGACCGAATCTCGGGGCAGTGGCAGAGCGGCCAGCTGTTGCTGTTGTGCTCGGATGGTCTCAGCGGCGAGCTCGGCGACGATCAAATCGGCAGGATTCTGAGCGCGCACCGGGGACTGGATGAGATGGCCGATCGGCTCATGTCGGGCGCCATGGCAGCGGGCGCGCGGGACAACATTTCGCTGATCCTGATCCGATCCCCTATGGATTCGGCAGCCTCGGGCAAGGAATCGCCCTGGCGGCGCTGGCTGGGGGGAATCGGCAGTAAGACCTGATCAGCCGGCTGCCGGCCCCTTGTGCTTGCCCAGCACGATCACGGTCTTGCCGGAGGCGCGCAACATGCCGTCCTCTTCCAGGGTTTTCATGACCCGGCCGGCCATTTCCCTGGAGCAGCCGACGAATCGACTCAGTTCCTGCCGGGTGACCTTGATCTGGGTGCCGTCCGGATGGGACACCGCCCCCGGCTCGTTGCACAGATCGATCAAGGCCTTGGCCACGCGACCCTGGGTGTCGAGAAAAGCCAGGTGCAGCGCCTTGCGGCGGGTTTGAAGCAGTCGCTGGGCCAGCTTGGAGCCGATCGCCGTCATGATCTCGACGGCATGGTCCTTGAGTTCGCCGTCGAGTGCCTCTCGCAGTCGATCATAGTCGACTGCGGCCAGTTCACAGCTGGTCCTGGTTCGCACCAGCACTTCGCGTTCCCGGGCTTTCATGAACAAACCCATTTCGCCCAGGAAGTCGCCGGGGTTGAGATAGCTCAGGATCAGCTCGCGGCCGTCTTCTCCTTCGGTGGATATTGATAGTGAGCCGTCAACGATGTAGAGCAGGCTTTGGCCCTGATCACCTGGCCGCATCACGACGCGTTTGGGTTCGAAGTAATGCCGCTGGGAAATCGACAGCAGGCGATTGATCGCTTCCCGGTCCACCGGGTAGAACTGGGGTTCAGTCACTTTCAGTCTCTTGGTTCTTTGTTGGTTGCGGCAGGCCAACGCAGCCGCCATGTCGTCCCGATTGTGCCCGTACGGGCCACACCCGTCAATTCCAGGTGCAAGACTGCCGTGGAACGTCAGCGAGGCCGATTCGCCTTTTGTCAGGAAATATCGGCCACAATGCCCGATAATGAAAGGTTATCGTCCACGTTCATCTCCGGAAGCGAATACCATCCATGTCCTCGCGCCGAATCAAGCTGCACGGCTTCAACAACCTGACCAAGGCCCTGAGCTTCAATATCTACGACCTGTGCTATGCGACCCGGGAAGACCAGCGCCAGCAGTACATCGCCTACATTGATGAGGCCTACAACGCCGAACGCCTGACCCAGATTCTGACCGATGTCTCCAACATCATCGGCGCAAACGTTCTCAACGTGGCTCGACAGGACTATGAGCCACAGGGGGCCAGTGTCACGATGCTGATTGCCGAAGAACCGGTCACCAGCACCGATGACATCAGCAGTGCCGCTCCCGGCCCGTTGCCGGAAACCGTTGTCGCCCATCTCGACAAAAGCCATATCACGGTGCACACCTACCCGGAAAGTCATCCGCACGACGGCATCTGTACCTTTCGAGCGGACATCGACGTGGCCACCTGCGGCGTCATCTCCCCGCTCAAGGCCCTGAACTACCTGATCCACAGCTTCGAGTCCGACATCGTGACGGTGGATTACCGCGTGCGCGGGTTTACCCGGGATGTGCGTGGACGCAAGCATTACATCGATCACAAGATCAACTCCATCCAGAATTTCTTCAGCCGCGATACCAAGAATGCTTACGACATGATCGACGTCAACGTCTACCAGGAAAACCTGTTTCACACCAAGATGCGGCTGAAGGATTTCGACCTGGACAACTATCTGTTTGGTATCCAGGCCGATCAGATCGAGCGTCGCGAGCGCCAGCGCATCGAACGCCGCCTCAAGCAGGAGATTCAGGAACTGTTCTACGGCCGCAATCTGTAGCCCGGCAAGTGCCGGGCCACGGGTCGGGCTTCAGCCAAGCGGGTCGCGGATGGCGGCTTCCAGCCAGCTGCGAAGTTGCCCGGCCTGGTCGACCGGCAGGGCGGTCTCCAGGGCGATTTCGCCTGCCGTCAGCGGCGCGTCTCCTGCCCGTCGTGCCGGAAAGCCTTCGTCGGCCAACCACTGGCGCAGTTGCTCGATGACCTCGGAGCGGAAGCGCGGCACGGCGCCTTCCTCCAGCCGTTCGATCAGCCGACCCGGATGGCCGCCGATCTTCTCGGCCAATGCGCCGACCTGGGGCAGAAAGCGTTCGCTGAGGAGACCGCACCGCTGCAGGACTTCGGTGTCTACCGGACGGGGGTGCCGGTTACGCCAGTCATCGAGAATCAGGGCGGCCGCCTGAACCCGCTGCCTCAAGGTTGCCGCCTCCTCAGAAGTAAGCGGTGGATCCCCGGCCGGGGCGGTTTCCAGACGCTCGATGAGCCTTTCGAGTTCTCCCAGCCGCTCCAGTCCCAGGCGCAACAGGCGATCGGCCAGGCCCAGGTCGTCGCGCAGCACATGAACCAGATGGATCTGGCCGCTGGCCTGCCATGGATCAATCGGGTCAACCCCGACGGCCTGCGCCCATTCGTCCGGCCCCACCGATCCAGGATCGGGCAATGAGCGTTCCTGGACACCGCTCTCCGGCATCCCGGCGCTGAGCGGCACAACCTCGCCGCGACGAATGTCGGCCATGTCGATCGCGTGCGGCTCCAGGTCGTCGCCCAGCCATTCCCACCAGGCCCTGGCGTCGTCGTTCTGTGCGGTGAGATAAAACACCTGGCGGCCGGCCGCGACCAGGGCGCCGACCGCACCAACCACGGCCCGATAGCGATCGGCATCGGTGGTCGTGAGGACCTCGTCCAGAAATACCGGCAGGGGGTGGGTATGACGCTCTTGCTGTTCGATCCAGGCGAGTCGGACAGCCAGCATCAACTGGACTCGTGTGCCGGTCGACAGCTCATCAAGAGCCTGCTGGCGGCCGCTGCGTGTATCCAGCGCGGAGAACTGGCCGGCTTCGAAGATCAAGCGGTAGCGATGGCCGGTGAAGCTGTCCAGCCATAGATCGGCAGCGACCAGCATGGCCGGCTCATGCTCGGCCCGATGCGCTGTCTCGACTTCC
Source organism: Wenzhouxiangella sp. (assembly GCA_007694885.1). Lineage (GTDB taxonomy): Bacteria > Pseudomonadota > Gammaproteobacteria > Xanthomonadales > Wenzhouxiangellaceae > Wenzhouxiangella. Next base: position 37,619 of record REEW01000102.1, on the reverse strand, counting down.
TCGATCAGGTAGCGTCCAGCTGCCGCAACCATCTGGTTGTCGAGCTCGCCGGCGAGGCGGTCGCGCAGTGCATCGAGCTCGGTACCGAGACGCTCGAGTTCCCTGCGCTTGAGCGTATCGGCGTGGCGGGTATGGATCTCGGCGATGCGTCGATTGAGCTGATCGCGGCGTTCGGCGCGCTGCTCGGTCGCCTGGCGCAGGGCTTCAAGCGCCTGGCGATGCGGTTTTCGAGCCTGCTCGAGCAGGTCCGGCTGATCGACCAGTCGCTTTTCCAGCCGGGTGACTTCCCGTCTCAGTTCGCGCAGTTCCTGCTCGAGTTGCTGCCACGCCGGAAACTGCTCGGATTTTTGGCGCAGCGACGACAGGTCATCATCGCGGATGCCGGCACTCTCGAAAATCTGGCTGATTTGTTGCTCGGCCAGGTCGATATCGGACTGCAGTTCGGCCACTCGTCTGCGCCGGGCCTGAACGGATTGATGGAGCTCGGTATGGCGGCGCACGCGCGGCGCCAGCTGATGGACCAGCTTGGCCAGCTGCCTTGACGAGATCTCGTCGGCTTCAAGTCCTTGTGCTTTGAGTAACCTGGCAGCTTCTTCGCGCTGACGACGTTGGCGCGACTCGAGACTTTCCAGGCGCAGGCGCTGTTCGTTCAGACGCTGGGCGTTGTGCTGCCAGTCCTGCAGGTGGCGGCACCACAGCAAAAAGCCGGTCTCCAGGCGTGGGTCGGCGGAAATGCCCAACTCCTCCGCCATGCCCCGGAACTTTGCCCGGGCCCGTTCCAGGCTGTTGCGCTGGACGTTGAGCTGTTCGCGCAGGTCGCCGGCCCGGGACAGGCTGACTTCATGCTGTCTGGCAGCTTCCAGTTCGGTCTCCAGCCGCTCCAGGCGGTTGACCACCTCGCTTTCGCTCCACCCCAGGGGTGCCTCGATATCGGTCTCCAGGTAGCGCGCTCGAGCCCGCTCGCGATCCCGCAGGCGCAGGAAAAAGCGCACCAGAAGAGCCAGCGGCAGACCAACGGCCAGACCAACCAGCAACAAAAGCTCCGGATTGGAGGCAATGCGCTCGGCCGACAGCAACCGCAGGCTTCCGAGCAGGGCGGCAATGCCCAGGCTGCCCCATAGCACGCCCTCGAGCGGGTTGAGTCGGGCCAGTTGCAGCCACTCCTGAAGTGCACTGCGGGCCGTACGCAGGGCCTCCTGGGGACGCCCGCTGGGATTGCGCGATCCCTGGGCGAGCATCAGCTGTCCGCTCAAGGCGCGAATTTTCTCGCGCAAACCGAGCACTCGCTCGACCTGTCGTTCCAGCGATTCCAGGGTTTCCTGGTTCAGGCGCTCGACCTGTTCGGGTTGGTCGCTGCCCAGGCGTCGCGCCGCCTGGGCCAGGGCCTGCTCGGCGACCGCGACCTGATCGTTCGCCGCACTCAAGTCCTGCTCGGTCTGGGCCAGCGCGTTGCGTGCATCGGCCAGCTGCGACTGCAGGGCCTCCAGATCGGCAGGATCGTCCACGCCGGTGCGCTCAAGCTGGCTCGAGTCCTCGTCCAGCGCAGCCTGCTCGATTGCCAGTGCCTGGCGCTTCTTTTCCAGGCGCTGGCGTGCCTGCTCCAGGCGATCCATTTCATCGCCGCGCATCCGGTCCATGCCGCCGGGAAACTCGTCGATCAGCGTCGCTTCCAGTGCGGCGCGGCGAGTGATGCCATCGGCCAGCGCCAGCGCGTCGTCGATCGCGCTCAGCAGTCCGGCCGACCGCGTCGCCTGGTGAAGCTCGGATTCCAGCCGGCCGAGTTTTTGCAGTTCCTCGTACAGGGCGGAGTATTCGGCTTCCTTTTCGCCTATTGCGCGCTGCAGGGTTTCGACCTCCCGAGCCAGTTTCTGCGGCCTGGCCGGTGGGGTGAAGGGAGGCGAAGACAGGACCGCCCCGAGATCGTACCCACCGGCCAGGATGGTGTTGAGTTCGGCGGCGATGTGCGTTTCGGTCTGGCCGAGCGCGGCCAGGTCTTCGGAGCTGACCAGGTAGGCACCCATGGCTTCCGGCCCGGGCAGTTTCGGCGCGTCGACGATCTGCCCGTGGCGTTGCCACTGGACCCGCTGGCCGCTGCGCTCGCAACTCAGGCTGCCCTGATCGTCGAGCCACTGGGCGCTCAGTTCCAGATAGGGCTCGTCGGCGCGCGGATGGAGCAAGGCGCGGGTTGCTCGAATCAGGCTGGATTTGCCCGAACCGTTGGGACCGGTGATCAGGTTGACCGTATCGGCAGCGAACTGAACCGAAAACGGTCGGTCGATGCCCGGCAAGCGGCGAATCTCCAGCCGGGTCAGTTTCATCGCTCGCTCCGGCGCTGGGCAACCAGTTCGACCAGTGCGCGCTGACCGGCCCGCTGCAGCCAGTCGTGGACGTCCGCGTCATCGAGTTCGGGATCAAGGGCCTGAAACTCCCTCAGCCCTGAAATCCGGCCGAGCTTGATGCGCGCCTGATCGAGCAGGCGCCGGTAGTCCGGTTGCTGGCGGTCGCGCAGGATGAGCAGGCGGCGCGCCAGCAGGCCGCAGGGGTCCGACTGTCTGGCCAGTTCCTCGAGGTCGAGATTGATCTCGGTCTCGATGCTGACCTTCTGCACGAACAACACCATGCCGCGTTCCTTCCAGGGGCGCGACTCGTTGAGCAGTTCAGCCGCCGCCGCGGGCAGCTCACGTTCAAATCGGCAGCGACCGGTCAACACGATCCGCATTCCGACCACCTCCGGCAGGCGCTCGCCGGCAGCGACCTGCCGGGCCAGGTCTCGACCGCGGCCCAGGACCGCCTCGGCCAGCTGCCCGGGGCCTTCCAGGTCGGAGACATCGACCGCTACGGCTTCGAAGCGAAGAGGTGCCAGGGGGATGTGCTGGGCTTCGATCGCCGTGCCGGTCCAGCGCACCAGCCAGGGTCCGCGCGGACCGGTTTCGGAGGCCCGGAGCGCGGTCACCGAGCCCAGATAGCCGATCGGACGGGGCCCGGACAGATCATCCGGCTGGTGGATGTGGCCCAGCAGCCAGGCCGCGGTCGGGGCAGCCTCCAGGTCGGCGCTGCTGACCGGCGCATAGGGACTGTCGGCCTGATCCCGGTCGCAGTGCAGCAGGCCGATCACGCGTTCTGGTTCGGCCATGCGGGGGAAGTCTTTCAGCGGACTGCTGCGAACCTGCGGGCGCGGGAAGGACCAGCCGGCGATGATCAGTTTGCCCACCCGCTTTTCCTGCCAGCGGCCGTTGGCGCCGAGCAGGTCCAGGTCGGGTATTTCCTGGGCCAGGCGGGGAAGCACCAGGGTATCGTGGTTGCCGGCCACGGCCAGCACACGAATGCCGGCGGTGGTGAGCTTGTCGATTCCGCTTTTGAGATCGCCGTAGGCGACGAGTACGTCGCGGCTGCGCTCGACGACGTCGCCGGCCAGCACAACGCCATCGACCTGACGGTCGATGGCTTCGGTGACGGCGCGAGACCAGGCCGCCTCGGGCCCGAGCTCGGACGCCCGGGCCAGCAGGTCCGGGTGCAGGGCGGACGGAATGCGCCCAAGGTGCAGGTCGCCAACGGCAAGCAGCGTGGTCATGACGGCGCGGAAATCCGGGCTGAAACAGGGGGTGGCTGCACGAAGCGTCCGAGACTCAAGGCAGGACAGACGATAGCGGATTGCGGCCCAACGGACAAGTGATCAGCGCTCGGTCCCGTCCGGATGTTGCAGGGATTCCAGCGCTGCCTCGGCTTCCATCCATTCGCTTTCACGCGCCGCCTGCTGTTCGCCCAGCCGTTGTCTTTGCTGCAGCAATTGCTGCAGCTCGTCGTGGTGGTCTCCGCCATACATGGCCGGCTCGGCCAGGCGCTGTTCGATTTCGGCCAGGGTCTGCGCTGCGGCGTCGATTTCGCGGGTCAGGCGATCGATGCGATTCTGGATCGGTTTGATGCGTGCCCGGCCCACGGTTTTGTTGCGGCTTCGGCCTGTTTCGCGGCCCGGGCTGGATTGTTCTGGGCTGGGGGCGCTGCCCTGGCTGCGCAGCCACTGTCGATAGTCATCGAGATCGCCGTCGAATCGAGTGACCTGGCCGGCGTGGATCAGCCAGTAGTCCACGACCGTGCTGGCCAGCAGATGGCGATCGTGCGATACCGTGATCACGGCGCCGTCGAATCCCTGCAAGGCCCGGGTCAGGGCGTGGCGCATGTCCAGGTCGAGGTGGTTGCTGGGCTCGTCGAGCAGCAGCAGGTTGGGCGCCTGCCAGACCAGCATGGCCAGGACCAGCCGAGCCTTTTCGCCGCCGGAGAAGTTTGCGATCGGGCCGGTGGCCATGTCGCCCCGGAAATCGAAGCCGCCGAGAAAATCACGCAGGCGCTGCTCGACCGCCGTGGAGTCCAGGCGCAGGAGGTGCTGGATCGGGCTGGCAGCTGGATCGAGTTGTTCGAGCTGGTGCTGGGCGAAGTAACCGACCTGCAGTTTCGGGCTGCTGGTGAGTTGCCCGTCGAGTGGTGCAAGCTCCCCGGCCAGGGCCCGGACCAGGGTCGACTTGCCGGCCCCGTTGAGCCCGAGCAGGCCGATGCGGTCGCCCGGGGCCAGGCTGAGCGAGACGCCTTCGAGCACCCTGGTCTGCCCGTAGCCGAGGGTGAGTCGATCGAGGTGGAGCAGGGGGTTGGTGGCCGGCGGCGGCTCCGGAAAGGAAAAATCGAAGGGCGAGTCGACGTGGGCGGGGGCCAGCGCTTCCATGCGCTCCAGGGCCTTGATCCGGCTCTGGGCCGCTTTCGCCTTGGTCGCCTTGGCCCGGAAGCGGTCGATGAACTTCTGGATATGGGCAATCTCGCGCTGCTGTTTTTCCCAGGCCGCCTGCTGTCCGGCCATGCGCTCGGCGCGCTGGCGTTCGAAGCTGCTGTAGCCGCCGGCATAGGTGTTGAGTTGATGATGTTCGATGTGCACAACCGAGTCGACGACCTGGTCGAGAAAATCGCGATCGTGCGAAATCAGCAGCAGGGTGCCCGGGTAGCGGCGCAGCCACTCTTCGAGCCAGACCACGGTTTCCATGTCCAGGTGGTTGGTCGGCTCGTCGAGCAGGAGCAGATCGGACGGACACATCAGGGCGCGGGCCAGGCTCAGGCGGATGCGCCAGCCGCCGGAGAAGTCCGAAATCGGCCGCCGATGCTGCGCACTGGCAAAGCCGAGACCGTTGAGCAGCGACCCGGCGCGGGCATGCGCATCGTAGCCGCCGGCATCGGCCAGCCCGGCGTGCGCGTGGGCAATGGCATGCCCGTCGCCGTCGTGCTCGGCCGTGGCCACCGCCAGTTCTGCCGCGCGCAGTCGTTCGTCGCCGTCGATCACGAAGTCGATCGCCGGCCGGTCCAGGTTCTGGATTTCCTGGGCCATGTGGGCCACCGTCCAGTCGGTCGGCACCGACAGCTCGCCGGCATCGAGGCCGATCTCGCCCAGCAGGAGACGAAACAGGCTGGTCTTGCCGCTGCCGTTGGCCCCGATCAGGCCGACCTTATGGCCCGGGAAAATGGTCGCCGATGCCCGTTCCAGAAGGGTTTCGGGGCCGTGGCGCAAGGTGATGTCGGACAGCTGGATCATGGGGTCACGGGTTTGGGGACCAGGTCGGATGGAGAGTAAAAACAACGGCAGCAGCAGGGCATAATGGTAGCCGAATGTTTCGCCCGTTCCTCCCCGTGTCCACCGAAAGCAGCGAGTCGTCCGAACTGCCCTACCGGGTCCGCGTCCACCCGCGTGCTCGCCATGTCCGCCTTCGCATCGACCCGCGCCAGGGCCTGATCGTGACCGTTCCGGCGCGCTTCGATCGGCGCCGCATCCCGGCGTTGCTGGCCGATCGGGCCGAGTGGATCCGGCGGGTTCAGGACGGTCAGGCGGCGATTCGCAACGACCACGAACCGGCTCTTCTGGGAAATCGACCGGCGCGGATCAGCCTGCCGGCGATCGATCGCGAGTGGAGTGTGGACTACCGGACAACGCGGCGCCGGCGCCTGGCCCTGGAAGAGCAAACCGACCGGCTGGTGTTTCACCTGCCCGCGCTGGCCGACGATGCGCTGGATCAGCGCATCTCCGTGGCCCTGAAAAAATGGCTGCTGGCCAGCGGCAGGCACACGCTGCCGCAGTGGGTGGCGCACCTGGCCGCGGCCCACGGTTTTCGGTATGGGGCGGTGCGGGTGCGAAACCAGCGTTCGCGCTGGGGCAGCTGTTCATCGCGCGGCGACCTGTCGATCAATGCGCGGTTGCTGTTTTGTCCGGCCCCGGCCTGCGAGTACGTGCTGGTCCACGAACTCGTCCACACTGTTCATCCGGATCATTCGCCGGCCTTCTGGAACCGGGTGGCTGAACTGGTGCCGGACTACCAGCGCCAGCAGTCGGCGCTGACAAACGCCTGGCTCTGTTTGCCGGAGTGGGTCTGAAACGGCCATCGGCCGAGCGGAGAAAATGCCCATGAAACTGATCCTGAAATTGCTGGCCGGTATTGCCCTGGGCATCCTGATCGGCCTGTTCGCGCCGACCTGGGTGACCCGGATCCTGTTGACGTTCAAGGGAATGTTCGGCCAGTTGTTGTTTTTCACCATTCCCTTGCTGATCCTGTTTTTCATCACCAGCGGCATCGCCGGGCTGCCGCGCGACTCGGGTCGCTTGCTGGGAACGACGCTGGGACTGGCCTACCTGTCGACCATCATCGCCGGGGTGCTGGCGTTTCTGGCCACGGCAGCCCTGGTGCCGCTGTTTTCGGCCGGCGCCGTTTCGGCCGCCGCGGCCGGCGGCACCGCCCCGGACCCGTTCATCACCCTGGAAATTCCGCCGCTGTTCGGGATCATGAGCGCGTTGGCGGCCGCCTTCATTTTCGGACTTGGCATAAGCGCTGCGCGCGCCGATCGGCTCAAGCAGGTGTTCGACGAAGGGCGCGACGTGATCAAGGTCTTGCTGGTCGGTCTGATCATCCCGCTGCTGCCGTTCTACATCGCCGGCGTATTTGCCGAGCTGGCGGCGGCCGGCACCGTGTTCGCGACGCTGCGTACTTTCGGCGTGGTGCTGGTCTTGTCGGTCTCGCTGCACTGGGCCTGGATCCTGGTTCTTTTCCTGGTGGCCGGCATCCGCGCCGGTGCGCCGCCGCTGAAGCTGATCGGCGGCATGCTGCCGGCTTATTTCACCGCCCTGGGCACCATGTCCAGCGCCGCCACCATACCGGTCACCATGCAGTCGGCCCGGGCCAACGGGGTGCGCGAGTCGGTGGCCTCGTTTACCGTCCCGCTGTGCGCCACCACCCACCTGGCCGGCTCGACCATCACCATCGTCGCCTGCGCGGTGGCGGTCATGGTGCTGCAGGACGCGCTGGCGGTGCCGTCGCTGCTGAGCATGCTTCCGTTCATCCTGACTCTTGGGGTGGTCATGCTGGCCGCGCCTGGAGTTCCGGGTGGCGCGGTGATGTCGGCGGTCGGCCTGCTGGGGACCATGCTCGGCTTCGGTGAGACCGCGATTGCGCTGATGATCGCGCTGTACATGGCCCAGGACAGCTTCGGCACGGCCTGCAACGTGACCGGCGACGGGGCGATCGCGCTGATCGTCGACTCGGTTGTGGCCGAAGAGGTGGACCAGGCGTAGGTCGGCCCTACGCGGCCAACGTCTTGGTAATTAGGGGTCAGGGGTCAGGGGTCAGGGAGCATCGACGATGCCTGTGAATTCCCGGGAAAGATTCTTCTGCGAGCTCGACGCCATCGACCAGGCTCCCTGACCCCTAGCCCCTGACCCCTGACCCCTCAAAAAAAAACGCGGCCTCAGGAGGCCGCGTTTTTCGTGCCTTGCTGCGGGTCGGTGCTACTGACTGAGCAGCGGTGCGATCACCAGGCTGACGATGGCCATCACGTTGATCAGGATGTTCATCGACGGGCCGGAGGTGTCTTTCAGCGGGTCACCAACGGTGTCGCCGACAACGTTGGCCTTGTGCGCCTCCGAGCCCTTGCCGCCGAAATGGCCTTCCTCGACGTGCTTTTTGGCGTTGTCCCAGGCGCCGCCCGCGTTGGCCATGGTCAGGGCAAGCAGCACACAGCCGAGCAGGCCGCCGCCGAGCATCCCGCCGAGTGCTTCAGCGCCCATGCCAAAGCCGATCACGACCGGACCCAGCACGGCCAGCGCGGCCGGCAGGATCATGCGCTTGATGGCCGACTTGGTCGCAATATCGACGCAGCGGGCCGCGTCCGGCTCGGCCGTGCCTTCCAGCAGGCCGGGGATCTCGCGGAACTGGCGCCGGATTTCCTGAATCATCTCGAAGGCCGCATCCCCCACGGCGGTCATGGTGATCGAGGCAACCAGGAACGGGAACAGACCGCCGATGAACATGCCGATCAGCACGTTCGGATCCGAAATCTGGAGCTGGAAGTCCGGAATCCGGTGACTGACCTCGGCAATGTAGGCGGTGATCAGGGTCAGCGCGGCCAGGGCGGCGGCACCGATGGCGAAGCCCTTGCCGATCGCGGCCGTGGTGTTGCCCAGCGAGTCCAGACCATCGGTGATCTTGCGGGTGTCTTCGCCCAGCCCCGACATTTCGGCAATGCCGCCGGCATTGTCGGCCACCGGGCCGTAGGCATCGATGGCCATGGTGAAGCCGACCGTTGCCAGCATGGACACCGCGGCAATGCCCACGCCATACAGGTCGGCGTTGGCGTTGGCGACGAAGATCATGGCGCAGATGGTCAGGATGGGAATGGTCACCGACTGCATGCCGATCGCGAGGCCGGAAATGATCACGGTTGCCGCCCCGGTTTCGCCGGAACGGGCGATGTCGCGAATCGGCTTGCCGGCCGTGTAGTACTCGGTCGACAGGCCGATGATGACGCCGCCGACCGAGCCGACCAGGGTGGCGAACCAGACGTTGGCGCCCACGCCGATGGCCTGCATCAGGAAATAGGCCAGGACGACGAAGCCGATGGAGGCGGAGAAGGTGCCGATCCGCAAGGCAACCTGCGGCGACTTGTTGGAGACCAGTCGGACGATACCGATGGCGGCGATCGAGCAGACCAGGCCGAGCGAGGCCAGCAGCAGCGGCAGGCTCATCAGGCTCTCGCCGGGCACCAGGTGGCCGCCCAGGTCGACCATGGAACCGGCGCCCCCGGCCTGCAGCACCATCACGGTGGCTAGCGCCACGGTGGCGATCATGGAACCGCAGTAGGATTCGAACAGGTCGGAGCCCATGCCGGCCACGTCGCCGACGTTATCGCCGACGTTATCGGCAATCACCCCGGGGTTGCGCGGATCGTCTTCCGGGATGCCGGCCTCGACCTTGCCGACCAGGTCGGCGCCGACATCGGCGGACTTGGTGAAGATGCCGCCGCCGACGCGATAGAACAGGGCGACCACGCCGGCGCCCATGGCAAAGCCGTGGATGTTGTGCGCGGTCTGCGGGTCGGTGCCGAAGACCAGGTACAGCGAGCCCAGTCCGACCAGGCCCAGAGAGGCCAGTACCAGGCCCATCACCGAGCCGCCGAAAAAGGCAACGGTCAGGGCCGTATCCTGCCCTTCATTGTGTGCCGCCGTGGTCGTGCGCACGTTGGCCCGGGTGGTCGCCATCATGCCGAAAAAACCGGCAGCGGCCGAACAAACGGCGCCAACCAGGAACGAGACCGCGGTTTCGATGCCGAGATCCGAGATCGCCAGGGCGACGAAGATCACCGCGACCGAAATGGCGATCAGGATCAGTTCTCGCCGCATGAAGGCCATGGCGCCTTCCTGGATCAGCTTGGCGATCTGGACCGGCTTTCCTTCCAACACCGGATACCGCATGACGATGCGGTAGATGAGAAAGGCCGTGATCAGGCCCACAACCCCGAGAATCGGGGGGATCATCATTTGGTTCATCGATTGTTACTCCCTAAGAACTGGCAGGTGGTTGATTGGATGTGGTCGAACCTCGAACGGCGCGCTAGGCAGGCCATGCAACCGTGCAATTGTAGGTATTCCGGCCCCGTGGGGCAAATCCTGTGACGGCCGGTGCCACGGCTTGTCAGGCTTTTGGACCGTGATAGCTGCAGCCGGAGGTGCAGGTCTCCCGAATCACGACCCGGCAAAGTTCCGGCAGTCGGGGCGCGAGCCGCTGCCAGATCCAGCGCGCCAGGTTTTCGCTGGTCGGGTTTTCCAGGCCTTCGATCTCGTTGAGGAAATGATGATCGAGCTGCTCGTGGAGCGGCTGGAAAGCAGCTTTCAGGTCGGCGAAATCCATCACCCAGCCGAGTTTTTCGTCAACCGCTCCGCTGACGTGAATCTCGATCACGAAGGAATGGCCGTGGATGCGCCGGCACTTGTGGCCTTCGGGTACGTTGGGCAGGAAGTGGGCCGCCTCGATCTGAAATACCTTGAACAGTTCCATGGGCGAAAGTTTACCGGTAACCGGCATCGTCCCGGCGCTGGAACACCAGGCGCACCCAGCCTTCGCGGTTTTCCTGATCGGGATGCGGATCGAGATCGCGGTAGGCTTCGGCCACCGCGGCGGCCTGTTCGGCCAGGATTCCGGACAGAACGAGCTGGCCGCCCGGCCGGATGCACTGCGCCAAACTCGGCGCCAGTTCAACCAGCGGGCCGGCCAGGATATTGGCAACCACCACGTCGGCCCGGCGCTGATGGGGTTCCAGGCTTGAAAACTCTGCCGGTGACCATGCGCTGATTCGTGTCCCCACGCCGTTGCGTTCGGCGTTATCGCGGGTGGCCGCAAGCGCCTGCGGGTCGTGGTCCACGCAAAAAACGGTGCGTGCACCCTTCAATGCCGCGGCAATGGCCAATACGCCGGATCCGCAGCCGTAGTCGATCACGCGCCGGTCGATCAGCGAGAGCGAGTCGATCCATTCCAGGCACAGGGCGGTGGTCGGATGGGTGCCGCTGCCAAAGGCCAGTCCAGGGTCCAGACGCACGACCAGCGGCCAGTCCGGGTCGGGCGAAACATGGCTGGGACAGATCCACAGATCGCGGCCGAAGCGCATCGGCCGAAACTGGTCCATCCAGGCGCGTTCCCAGTCGCGATCGACCAGGTCGGAAAAGCCGAGCGCGGTGGCCGAATCGATCAGGCCGGCGGCGAGCAGGTGCTCGCTCAGTGGCTCGCGCGCGACCGTGCCCGGAAACAATGCCTGGACCAGGACCCAGGGCCAGAGCGGTAACTCCCCGGGCCCGGGTTCGTGCAGGGGATGGTCCTGGGCATCGAGCAGGGTCACGGAGACGGCGCCGGCGGCAAACAGGCAGTCTTCAGCGCGCTCGGCCTGCTCGGCCGGAACGCTGAGTTCCAGGGTCAGCCAGTCGGAGGTCGATTTGCTCATGGATATGTCTGCACGGGTGGGGTCAGTTCGGCCACGGATGCAGATCCTGGCCCAGAATCGCGAGCGCTTCGACCACGCTGTGATCGGTGAGCACGGGCGTGAGCAGGATCAAAAGCGCGAGCACTCCGGTCGTGGCCACGATCAGGCGGTCGGCCCAGCCCCAGGGCTGCCGCCAGGGCAACGGCTCGCTGCGGCGGGCGGCCGTTTTTGGCGCCCCGCCGCCTGTGCCGCCGAACGCCGCCTTGGCCGCCAGCGCGGCCTCGTCCACGGTCAACAGCACCCCGCGTATGGTGCGCTGCCAGGCGATCACGCGGGCCGAGACCTGGGCCCCGGTGCGCGCCGCCGCCCCCAGGCCTGCCACACCGAACAGCAGGTCGATGTACAGGCCCAGCCACAAGGCCGCCAGGACCAGCAGGATGTCGAGCCGGATGTGCCAGAGGGTGCGGCCGAGACGGTGATCGCGCGGTCCGGTTTTGCCCAGAGACCAGTATTCCAGCACGCCGTGGGCGGCGACCACGGCAACCAGCCAGAACATGGAGATGGCCATGGACAGGACCAGCGCCAGGCTGATGTAGAGAACCGTGAAGCTGACCCGGTGATCGTGCTCCAGCAGCCAGCGCCGCGCCCGCACCAGCCTGCGCCGAGCCGGGCTCATGCCAGGTCTCCGAAGCGGCTCTGGAGGATGGCCAGAACGGCCGGGCCGGCCGTTTCGGTACGCAGAATACGCGGCCCCAGACGCAGACCCTGGCAACCGGACCGGACAAGACGGGCGCTTTCGGCTTCGGTCAGACCGCCCTCGGGCCCGATGATCACCGTGCAGCGGGGTGGCGCGGGCATGGTCAGCTCGCCGGGTGTGAGTGTTGCTCCGGGGTCGAGGTAAAAACCCGGCAGCGACGGTGTCGGCAAGTCTTCCAGGGCCACCGGCTGATCGATCTGCGGGACGCGGACGCGCCCGCTTTGCTCGGCCGCCGAAACGGCGACCTGGTGCCAGTGATCGCGCCGTTTGAGGGCGCGTCGCTCGTCCAGGCGGACTTCGGTGCGCTCCGTGAAGACCGGCTGGATCCGGGCCACTCCCAGTTCCGTGGTCTTCTGGACGCACCAGTCCATCCGATCACCGCGCCCAACCGCCTGGATGAGGGTGACCTGGAAAGCCGATTCGACGGCCGGCGCCCGTGGTGCGTCCAGGCGCACGCGGCAGCCGGCACGGGCCTCGGTGGCAACGATCTCGCCTGGATATTCCAGGCCGCTGCCGTCGAACAGGGCCACGCTTGCCCCGGCCCGGAGGCGCAGCACGCGCAGCAGGTAATGGGCCGGGGCTCCGGTCAGGTCGATACTGGCCTGGCCCGCCAGGTCCCGGTCGATGTGGACACGCACGACCCGCATTGGCTCAATGCCTCACCAGGAACTTGTGCAAGCGGCGATTGCCGGAAGGCTTCATGCGCGTATCATGTCTTGTCTGAAGTGTTCAATGCCTTTTCCGGAGTGTAAGTCAATGCAGCTGTCATCCGCATCCCGGCATCCGGCCCGCGGCTTTTCGCTGATCGAAATCCTGGTCGTGGTCGTCATCATCGGCATCCTGGCCGCAATCGTGGTGCCGCGCGTCATGGACGAACCGGATCGGGCGCGGGTCACCAAGGCCAAGCAGGACATCCAGGCGCTGGCCACGGCGCTGAACATGTACCGACTCGACAACTATGTCTATCCGTCCACGGAGCAGGGGCTGGAAGCGCTGGTTCGCAGGCCGGCCGGCCAGCCGGAAGCTCCGAACTGGCGTCAGGGCGGTTACCTGGACCGGGTGCCGCGCGACCCCTGGGGCCGCGACTACCAGTATCTTTACCCCGGTGTACACGGAGAATTCGATGTCTGGACGTTCGGCGCCAACGGCATGCCCGGCGGCGAGGGCGTCAATGCGGAGATCGGCAACTGGGGCGATTGATGCTTCGTCCGGCGCCCGGTTTCACCCTGATCGAGTTGCTGGTCGTGGTCCTGATCGGCGCGATCCTGGCGACACTGGCCGTGCTCAGCGTCGGCCCCTGGCAATCGGAAGACGATCCCGAGCGTCAACTGGCCCGCTTCGCCGCCTTGCTCGACGCGCAGTGCGAGCAGGCACTGTTTCAGTCCAGACCGCGAGGCATCAGGCTCGACGCCGACGGCTACGATTTCTGGCAGGCCACCGCCGATGGCTGGGCCAGGGCCCCCGACGACCGGCTGGGTCGGCCTCGCAGCTGGGCGGAAGCGGCGGCGCCGCTGCTGCTGATCGAGGGCAGGCGGCAGCAGCTGGAAGAAACCGCCGCGACGCCGCAGATCGTCTGTCAACCGCTCGGCGAGATGACCGCGTTCGAGTTGGCCATCGGCCCGGCCGGGGAGCGGGTGCGGCTGTCGGCCAGTGCCGGCGGGCGCCTGAGTCTCGATCCCGACCGATGAAGATCGGGGGTCGCGTTCGGGGCCGAGGCGGATTCTGCCGAACTCGCTGCCGGGCCTTCACCCTGCTCGAGGTTCTGATCGCCCTGGTGATCGTGGCGGTTGCCCTGGCAGCGCTGGCCCGGGCCGGCGCCCAGGCGATCGACGGCCAGTCCATGCTTGAAGAAAGGACGCTTGCGCTCTGGGTGGCCGACAATGTACTCGCCGAGCTGCGCCTGGAAGCAGCACCCGCGTCCGGCCGTCGACAAGGCCAGCGCCGCATGGGCGACCGCGATTGGTACTGGCAGGCACTGATTCAGCCGGCCCCGGGCGATGACCTGATCCGCGTGGACGTGGCGGTGCACGCCAGCGCCCGACACGAAACGCCGATCCTGACCCATACCGGATTTCTCCCTCGATGAGGCGCCAGCGCGGCTACACCCTGGTCGAGGTCCTGATCGCGGTCACCGTGTTCGCGATCCTGGCCGGCAGCGTGTACGCGGCCCTGAATACGCTCAGCCAGGCCGCGTTTGTTCATCGCGAGCGCAGTGTCGAACTGGCCGAACTGCAGCGCGGCCTGGTCCGGCTGGAAACGGACCTGCGCCAGCTGGCAGCGCGACCGGCGCGAGGTCCGGACGGGCAGTTGATGCCGGCGCTGGCCGGCCAGGGCGGGGGGCTGGAAGGAACCCGGGCCGGCTGGGCCAATCCCCAGCAGCATCGGCGCAGTCAGCTGCAGCGTTTCGCATGGTCGGCACAAAGCGATCAGCTGGTCCGCACGTCCTGGCCGGTCACCGACCGCACGCCGGCCACTCCCGCGTTTAACGAGGAAGTCCTTGCCGGGCTGCAACTCCTGGAGTTCAACTATTACAGCGCCGATGGGCGCTGGCTGGAGCAGTGGCCGGAAAACGGCGCTTCCGCCGAACTGCCGCGTGCGGTGCGCTATCGGCTGGAAACGGACGGATTCGGTCTGGTTGAGCGGATCATCGTGCTGCCGTGATGCGAGCGGCTCAGGATCAACGCGGAAGTGCCCTCCTGATCGCGGTGATCGCAGTGGCCCTGGCGACCGTCCTGGCGATTGGATTGATTGAACGGGCCCAGCGCGACCTGGCCCGCACCGAGGCCTTCCTGGCCGGCGAGCGGTCCTGGCAGTATGCCCTGGGCATGGAGACGCTGGTCGAGCGCCTGCTGGGCCGGGCCCTGGCCGAAGGCCTGGATCCGGCCACGCTGACCGGAAGCTGGACCGAACCGTTCGAGGTTCCGGGCGGCTACGTGCAGGGCCGGTTGCTCGACCAGCAGGGGCGCTTCAATCTCAACGCCCTGGCCAGTCCGGATCGGGTCGTGGCCGCTGGCGCCGAAGCCAGCCTGGTGCGTTTGCTTGAACACCTGGCCCTGCCGCGATCGGTGGCTGCTGAACTGGCCGAATGGCTGACCGGCCCCGATGCCGGTGCGGCCCGGCCGGGTCGGGTCGGCGACGGATGGTACGGTTCGCAAACGCCCCCGTATCGCGTACCCGGCCTGCCGCTGTCCCATGTCAGTGAACTGCGCTGGGTGCGCAGTGTCGATGCCGAGGTGTACCAACGCCTGCTGCCGCACGTCACGGCACTGCCGGAAACACGCCTGAGCGTGAACGTCAACAGCACCAGCCCGGAAGTGCTGGGGTCTTTGGTCGACGGCCTGGACATCGAGCAGGCCAGGCGAGTGCTGGCCGATGGACCCTTTACCGAGACAGCCCAGTTGGCGGCGCATCCGCTCATGGCCGGACGACTGACGCCGGAACAACAGGTCTACCTGGGCGTGACCAGCCGCTGGTTCATGGCCCAGGCCCGGGTGGTACTCGACGGTATCGAGCGCGACTACCATCGCCTGATTCATCAAGGTGGCTCGGGGTATGATTTCCGCTACCTGAGTCAGGGTCTGCCCTGACCGACGTTTTTGCAAGGAAGCTCCACAGATGGCCCGGTCCAGTCAGCACAAACTGCTTATCCATGCCGTCGGCGAACGCTGGCCGTGGGCCGTCATCGACGCCAGGGGCCAGGTGGCCGAGCGCGGACGAAGCGACCCGGCAAACCCGGACTGGCCCGCTGAAGTGCCCCAGCTGCTGCTCCAGGATGCCGGCCGTTGCACCGGCTTGAGCCTGGATCTGCCGTCGCTTTCGGCGGCACGTCTGGACCAGGCCCTGCGCTGGGCGGCCGAGGAACACCTGGCCGGTTCGGCCGAGGAAGAACACGTGGTCGCTGCCGGGCGCGATCCGGAGGGTCGAGTCGAGAGCGTCGTGATTGCCAACGACGAAATGGCCCGGCTCATGGCGCCAATGGAAGATCAGCCGGTGGAGCTGGTCTGCCCGGATGCGCTCTGTCTGCCCTGGGAGGAAGGACAGGTCAGCCTGGCCGCTGCCGGTGACCGCGTTCTGCTGCGCTGGGGGCGCTGGCAGTTCGGCAGTTTCGACGCCGAGCTGATCGGCGATTTTCTTGACGCGGTTGCCGGGCCCGGGGTCGAGCGGATCTGGTACGGGGGCGAGGTGCCGGATGCGATCGATCGCGCTGCGCTGCGCCTGGCCGGCGATGATTTGTTGGCCAGCCTGGCGCCGCAGGCGCTCGCGGCGCCGATCAATCTGCTCAGCGGCCCGTGGACACCGAGTTCGGCGCGCACGGCCGGTCGCCACTGGCGCTGGGCCGGCGGGTTGGCGGTGGTTGTGCTGACCCTGGCCCTCGGCATCGCTGTGCTTGAGCGGCAACTGCTGCGCTCCGAGGCGGTCAGCCTGCAGGCGGCCATTGATCAGCGATTCGGCCAGATTTTTCCGGGCGTGACGCCGGCCGGCCGCCACCGCGAGCTGGCCGAGCGCGAGCTGACCCGGTTGCGTTTCGGTGAGTCGGCCGGGCTGCTGGACCTGGTCTATCGAACCGCACCGGTTGTTTCGGGCCAGTCGGCGTTGACGGTCGACGGCATGGGATTTCGCGATGGGCAGCTGGATCTGCGCCTGCGCGCGCCGGACGTGGCTGCCCTGGACGATCTGGAACAAAGGCTGCGGGCGCTTGATCTGGACGCTGCGGTGCAGTCGGCCAGTCTCGACGCCGAAGGCGCCAGCGGCCGGATCAGGATTCGCCAGGTGAGCCGATGAGTACGTTCTGGGAGCAGCTCAATGCGCGTCAGCGTGTCCTGATCGTGCTTGCCGGGCTGGTGCTGGTCGCGGCCGCGCTGTTTGTCGGGGTGTGGGAGCCGCTGGCCGAGTCCCGCGCCGCAGAACGCGAGCGCGTGGCCGGCCAGCAGGCGCTGCTCGACTGGCTGGACGCGGTTGCGCCGGTGGCAGCGGAGCTGCGCCGGCGCGGCGATCGCGGTCGCGATCGCGGTGGTCGCTCGTTGCTGGGCCTGGCCGATGAAACGGCACGCGCCGCCGGCCTGGCCGGGGCCCTGTCCCGGATCGAGCCGGCCGGTGACGATCGGGTGCGGGTCTGGCTGGAGGGCGCTGAATTTCTGGCCACCATGGGCTGGCTGGAGCAGCTTGCCGTCGGTCATCCCGTGGTCGTCGATCAGCTCGACGTTGACCGCGGCCGCAGTTCCGGGCTGGTCAACGTCCGGGTCACTCTGGCCAGTGAGGGCTAGACTCGCCGGGCTGGCGTTGCTGGCCGTTTTGCTGATTGCCGGGCTGAGCCTGCCGGCCCGCGTGCTGGTTCCCTTTCTCGACCTGCCCGACGGGCTGGGGCAGGTTCAGGGCACCGTGTGGAGCGGCAGCGCGCGCTGGCGCCAGCCCGGACAGCAGCCTCTGGACGTGCGCTGGGGCTGGCAAAGCGGCCGGGAATGGCGCTGGCAAGCGCTGGATGGCGCCACCGATCTGCAAGGACGCTGGCGTCCCGGGCGCGGGCTGGACCTGCCGGCAGTGCGCGGCTGGCTGGCCCTGGATCGGCTCGATCTTTCGGACTGGCTGATCGTGGCCCGGCCGGTGGGCATTCTGGAACTGGACCTGGACGAGGTCGAGCTGTCGCCGGGCCAGGTGCCGCAGGCGATGGGGCGCGCGGTCTGGCGCCAGGCCGGGCTGGTCGGAGCGATCCAGGAATCGCTGGGCGACATCGAGCTGCTGATCGCTCCCGGAACAGATGCCCTGGTGCTCGATATCCGGTCGCTGCAGTCGGCGCCAATCCAGGTTCGTGGCCGGATCGATGTCGGTGCGCAGCGCTACCAGGTGGATCTGTGGCTCAGGGCTGACCGCGAGCGGCCTGATCTCCAGCGCGCCCTGCGCGATCTCGGCGAAGTTCAGCCCGATGGGCAGGTGCGTTTGCGCCTCAGCGGTCGCAGCGGTCTGTGATCGAGAGATAATGGTCGCCCTGGCCCCTGAATGAAACGAAGCCATGATGCCTGGCAACCCGCCGCTCGACCTGGATCGAGCACTGAGTGTGGCACGCGCGGCCGCGGCCGCGGCCGACCGCATCGCCCTGAAACATTTTCGATCCGCCGACCTGGCCGTTGAACAAAAGGCCGACGCCAGCCCGGTGACTGCGGCCGATCGTGCCTGCGAGCGCGAAATCCGGCGCATCCTGCTGGCGGCATTTCCGGACCACGCCGTGTACGGCGAGGAGTACGGCCAGGACGGCGACGGTCGCTGCCTGTGGCTGGTCGATCCCATCGACGGCACCCGCAGTTTCATTCGCGGCCTGCCGTTCTGGTCGGCCCAGATTGCCCTCATGGTCGATGGCGAGCTCCAGCTCGGGGTTTCGTCGGCCCCGGCGTTTGCGGAAACGGCCTGGGCGGTTCGGGGTGGGGGTGCCTGGATCAACGACCGCCCGGCCGCGGTCAGCGCGGTGGCGTTGCTGGAACAAGCCGATATTTCGTTCGGCAACCTCAGAAGCCTGGCCGGCCGCGAAGACTGGAGTGTCGTCGGGCAACTCGTCGGCCGGGCCGCCCGATCGCGCGGATACGGCGATTTCTATTCCTACCATCGTCTCGCCGACGGTGCCCAGGACATCGTCATCGAAAGCGACGTGAACATCCTCGATATCGCCGCACTGACGGTGATTTGCCGCGAGGCTGGTGCGGTCATCACCGATCTCGGCGGCCAGCCGGTCGGGCTGGAAACGCGTTCGATTCTGGCGGCGACGCCTGCGCTCCACGGGCAATTGGTATCCTTGTTCCATGCCTCCTGACCGCAGCCCCCGCCCGCTGCCGATTGTTCACGCCCGCCGTGAGCGGAAACCGGCCAAGCTGTTCCAGGTTGAGCAGCTCGATCTCGAGTTCGCCAACGGCGAGCGGCGCACCTACGAGCGCCTGATCAGTCGCGGCCTCGGCGGCGTCGTGATCGTGGCCATGCCGGACCCGGAACACGTCTTGCTGGTGCGTGAGTACGCCTGCGGTTTCCATCGCTACGAACTGTGCCTGCCCAAGGGTCGCCTGGAACCCGGCGAGTCGGCGCTGGAAGGCGCCAATCGAGAGCTGCAGGAGGAATGCGGTTTTGCCGCCCGCGATTTACTGGATCTGGGGGCGCTGAGCATGGCGCCCGGCTACATGACTCACGTCACCCAGGTCGTGATGGCTCGCGACCTCTATCCGTCCCGCTTGCCCGGCGACGAGCCCGAGGAACTGGAAGTCGTCCCCTGGGCCCTGGATGAACTGGCCGAGCTGGTTCAGCGCGATGATTGCAGCGAGGGCAGGAGCATCGCCGCGCTGTACATGGCGCGCGATCTGCTGGCGCGCGGGCTGGTCTAACCTCGCCGGCCAGCCTGCCCCTGGCGGTCAGAAGGGCTTGACCACGACCAGGATCACGATCAGGACAAGAAACAGGGCAGGGACCTCGTTGAACAGTCGATACCAGCGCGAACTGTGTTGATTGCCGCCACGGGCAAACACCCCGACCAGGCGCCAGCACCAGACATGGTAGGCGACCAGCCCGGCCACCAGGACCAGTTTGGCGTGCATCCAGCCGCCTGAGGTCAGATGCCACGGTTCGCTGATCAGCAGCGCAAGTCCCAGCAGCACGGCCAGGGCGCCGCCAATGTGGGTGATCGCCAGCAGACGCCGCTGCATGATGGCGAGCAGGTCGAAGCGCGGGCCGGCGGGGTTCTCAGCCGCGTACACGAACAGCCGGGGCAGGTAGAACAGGCCGGCAAACCAGGTGACGACGAAAACGATGTGGAAAGCTTCAAGCCAGAGCATGGAACGGTCTCCTGTGGTTGGGCTGCTTGCCGATGGTGGCTCCGGAAGCCGTTGGCGCTTGACGCTGATTGCCGGGGCGATGTATAAAGGACGGGCGCATTACGAAAAATTCATGAAAATACAACATTCTATTTGACTGATATAACAAGCGCGCCATGCTATCCGGTTTGGGGCAAACAAATTGAGCGGCCATTGTCAGGCCGCTTTTTTTTCCTCGACTGCAGCAATGCTATATTGTCACTCCAATGCACCGGTAACCAGTAGATCGTATTGCCATGACCCAAGCTGCAGAACCCATCATTTTCACCCAGGCGGCCGCCACCAAGGTCCGTGAGCTGATCCTGGAGGAAGCCAACCCGGCGCTGAAACTGCGGGTTTACATTACCGGGGGCGGCTGTTCGGGATTCCAGTACGGCTTCACCTTCGACGAACAGGTCGAAGAGGGCGACGTTGCCGTGAGTCGCGACGACGTCACCCTGGTCATCGATCCGCTCAGTTTCCAGTACCTGGAAGGTGCCGAAGTCGACTACAGCGAGAGCCTGCAGGGTGCCCGCTTCGTGATTCGCAATCCCAATGCGGCCACGACCTGCGGCTGCGGTTCATCGTTCGGAATCGCCTGAGGTCACGATCGCGCGTCCAGCAGACCGGAGGCTGGATCTGACTGAGACTGCACCGATCGTGCGCCGGCGCGCAGCGACACAGGGGCCCGGCGATCGATGACCGTACTGATCGTTGTGCTGGGCCTGCTGCTCAGTCACCTGATTTTTCCGCTGGTTCGCTGGCGCCAGTTCGACTGGCTGCTAAAGCCCGTGCATCTGGTGCGGATGCGAAGCGGGCAGCGTCCCTGGGCGGTTGCGGTTGCGGTATTGGTCGTGGCCCTGCTGGCTTCGCTGGCTCTGACCCTGTTGGCCACCACCCTGCTGGGACGCCTCGGTTGGTTCCTCCTGGCGCTGGCCGTTTTCGTCTACACGCTCGGTCCGCGCGACCTGGATCGGGACGTCCAGGCGTTGAAAGCCGGCGGCAGCGGCACGCGCTTCCTCAAGGCTCGCAGAGTCATGCGAATCCGCAGCGATGCGGGCCCGGCCGAAGCTGCTGCCGCCGTCTTCCGCGCCGCCCAGGCGCGCTGGTTCGGCATGCTGTTCTGGTTTGTCGTGCTCGGAATCCCCGGTGCCTTGCTGTACCGCCTGACTCGCGTCGCCCTGCACGAGCCGGGGATGAGCCCGGCCCAGGCCGACTGGCTGATGCGCCTGCGCGACGTGCTCGACTGGCCGGTGCTGGCGCTGATGCTGTTGAGTGCGGCGATGGGCGGCGATTTCGACCGGGTTCGCTCAGCCTGGCAAACGGATCGGGCGCAACGGGACGGGTGGATGCTCCGCGGCCCTGTCCTGGACAAAGTCGCCGCTGCCCTGACCGATGCCGACGTCGGGTTCGAAGACGGCGTTGCCCTGGGTCACCGGCTGGTCTGGCGCATGTTGTTGATCTGGCTGGTGGTCTTGAGCCTGCTGTTGATAGCTGGCTGGTTGGCCTGATGGGTTACCATGCCCGATTGGTTCGCGCGTGGATGATTCGGAAATGAAAATGATTGCGGTTTTGTTGATGGGCCTGATGGCGGTATCGCACGCCCTGGCCGGCGAGGTCTGGTTGCGCTGCGGCGCCCTGGTCGACGTGGATGAGGGCAGGACGCTGGGTGCCCACACACTGGTGGTCGCAGATGGTCGGATCCAGGCGGTACACGCCGGGCTGGAAGACACACCGGCCGACGCCGATGCGGTGGACCTGACCGAACTGACCTGCCTGCCCGGACTGATGGACATGCACACGCACCTGAGCGTGGAGTTCGGTCCCCAGGCCTATGTGCAACGTTTTACCCTCAATGAAGCCGACATCGCCCTGCGCGGGGCGCATTTCGCCCGCATCACGCTGGAGGCAGGCTTTACCACCTTGCGCGATCTCGGTGATGCCTTCAACGCCTCGGTGTCCCTGCGCAACGCCATCCGCAGCGGTCAGGTACCCGGACCTCGTATTTTCACCTCGGCCCAGGCCGTGGGAACGACCGGCGGTCACGCCGATCCGACCAACGCTTTCCGGCGCGATCTGATGGGCGACCCGGGCCCGCGCGAGGGCGTGGTCAACGGTCTTGACGATGCCCGCCAGGCGGTACGCCAGCGCTACAAGGACGATGCGGACCTGATCAAGATCACCGCGACCGGCGGGGTGCTCAGCGTGGCCCGGAGCGGCCAGAACCCGCAGTTCACCGAGGCCGAGATTGCCGAAATCGTCCGCACAGCGGCCGATTACGATATGCACGTTGCCGCCCACGCCCACGGCAACGAAGGCATACGTCGCGCCATTGTTGCCGGGGTTCATTCCATTGAGCACGGTACCTACATGGACGATGAAACCATCGCGCTGATGATCGAGTACGGCACCTGGTACGTACCGACCATTTCGGCCGGACGCTTTGTTGCCGACATGGCTGCCGTGGAAGGGTTTTTTCCGCCGGTGGTCGCGGCCAAGGCGGCCGAAATCGGTCCCCTGAGCCAGGGAACCTTCGAGCGAGCCCACGCCGCCGGTGTCCGGGTTGCCTTCGGCACCGATTGCGGGGTCTGCCCGCACGGCGACAATGCCTTGGAGTTTCAGTACATGGTCGAGGCCGGCATGTCGACGGCCGATGCGCTGCGATCGGCCACCGTGAATGCCGCCGAGTTGCTCGGCCAGGCCGATCGGCTGGGCCGGCTCAAGCCCGGCTTTGTGGCCGACGTGATTGCCGTGGCCGGCGATCCGCTGGAAGATGTCGGCGTACTGATGGACGTGCGTTTCGTAATGCGCGACGGCGAGGTTTTTCGTCATCCCTGAATCGGGGCGCGCGACGCAGCGACGGATCGTCGATGGAAGCGACCGGAACGAAAGGCCGCGAGCCGTCGCTCAGCCCTCGCCGTACCCGGACAGTTCGAGGTAGCCGCGACCGGCCGGCTGGT
Organism: Wenzhouxiangella sp.; assembly: GCA_007694885.1. GTDB lineage: Bacteria > Pseudomonadota > Gammaproteobacteria > Xanthomonadales > Wenzhouxiangellaceae > Wenzhouxiangella. The sequence goes on along the minus strand of REEW01000102.1, from coordinate 14,811 downwards.
CGCTGTCGAAGTCGATGACCTCGATCATGCCCTCCCAGTAGTCGACCGATCCCTGCCAGTGCTGGTCGTCGAACGTGGCGCGGGTGACCAGAGAAAGTCCGGCCAGGGGAACCTCGATGCGCCAGTCCAGCGGCCAGCGGGCCCCGTTGCGATCGGTCCACCAGCGCAGCACCTCCATGGAAAATTCCTCGTTTTCGAGATAACGCGCGCTGCCGTCGGGCTGCACCAGCTGCCCGTACGACCATTCCGACGTCGATCCGTCGAGGTTGCGCAGGCGCGCCAGCATCAGGTCGCGGCCGTCGTCGAGGTGCAGGGCGAACCAGTCCCAGCCGGCCTGCTCTTCCGACAGCTGGTTCGAGCCCCATTCCCGGTCCAGCCAGGACAGGCCGGTCACTGCAAGCGTTTGTTCGCCGATCCGGATTTGGCCGCGGGTGTCCAGGCGGGTGACCGAGTAATAGCGCGAGGCGTTGCCGGGTTCCGGGCCCTTGCGGCTGTAGCCCTGGTCGCCCTGCAGGACGATCGGACGTTTCGGCGTCATCGCCAGCTCCAGCGCGAAATCGCCGGCATCGGCCTCGAGATGCCAGGTCTGGTCGTCCCTGATTACCTCCCAGTCGCGCAGCCACCAGCGGGTTTCGTCGGCACCGGCCAGGCCGAGCGCGCCACGGGCGAAGCGTTCGGACTGGAAAAACTGCTGCTGCCGGCCGTCGCTCAGGGCGAGATGCGCCATCCAGGTCGTGTCCGCGGCCCAGGCTGAATCGAGGCGTTCGGCCGGCCGGGTGCCGAAGCGAAACAGGGTGTACTGGAAGCCCAGGCGCTCACCGTCCTCGGTGTCCAGATTGCCGGTGAAGTACCACCATTCGTTCTGGTACTCGGGATGCTTGGCGTGCGCCTCGGGAAATGAAAGCGGTACCGGCTCGGTCACGCGCCGGAAATCGCCGTCGCCGCCGGCCATGAGGCTGAGCACGCTCAGGCGTTCGACCGGCATCTCGGGCTGGCGGGTTTGCCAGGCCAGCCAGCTGCCGGTCAGCAAGACCAGCACGAGAATGATCAGTATGTCCAGGCGCATCAGCTGGCCCTCAGCAAGGGTGCGGGATCACGATGGGCGATCTTCCAGGCCGGGTAGGCTCCTGCCAGCGCGCCGATCAGCAGCGCCAGCGGAATCAGGACGGCAAGCGGCTGCAGCGGAAAGCTCAGCGCCAGGCTCCAGCCGAAGGCGCGTGGCTGGACTGCCAGGGACAGGGTGGCGTGGATGAGCAGGCTGAACGGAACGGCCAGGAGCACCGCGATCGCGGCCAGGCTGGTGGTCTGGGTCAGAACCACGCCGGCCAGGCCGGCCCGGCTCAATCCGAGGGCGCGCAGGGTCGCGTATTCGCGGGCTCGCTCCAGGCCCAGCGCCAGCAGGGCGCTGATCAGGGCGATGGCGGCAATCATGCCGACCAGGATGGCCAGCGCCCAGGAGATCCGGAAGGTACGGTCGAACACGCCCAGGGTCTGTTCTCGAACCGATTCGCGGGTCGTGAGATGTCCGGCCGGAAAGGTCTCGGATACGCGCTGCTCCAGGGCTTCATGGTCGACCCCGGGCCCCAGGTACAAGCCGATGCTGTCACGCTGGTCATCGTTCCAGAGTTCGCGAAAGCGGGATCCGATCATGGCGATCATGCCGCGGTCGGTGCTGTAGTCGCGATAGACCGCGGCCACTTCGAACTCCACGGTCCCGGACGGCGTGACCAGTTCCAGCGTGTCGCCGGCGCTCAAGCCATCGCGCCGCGCCATGGGCTCGGTGACCAGCACCGCCTGTCCGCTTTCGACCCGATCGCGTGCGGCCAATCCGTCGCCGTCGAGCCACTCGAAGCCTTCCCAGGCGCGCGGGTTGAGGTCGTAACCCACCACCATGCTGCCGTCATCCATCCGGACCTGGCGCGAACCCGACAACATCTCCACCTCCGGCCAGTCCTGGAGTGTTTCCATGCTGGAAGAATCCAGCTGGCCCTGGCTGACGGTGAGGTAGGTATCGGCATTGATCAGGCGGGCAACCCAGTCATCGACGGTCGCCCGAAAGCCGAGCACCATCATGCCGACTCCGGCGCTCAAGGCCAGGGCCAGGCTGAGCGCCGACACGGCCGGTGCCAGGCGCTGGCGCGAACTGAGCAGCATCTTGATCGCCCGTCCGACCAGTGAGCTGCGGGTCAGCGCGGCGGTCATGCGCAACAGGTGCATGCCGAGCACCGGCGCCAGCAGCGCGCAGCCCGACAGCATGATGAACAATCCCACCAGGACCGGCGGCAGGCTGCGGGTGACGAGAATGAGGCCCAGGCCGGCGACGAGCAGGAATACGGGCAGCCAGCGCCAGATCGGCGACGCGCCGCTTCGCTCCTCGTGAACGGTGCGCGCCAGCTGTCCCGGCGGGATGCGCTGGGCTTCGCGCAGCACCCCGAAAACGCTGGCCAGGGCCATGACCACGGCGAGAATCCAGACCGACACGTACAGCAGCGGCGTTGGCTGAACGCCGGCCGAGGCGACCATGCGATAGAGTTCCGCGACCGGCTGGCGAACCAGTTCGAGCAGGCCGGAGGCCATCAGGGTGCCCAGGGCCAGGCCTGCGAGCGCACCCAGGCCGGCAAGAATCAGGGTTTCGCTGGCCAGCAGTCCACGGACCTGGCCCTCGGTCACGCCGACCGCGCGCATCATGCCGATGGTTCTGCGTCGCTGGACCAGCAGAAACGCGAGCACGCTGTAGATCACGAACAGTCCGACCGCCAGGCTCAGCAGGCTCATGGCGGTGAGGTTGGCGCGCATGCCGGCAGTCAGGCTGGCGGCGGATTCACGCCGCTGGTCGGCGTCGATCAGCCGCAACTCTTCCGGCAGGCGCTCTGCCAACCAGGCGCGCGCGTCGACGGGTGCCTCGATGAAACTCAGCTCGCCCTGGCGGCCGGTCAAGTGCTGGGCTGCGGCCAGATCCATGATGATGCGATCATCGAGTTCGCGCCCACCGGCGACCACGTTGACGATTTCAAGGTCCAGTTGTTCACCGAAATGACGAACCGAGAGGGTTGCGCCGACCTCCAGGTCCAGCCGCTCCAGGGTGCGCTGGCTGACCAGCGCCGCGTTGGCCTGGCCGAACAGCGGGCCGGTTGCCGAGCCGGTCAGGCGCACGGGGCCGCCTTGTTCCAGGGAAAGCGGGTCGAGCGCCAGCAGCTCGAGCATGCGGTTGCCGTGACGCAAGCGCGAGCTCAGGACTGGCAGCAGGGGCGGTGCGCCCCGGGTCATGGCCAGTTCAATGAACAGGGTTTCGTCCATGGGCCCGCGCGGGTCGACAATGCGGATCGACTCCGCCCCGCTCAGCGATTCGGTGGCGCTGTCCAGGGCATCGATCAATACCTCGCGCATCAGGGCCACGCCGGTGACCACGGCGACCCCGGCGGCAATCCCGACCAGGGCGAGAATCAGCTGGCCCGGATGGCGGTAGAAAAATCGCCGCGAGGATTGCAGCAGCAGACGCATCAGCTATCGCTCAGGCGTCCGTGGCGCAGATGCAGGATGCGATCACACAGCGCTGCGGCCTCGTCGTTGTGGGTGACCATCAGCAAGGTGACGTTGTGCTGGCGCGTGACCCGGTCGAACAGCCGCAAAACTCCTTCGGCCGTAGTCTGGTCGAGACTGCCAGTCGGCTCGTCGGCCAGCAGCAGGGCCGGGCGATGAACCAGCGCCCGGGCAATCGCCACGCGCTGCTTCTCGCCGCCGGAAAGTTTCTCGGGCAGCCGCTGCAGCAGGGCGGCAATGCCGAGTTCTTCGGCCAGTGTGTCGATGCGCCCGGATTGCGCGGTCATGCCGTTCAACCACAGCGGCAGCTCGATGTTTTCGCGGACGGTCAAGCTGTCGATCAGGTTGAAATCCTGAAACACGAGTCCGATGTAGCGCGCCCGGAATCGGGTCCGCTCCGGTTCAACCAGGGCCGAAAGCGAACGGCCACCGATCAGAACCTCGCCGGCGTCCGGGGTGTCCATGCCCGCGGCCAGGTGCAGCAAGGTCGTTTTGCCGGATCCGGACGCACCCATTACAGCAACGCGCTCGCCCTCGACCAGGTCCAGGTTCAGGTCGGCCAGGACCTGGACGTCGTGTGCGCTGCCGAAGCGTCGCTGCAGATTGCGGATGTTCAGAACGGCTTCAGTCATTGGAGTCCGACTCCCACCAGGCCTCCAACCAGCAGCAGGCCGATCGCGGTCAGGCTGACGGCCAGGCGCAGGCGACGGTACCAGCCGGGCATGCCGTAGCCCCGCCAGGGCTCGTCGAGGGCCAGGTGAATTGCAAACAGTACGGCCAGCCAGAGCGCGGCCCAGGCGATGGGCAGAAGAATGGCCGGCCAGGCAGCAAGCACCAGCACGTTGCTGGCGATGAGCAGGCGCGGCCGGGTCCGCTCACCGAGCAGGTGACGCGTCCACAGGGTTCCGGCAAGAAAGGCCAGGATCAACGCCGCGTAAGCGGTCAGCAACCGCTCCAGCCAGTCGGGTGCATCCAGTATCGCGAACAATGCGATTGCGGCAAATGGAATGACGCCGCTCCAGGTCAGTATTCTTGTGATGTGTACGGTACGATTGTCCACGGTCTGCCCCTGTTCGAATCCTGACCATTATTCTATGCGTCTGGATCGTGGTCGCCAGAAAAACGGTCGACTGAGCAAAAAAAGACCCCGACCGGGAGCCGTGGTCGGGGTCTTGCTTTCGCATTCGGAACGGAGGGAGGGAGTCAGGGCCTTGGAGGGACCGCTCCGAACACGCCCCGATGATGCGACGCACAGGGTGAAACCACCGTGAACACCTCGCGCTGGAACTTTCTTCCCGGACTTGCTTCCAAACAAGCGTGCTTGCTTGAATATCTTGCCAAGCCGCTTGGCTTTGATGCGGTTGCTGTGGTAGCATTACTACCAACCTTGGCAAAACCACAACGGTTGGACAAGGGTCGCAGGGCGCGAAGCGAGGTACATCACTCCGACATTATTGCCCCTTCCGGAAACGGAAGGGGTTTTTTTTGTCCGGTCTCAAGGCCGACGACAATTGGCGTGTCGGGCATTGCAGCCTTGTTTTACAATGCATTGGGTGCTGGCCAGAAAGGCACAGTGAGACTGGGGCGAATCCTCTCTCCAGCGACCATGGCAATGAACGGGGATTCGACGATGTGGCAAGAAAACAACAAACTTGACGTGGCCCGGATGTCAGAACACGATCCAGAGCGCCACAAGCGCTTTTCCATGATCGATGCCGGCTGGCGTGTGGACTATTCCGGCTTCCCGCTGACCTGCGCGGCGCGCGACGAGTTGCTCGGCCTCGCCGGCACAGGCGAACTTGCCCGGGCGGTCACGGCGCTGTTCTCGGGTGCGATCGTCAATCCCAGCGAAAACCAGCCGGCCCTGCACATGTCGCTGCGGGCGGCGGGACCTGATCCGGAACTCGCCGAGCAACGCGAGCGTTTCCTGCATCTGGCCGCCGAGTTGCACGAGGGTAGTCAGGGTCTGACCGACCTCTTGCACGTCGGCATTGGCGGTTCGGACCTGGGGCCGCGTCTTGTCGCCGATGCGCTGGACGCCTTCGACGGCCGCGTTCGCGTCCACTGGCTGTCGACCATGGACGGTCGTCGATTCGAACAGCTGACCCGCCGTCTTGACCCCGCCCGAACCGGTCTGGTGGTCGCATCCAAATCATTCGGCACCGAAGAAACACTGACTCTCGCCCGGGCCGCGCGCGACTGGATGGGGGCAGGGTTTACCGATCGAAGCTGGGCGAGTACGGCGCGTCCCGATCGCGCCGTCGAGTTCGGAATTGCGCCCGAACGGGTGCTCCATTTCCCCGCCTGGGTGGGCGGTCGCTTTTCGCTGTGGTCTTCGGTCGGGGTCAGTGCCGCAGCGGTGATCGGTCGGGAGCGTTTCGAACAGCTGCTGTCCGGCGCGCGGCAGGCAGACCGGCGTTTTTGCGAGAGCCCCGATGCGGGTTCCCTGGCGGTCATGCTCGCCTTGTTGATGCACTTCCTGCGGCGCGGGCTCGATCTGCCCACTCTTGGGGTGGTCAGCTACGAGCCGCGCCTGGCTTTGCTGGGTGATTATCTGCAGCAGCTGATCATGGAAAGTCTCGGCAAGGGCGTGGATCTGCGCGACCGGCCCGTGGATCAGCCGACCGCGCCCCTGATTTTCGGCGGCCGCGGCACGGATCTTCAGCATTCGATTTTCCAGGCGTTCCATCAGGGACCCGAGACCCACCCCCTGATCCTGGTCGGTAGCCTGGCCGACGATCACGCCTATCCCGAATGGCATCGAGCCCAACTGTCGCATTTGCTGGCCCAGGCCCGGGCGTTGACTCGGGGCCGCTCCGACGGTGCTGCCTTTCAAAGGCTGCCGGGAAATCGTCCGGTCGCGCTGTTGCTGACCGAGCGCCTGACGCCGGAAGGGCTGGGCTATCTGCTGGCCAGCTTTGAACACGCCGTCTATGCCCTGGCCGTGTTCTGGGACATCAACGCGTTCGATCAGTGGGGGGTCGAAGAGGGCAAGCGCCTGGCCGCGCAGATTCGACAGCGTCTGGATCGCGCGCCGGTGAGCCTGGAGAGCCTGGGCAAGGAGTCCTGATACTTCTCGCTCGGCCGGATGCTTCAGGGCACCCAGCCGACCGCCAGCACCCGTTTGCCGTGCCGGTGCTGTTCATACGCATCGGCTGGCGGTGAGACCAGCGCAACCTCGACGAAACCCACCTTTTCCATGATCCACAGCAGCGTCTCGGCGCTGGGGGCCAGGCAGATGCCGTCGGTGCTGGCTTCGCCACCGTGCGTTTCTTCGGTCTCGTCGATCACCGTGAAGCAGCCCTGGATCGGGCGGACGAACTCGTGGCTGCCCCAGTCGAGCATGCCCGACAAGTGCGGTCCGACCTGGGTCTCGATCAGGCAGACACGCCGGCAGTAGGCGCGCGCGGCGCGGATCGCGGCGACCGGGTTTTCCAGGTGGTAGATCAGCCCCAGCATCAGCACGATATCGGCCGGCTCGATGTCGGTTGCGTCGATGTTCTGGATATCGGACTTAACGAAGCGAATGTTTTCTGCGCTGCTGGCCCGGGCCATGAGCCGGGCATCGTCGATGTGGCCTGGACGGGGTTCCATGCCGGTCACCGAGGCGCAGCCCATGGCGGCAAGCTTCAGGCTGAACCAGCCCTGGTGGGAGGCGAGATCAAGCCCGCTCAGCCCGTGGTGCTTGGCGAGCAAGGGTTTGAGCACGCGTTCGACCATCTCCAGGCGTGTCGTGTGAACCTGCTGGGCCGAGGCGGGGAGGTAGGACTCGGTCACGCTGCCGTCGGGCAGGTCAAAACGGTAAAACCAGTTGCGCTGATTGACCTTTTGCTTGATTTCGGGGTCCACAAGCTCGACTCTGGCCGGAAGTAGGTGCGCTTGCACCGACCTGCCACTGCCGTTTAGGCTGTTCGCGGTGATCGAGCAAACGATGGGCGCGAAGCATACTGCCAGTGGCGTCCCAAGTCCACTCGATTGAACGAAAACGCCTGCAATCATTCCGGCCGGGTTCCGGTCTGGTACAGCAAGCGGGCATCAACAGACCCGCCGTATTCCGCCTCGAGACGGCTAGTCTTGAAAACAACCTTTCCCCTCATTGGAGATTTGATCATGACCGACAAGAAACTGCTGACCACCGCCATTGGCACTCTATCTGCCTTGTCCTTCTCGCTCGGAGCGATTGCTGCCGATCCGTCTGCCGACAACCTGTTCGAGGCCGAAGCGCTGGATCGCGGCTTCATGTCGCAACAGGTCAACTTCGAAGAAGGCGCCTGCGGTGAAGGCGCCTGCGGCGAGGGCGCCTGCGGCGAAGGTGCCTGTGGCGAGGACGACGAAGACAACGACGACAAGGACGAAGAAGGTGCTTGCGGTGAGGGCGCCTGCGGAGAGGGTGCCTGCGGTGAAGGCGCCTGCGGCGAAGCCTGAAAAATCGCTGGAATCGGCATGACCTCGAGCCCAACATCGGTACAAGGTGCCGGACTCGGACTGCGGCGGGCCCTGCTGGGCCCGCTGCAGGAGGCTGATCTGTCCGGGGTCGGTTTCATGGAGCTGGCGCCGGAAAACTGGATCGGCGTCGGCGGCAAGTTGCGCCGCCAGCTGGCCTGGTATACCGAACGGTTCCCTTTTGTCTGCCACGGCCTGTCGTTGTCGATCGGCGCGCCCGAGCCGCTGGATCGCACCTTCCTGAAACGCCTCAAGGGCTTTCTTGACGAGCACGAGGTGGATTGCTTTTCCGAGCATCTCAGTTACTGTTCCGAGCACGGCCATCTGTACGACCTGATGCCGCTGCCGTTTTTGCCGGAAACGGTGGACTGGGTTGTCGGCCGGATCGAGCAGGTCCAGGACGCGCTCGGTCGCCGGATTGCTGTGGAAAACATTTCCTACTACGCGACCGTGGCGACCGAAATGACCGAGCTGGAATTCATCAACGAGGTTTGCTCGCGCGCCGACTGCCTGCTGCTGCTGGATGTCAACAACGTCCACGTCAACAGCGTCAACCACGGCTATGATCCGGATGAATTTCTTGCCGGGCTGCCGCACGATCGGGTCGCCTACCTGCACATCGCCGGTCATCACCACGAGGCCGACGACCTGATCGTCGACACCCACGGCGCGGCCGTGGCCGACCCGGTCTGGGGCCTGTTGCGGCACGCCTATGATTTCCTCGGCCCGGTGCCGACGGTGCTGGAACGGGATTTCAATTTCCCGCCGCTGGCCGAACTGCTGGCCGAAGTCACGACCATCACCGATATCCAGAAGGGCTATGGCGGAAAAGCCGGACAGCACGCTGCCGCCTGAACGCATGCTCCGCCTGCAGGCGGAGTTTGCCGCGCACTTGCGTGATCCCGGGAACTGCCCGGCGCCCGAGGGCGTCGAAGATCGCCGTATGGCGGTCTATCGAAGGCTGTTTTTCGGCAACCTGCGCAACCTCATGGCGCGCAATTTCCCGGTCCTTCGGCGCCTGCTGGACGATGTTGAGTGGGATGGCCTGATCCGGGAATTGATGGTCGCGCATCGCTCGACCACGCCCCTGTTCCCCGAGATCGGCAGCGAACTGCTGGCCTTCATGGCCGGCCCTGGCGAGCACTGGCTGGGCGATCGGCCGTGGATGGCCGAGCTGGTTCACTGGGAATACCTGGAGACGCTGGCGCGACTGCACGAGTCCGAGCCCCCGGAGCCGCGCCCGGCTGGACCGGAACGGTCCGACTACGCTCCCGCCCTCAACCCGACCCTGCAGATGGCGCGCTACCAGTGGCCGGTTCATCAGATCCGGCCGGCGTTTGTTCCCGACCAGCCGCTGGACCAACCCGTCAATCTGCTTGTCTACCGCCGCCACGACGACCGGGTAGCGTTCGAGCGAGTCAACGATTTCACCCTGCAATTCCTGCTGCGGATGCAATCCAACCGCAACTCGACCGGTCTGGTTTTACTGCAAGCGCTGGCCGAGGAGTTGAACATCAGCCCCCCGGATCGGGTGATCGAAGCCGGGTTCGGGATGCTGCAACACCTGAGCCAACGGGAAGTGATCTCGCCGATTCTGCCCGCCTGAATCTCTCGCTCTTTAAGCCGGCCTTGCTCGCACAACGCATGGACCGACCCAATCGAACGACTGAATGAGGAGTGAGCATGAAGATCATCAAGTTCTACGACGAATTGACCCAGCGGCTGCGCGGCAGTGGCGACTGGGTTGCCCCGATCGGCCTGCGCCTGCTGCTGGCCTATGAATTCTGGACCGCCGGCCACGGCAAGTTCACCGTCGGTACCGAGGCGCCACGCTGGTTTGTCAACCAGGATTTCGTCTTTCCCTTCGGCCTGCTGTCGGCCAACATGAACTGGTTCATGGTCACCTGGGGCGAAATGCTGGCAGCGATTGCCCTGGTCCTGGGATTGTTTACCCGGTTTTTCGCCTTTTCCCTGCTGGTGATCACCGTGGTGGCCATCGCCGCAGTCCACTGGCCGGCGTCCTGGGACAGCCTGGGGCAGCTCTGGGAGGGCTACTCGGTCTCACGGGTGGTCGAGGACGGTGAGTTTCGCGGCAACTTCCGGATTCCGTTTTTGTTCCTGGCCATGATTCTGCCGCTGGTGTTCTGGGGTGGCGGCAAGCTCAGCCTGGATCACCTGCTGGTCAAGCTGACCCGCCGCGATGGCCTGTTGAACGAGCGCCGCGAGGATTTGTTCGCCTTCGGCCTGGCCGCGCTGGTGGTTGGCCTGGGCACGGTCTATCTGATCCCGTCCTGGGGTATCGTGTTGCTGTTGATCAGCGCCGGACTGCTGGGCTACACCGGCTATGGCCGGTATGCCGAGCAGCCGGCCTGAATCGTGGGCAGGGAAGTGGCCGACACGACCGCGCTGCGGTCGTGCTCGCGCAGCAGGCATGGGCCGGAACCGGAGGGAGCCAACGTGAACACCGCAGCCACAGGAACCCGGGTCTGGGTCGCCGACGATGACCAGGCGGTTCGCGAGGCGATCGGCTTCATGCTCGACAGCCACGAAATGCCGTACCGTCTGTTTGAGTCGGCGCAAGCCCTGCTCGAGGTGGTCGGGCCTGCCGATCGCGGTTGCCTGCTGCTGGATGTGTGCATGCCGGGCATGGACGGGCTGGCGCTTCAGGATCGTCTGCGCGAGGCCGGCATCCGGATGCCCGTGGTCTTTATTTCCGGCCATGGTGATATCGGCATGGCCGTACGCGCGGTCCAGGCCGGGGCGCTGGATTTTCTCGAAAAGCCGTTCGACGCCGAGTTGCTGCTGGACAAACTCGATAACGCGCTGGAAATCGACCGGGTCGAGCAAGTCGGGGTGGCCGCGGTCAGCGATGTGGAAGCGCGCCTGGCCAAGCTGACCCCGCGCGAGCGTGAGGTCATGGAAGGCATCCTGGAAGGCAAGCTCAACAAGGTGATTGCCGCCGGGCTCGATATCAGCGTCCGCACGGTGGAAATTCACCGCTCCAACCTTCTCGACAAGCTCGAGGCGCGCAACGGATCGGACCTGGTCCGCATGGTGCTGTCGAGCTACAGCTACCGCGACTGGCTGCTCTGACAGCAGCTGCGAGCCCCATCCCCCAAGCTGCATTCAGGACCCGGCCGGCATGGCCGGGTCGGCGTTTCCAGGACCGGAAAATCGCTCTAGGTAGTTCTACCGACCCGTAGAATTCCGTATGGTGCCCGGCCCCTGTCGGACGAAATACTGTCGGCCACGTTCACCAACCGACAGGAGACAGGACATGCCCGCAAACACCCAGAGCGCTCGTTTCGACACCCTGGTCGCCGCCCATGCCGACGATCTGTTCCGCTTCGGCTGCTGGCTGACCGGAGACCGCGAAGTGGCCCAGGACCTGGTCCAGGAAACCATGATCCGGGCCTGGCGCAAGATCGACCAGCTTCGGGATCCCCAGGCGGTCAAGCCCTGGCTGCTGACGACGCTGCGCCGCGAGAACGCTCGCCGCTTCGAGCGCAAGCGTCTCGACACGGTCGATATCGAAGATCGTCACGTCGCAGACACCGACCAGGTCGATGCCGAAACGCTGATGCTCAACGGACAGATCCGGGTCGAACTCGCCAAACTGCCGCGCAAGTATGCCGAACCGCTGCGCATGCAGGCCGTTCTGGGCTGCTCCATCGGCGAAATCACCAGCGTACTGGGCATCAGCCGCAGCGCCGCGATGACGCGGGTCCACCGGGCCCGTCAGCAGCTCAAGGAGCGTTTCTCAGCCGATTGCCGCCTGCTCGCCGCTGGCTGAGGAGTCACGACCATGTTCGCAACCGGCCGGCACGCAGAAACGGAAACACGAGCCATGCTCCGAGGTATCGGCCAGCCAGAGTTTGCCGCCGTGCGCTTCGATCAGCGAGCGGCACAGGGACAGGCCGATCCCGAGGCCGTCCTGGCGAGAGCTGGCGAAGGGCTCGAACAGTCTGGGTCGAATCTCCGGGGCAATTCCGGTGCCGGTGTCCTCGACCTGGAATTCGACCATGTCGTCATCCGATCGGCTCACGCGCAGGCCGATGCGGCGATCGGGGCGTTCGCTGTGGTTGATGGCATCGGCGGCGTTTCGAACCAGGTTGAGCAGAACCTGCTGGATCAGCACGGTATCGACCCGGATGCGCAAGACCTCGGTCGGCAGGTCCAGATCCAGATCGATCTGGTGATGCCGGGTCTCGGTCTGGAGCAGGACCATGCAGTCGTCGAGCAGGCGCTGGACCGGGATGAGCCGGGTCTTGAGTTCGCCACGGGCGACGTAGGCGCGCAGACGCTTGACGACATGCTGGGCCCGATGGGCACCTTCCAGCGAGTGGCGCAGGGCTTTTCTGAGCCCTTCGAGGTCCGGCTCGGGCCGGTCGAGCAGGTGCAGACAGGTCTGGGCGTAGGTCGTGACCGTGGTCAGCGGCTGGTTGATTTCATGGGCCAGCGCCGAGGCCATCTCGCCCAGCGCGCCGAGGCGGGAGACGTGAGCCAGCTGGCTCAGGTGCTGGCGCGCCCGCGCCTCGCTGTCGCGCAGGGCCTGCTCGGACTGCATGCGCTCGATTTCAGCACCCACGCGGGCGGCGATGATACGGAACATCGACTCCACGATCCGGTCTTCATCGATGCGCTGGTGGTCATAGACGGCAATGTGGCCGACCACGCGACCGTCGCTGGGGGCGAAGACCGGGATGCCGATGAAGCTCTCCACGCCGCCTTCCTCGGCTGACCATTCGGGGAAGCGCTCGCGCATCCGGTCCGGGTAGAAGCAGAATTCGCCGCCGTGGATCACGTCCTCGCAGGGGGTGCCGACCAGGTCGAAGCTGATGTCCTCGGAAAAGCTCGAGCCGTGCCAGAAGGCCAGGGTGCGCACGTGGTTTTCGGGGTAGTTCAGGCATTCGGTGACCAGCGCGACCTCGACACCGAGCAGCTTGGCCAGCCGTGCAACCAGGGTGCGGAAGTAATCGCCGCCGGTCAGCGGCGCGGTGGCCTCGGCGATCATTTCGACGAATTGATCGCCAGAGCCCGTGGCTTTGGATAGCGGATTGCCTGGACGCGCGGTTGGTGCAGTTTCACTCATGGCACATGGCCTTGGCCTGAATGGTCATTGGCCGGTAGACCGGCCATATGCCCATTGTCTTACGGCAGGGTACTCAACGGAATGGTGATGATCGGCAGCCCCAGCGCGTCGGTGCGCTTGCGCGACTGCAGGATGTCGCTGCGCAGATCCTGATCCAGGTAGTAGTACATTTCGGCGATGCCGTGGAACTGCTCCAGCGTGATCAGGTTGATTCGCACCGTCTCGTCGACGCCGGGCACGAAACCCAGGGGCAGGAAGAAACCCAGGTGGTCCTGGTCCGTACCCAGCGAGGTGTAAAAAACGACCAGCGAATGATCGGCCGGCATCAGCCCGTCGACGACCTCGATGCCGAACCGGCTGCTCAGTTCCATGGCCAGGCGCTGGTCGGCGTAGGCGCGCAGGTCGCCGTTTTCAAGAAAATGCGACTCGATCCGCAGGCGCTGGCCGGACAGGGGAGCGAAATCCGACTCGGGCAGTGAACGGGCCAGGTCATCGATGGCATAGCTGACCAGGCGCTGTGCCGTGGAGCCGACCAGCGAATCCTGAACCTGGCGTGATCCACAGGCAGTCAGGACGATGATCAGCAAAATCAGTCCAGCAAGGCGTGCAAGAGCCATCAAGAGTCACCCGGAAAGTTGTCAGAAGCGTGATGCTACCAGAGCAAGCCGTGATCAGGCCGTTTACACTTGACGCTTTGCACAAGAATGTCCTCAAATGACGGAGATGACCTCGGAAACCTACCACCCGGCTGCGCTGGAGCCTGCCATTCGGGAATTCTGGGAAACCGAAAGGCTGCACCGGGCCGATCGTGGCGAAGGCGAGACCTATTACTGCCTGAGCATGTTCCCGTACCCATCCGGCAAGCTGCACATGGGGCACATGCGCAACTACACCATCTGCGACGTGATGTCGCGCTACCAGATCCTGCGCGGCCGGCGCGTGCTCCAGCCCATGGGCTGGGATGCGTTCGGCCTGCCGGCCGAGAACGCCGCCATGGCCAACGGCGTGCCGCCGGCCCGGTGGACCCGGGCCAATATCCGCCACATGCGAAGTCAGCTGCAAAGCCTGGGGTTTGCAATTGACTGGGAGCGCGAGATCGCGACCTGCGATCCGGGCTATTACCGCTGGAACCAGTGGTTTTTCCTCAAGCTGCTCGAGCGCGGCATCGCCTACCAGAAGACCGGCACGGTCAACTGGGATCCGGTCGATCAGACCGTACTGGCCAACGAGCAGGTCGTCGACGGTCGCGGCTGGCGCACCGGCGCGCTGGTCGAAAAGCGCGAAATCCCGATGTATTACCTGCGCATCACCGACTACGCCCAGGAGTTGCTCGACAGCCTGGACCGGCTGGACGGCTGGCCGGAACGGGTCAAGGCCATGCAGGCCAACTGGATCGGGCGCAGCGAGGGCGCCGAAATCGCCTTTGCCTGCGCCGACCAGGTCATCAAGGTCTTCACCACCCGCCCCGACACCCTGATGGGGGCGACCTTCATGGCCGTGGCCGCCGAGCATCCGCTGGCCCGGCGCGCCGCCGAATCGAATCCGGAACTGGACGCGTTCATTCGCCAATGCCAGAAGGGCGGGGTCTCCGAGGCCGACATCGCCACCCAGGAAAAGCTCGGCATGGACACCGGCCTGAAAGCGATCCATCCCCTGACCGGCGAGGAAATGCCGGTCTGGATCGCCAACTACGTGCTGATGGGCTACGGCGAAGGCGCGATCATGGCCGTGCCGGC
>REEW01000023.1 GCA_007694885.1 Wenzhouxiangella sp. | reverse complement strand
GGTGCCTATCGAAAAGAGGGGATTAGTTTGGCGCCGTCGAGGGCTTCACCTTTCGGGGTGCGATCGGCTATGGTAGGGGGATTCCAATTCCATGTTGTCATTCGGAGAATTCATGACTGCAACTGCGCAGAAATTTCGCTTGCCAGGTCGCCCTGGCCTCTGGTTTGCTGCTTTGGCGGCGTTGTTGCTGGTTGGATGCCAGACCGCCCCCAATTTGCCCGAGGCGCCGGCCGCGGTCGAAGGGCAAACCGTGCCCGACTACGTGATCGGCCCGGGCGACAGCCTCAACATCAGCGTCTGGCGCCACGGGGACTTGTCGGCCACCGTGCCGGTGCGGCCCGACGGTCGCATCACCACGCCGCTGGTTGAAGACATGCCGGCCGCGGGCAAGACGCCGGCCCAGCTCGCCCGCGACATGGAAGAGGAACTGTCGGGCTACGTCCGCGAGCCGGTGGTGACGGTGCTGGTCAACAACATCGCCCTGCCGTACAGCCGCCAGGTCCGGGTGATCGGCCAGGCGACCAACCCGCAGGCGGTGGAGTACCGCGACGGCATGACCCTTCTTGACGTGATGATCGCGGTCGGCGGCCTGACCGAGTTCGCTGCCGGCAATCGCGCCACCCTGCAGCGCGTCGTCGACGGCGAAACGCTCAGTTTCAGCGTGCGCCTGAACGACCTGATCAACCGCGGTGACGTCGGCGCCAATGCCAAGGTATTGCCGGGCGATGTACTGGTGATCCCGGAAACCCGCTTCTAGACCAACAATCCAGACCAACAAGAACGCACGAGGGAGAAACGAGATGCTGCACGCTTTCAAGCCCGGCGGGTGGGTCGGTGCGACCACAGCCTTGTGCCTGCTGGCCGTGGCCGGCTCGACCGCCGTGGCCGACGGCCCGGGCTGGGATTTCACCCCGTTCGTGGAACTGGGCCAAAGCTATTCCGACAACATCGCCCTGAACCCGCGCGGCGACGAGGACGGTGATTTCGCCACCACGCTGGAGGCCCGCATCGGCGCGGTCCGCCAGGGTGCCCAGTCGCGGCTCAACGCAGACTACCGCTTCCTCGGCGTGGCCGTATGGTCGGAGGGCGAGCAGAACGGCTTTCATCAGCTGCGCAGCAACGGCGCGGTCGAGGTGGTGCCTGACCGCTTCGCCATCGAGGCCTCGGCCAGCTACGACCAACGCCAGCGTTCGCGCAGCGGCGTCAGCGGCGATCTGATCAACCTCGGCGTCGACCGCTTCGACGTGTTCGACCTGCAGATCAGCCCGGTCTACACCCAGACCTTCGGCAACACCGCCAGCACCGAGCTGCGCTACACCTTCGGCCTGGTCGACTACGACGACTCGGCCGTGCGCGACAACAGCTCCACCCGCCACCAGGTCCGGGCCGAACTGCGCAGCGGGCCGGCGTTCTCGCTGATCGGCTGGGAGTTGACGTTCAACCGCAGCGAAACCGATTTCGACGACGGCGTCAAAACCACCCTGCAAACCGCCGAGGCCCTGGCCCGCTGGCAGTACTCGCCGCGGCTGAACTTCATCGCCGCGGTCGGCCGCGACGACAACACCTTCGAGCAGGAACTGACCCGTTCCGGCCCCAGCGGCAACTCCTGGCGCACCGGGGTCGAGTGGGCGCCGTCGGCGCGCACCTCCGGCGAGGCCTTTTTCGGCGAGCGCTTCTTCGGCCGCACCTTCGGCGCGCGTCTGGACCACCGCCTTCGCCACGGCCGCGTCTTTGCCGACTACAGCGAGGACGTGCGCACGGTGAACGTACGTAGTCGATTTTTCGCTGGCCAGCAGATCGATCCGGATCTCGATCCGGACCTGATCGACGACGAGGATCTGCCGGACGTGTTTTCCGGCGTGTACCTGAGCCGAAGCCTGTCGATCGGCATGACCGTGAACCGGCCGCGCAGCAATCTCACCGCGCGCATCTTCCGCAACGAGCGCGATTTCGACCTGACCCGCGGCGACGAGACCGGCCAGGGGCTGCGCCTGGATGCCGGCTGGCAGTGGATGCCCAGGACCCGGCTGTTCGGCGACCTGCGCCTGGAAAGGCGCACCTTTGCCGATGCCCGCGACCGTACCGACAACCTGTTCACCACCCGGCTGGGGGTCGGCCGGCAGCTGGGCCCGAAGCTCGAAGCCAGCCTCGACTACCTCTACCGCCAGCGCAATTCCAGCGGCGGCGGCAGCGCCTTCGACTATCGGGAAAACCGGATCACGGCCGCCATCGCCCGATCCTTCTGAGCGCCAGCGCGGCCGCGAATGGGCCGGGTCGCCAGCCCGGGTCGCTAGCTTTTGCGGTCGGGCTGGTCGCCGAGCGGCCGCAGCGACGGCGTGTTGTAGACCAGCCGGCTGCGCCGCCGCAGCCCCCAGCGCAGGATGCGATGGGCGCTGAGCAAGGCCACGGTATAGAGCGCGATCACGCCTGCGGCGATGCTGAACAGCAGCCACTCCGCCACCCCGGCCCGCCAGGCCAGCACCCCCGCCACGCCGCTGGCGAGCACGGACAGATGAATCAGTCCCACCGTGGCCGTCACCGACAGGCCGCAGCGGCGCATGATGTGGTGGAGGTGGGTGCGGTCCGGCGCCATCGGGCTTTGTCCCCGGCTGATTCGGCGCACGGTGACCGCGATGGTGTCCATGCTCGGCACCAGCAGTACCCAGACGATCACGATCGGGTACACGCGCAGATCGGCCTCGGGCGTCGTGGCCACGGCGATGGCCAGCCAGGCGGCGGCAAAGCCCAGCATCATGCTGCCGGCATCGCCCATGAAGGCGCTGGCGCTGCGGCGGAAGGGAAAGCGCATGTTCCAGACCAGGAAGCCGGCGGTCGCGGCGGCCATCATCAGGCACATCGTCAGCAGGGAAGCCGGCGCGCCGGTCAGCCAGGCGATCAGGGCCAGCATCAGGAAAAACAGCAGCGAGATGCCGCCGGCCAGCCCGTCCACGCCGTCGGTCATGTTGATCACGTTGATCAGGAACACGATGCTCATCACCGTGAACGCGGTTGAAAACGGCCCCAGGCCCACCGTTCCGAAGGCCGGACCGAACAGCTGGCCGAGCTGATGGACTTCCAGCCCGGACCAGGCCACGGCCAGGGTCGCCACCAGGATCTGGACCAGCAGCCGGTACAGCGCGCGCAGGTCGAACAGGTCGTCGGCGATCCCCATGGCCAGCAGGGCGGCCATGCCTGCGATCAGGCTGGTGTAGTCGATCAGGTTGCCCGCGTTCAGGCCGAAAGCGGCCAGAATGGCCAGAAACATGGCCAGGCCGCCGGTCAGCGGAATGCTGCCGTTGTGGCGCTTGCGGTGGCAGGGGTCATCGGTCAGGCCGATGCGGCGCGCCGGCAGCTGCAGCGCAGGAACCATCAGGGCGGCGACAAGAAATGCGGTCGACGTCGCCAGCGCCATGCTCATGGTCAGATTCAAAACCTTACCCCCGTTGACTTGTCCATGTCGGCCGAGTGCCTGTGCCGAGACGCCTGGCGTCGACGACGAAATTTTAACACGTCATGAGTGTTCCTTAAAGGCCCGAAAGTGTTGACAAAACCATGACATGGCCTAGCGCTGCTCGGGCCGCCGTTTCCGCCGGTAGCGGGCCGTTTTGCGCTGCCGCGGCGCCAGCACCGTACCCAGGTACAGCGCCAGTACCGCCTGGGTGGCCGGAATATGCCAGCTGAAATCGGCCAGCGAGACCAGGCACAGTGCGGCCAGGCCCGCGTACAGCGCGACCCGCTCGGTGTTGAGGCGAAAATTCTTCCAGACCGCGATCAGCACGCTGACCAGCAAGGCCACGCCGACCAGACCCATCTCCACCAGCCACTGCAGGGCATCGCTGTGCAGGTAGTCCCACCAGTCGCTGACCCGGGCCGGCTGGTACGGCTTGAACGCCGCCTCGAAACCGCCCAGGCCGACGCCGTGCCAGAACCAGGCCCGCGGAAAGTCCTGCAGCACGACCCGAAACACCTCGAAGCGCAGGTCGTCGACGCCGGTATCGAGGGCGCGCTCGGCCAGCGGGACGACCCCGTACCACAGCGCCAGGACGAACGTGGCGACCGCGGCCAGGTAGGCCGGCCACAGCGACACCCCCTGGACCCACTGGCGATGGCGGCTCCACAGGATGAGCATCAACAGCATGCCGAACAGACCGGCCCCGGCGCCCAGGCGCGAGGTGCTGGCCAGCATGGCCGCACCGATCAGGCTGGCGCTGACCAGGCTGCCGGCGATTTTCAGCTCGGCCGGCAGGCGCGCCAGCAGCGGCATGCCGCGCACGTGCCATACGGCCACCGCCAGCGGCCAGGTCAGGGCCATGTAGGCGGCAAACAGGTTGCGGTTGGAAAAGCTGCCGTGAATGGTGGTCGTGTTGTGGCGCTGCCAGATGCCCAGGATGCTCTCCCAGCCCAGCGCAAGCGCGAGCACGCCGTACACGGCCTGGAACAGGGCCGAGGCGACCACCGCCAGCCAGATCCAGTAGCGCAGCCGCCTGGGCAGGACATAGCCCAGCCAGGCCAGCCCGAACAGGGCGACGAACGCGGCCCAGCCGCGCAGCGTCGCCCCCGGATCCGGCGACCACGACAGCGGCTGGACCTCCGCCACGGCCCGGATCGGGTCGGGGTAGGGGCCGAACAGCGCCACCAGCAGCGGCCAGGGCAGGACCTGGGCAATCACGGTCACGGTCATGACCCCGGCAAACAGCAGCCAGCCCAGCGGCAGCGCCCGGCCCGGGCCGGACACGCTGGCCGCCAGCACCGCCAGCAGGCTCACCGTGGTCAGGGCCAGCAGGCTGGCGGTCAGGGTTTCGGGCGTGCGGTTGCCCATCATCAGGGGCAGGGTCAGCACCAGCAGCGCCGCCAGGGCCGCGGCCAGGCGCAGGCCCGGCGGCTGGCGCTCGTCGGGCAGGGCAGGGCGTTCAGTCATCAAAGCCGACAATCCTCAGCTCGCCGTCGTCGAGCCGGCGGATGGTGAGCCGGTAGCGCCCCTCTTCGTGGCGTGCGGTCAGATCATCGAAGGCCATGGTCAGCCGCGACAGGGTCTGCACCGACCAGTACGGCGGATGGGGCTCGATGGTCAGGATCTGAAACTCCTGGTAGCGGCGCCGGCTCAGGGCAAAGACCTGCTCGTAATGGTCGGCCAGCCAGCCGGCGTCGACGCCGTGGTCGGGGCGGGCGGGCTCGTCGAGCAGGGTGCGCAGACCGTCGAGGTCGCCGCGGTTGACGTAGCGGCTGAAGCGCTGCAGCAAGGCCTCGATCTGGCTCGCCGCCGGCGTCTCCCGCGACGGCTCGGGGGCCTGCGGCAACCCGGGCCCGGTCAAGCCGGCCGGCTCGACCGCTTCGCCTGCCCGGGCGGGCGCCGGCCGCGGCTCGGTCGGCGGCGGGCCGGCCCGCATCGGCCGATCCGCGGTCGGCAAACGCGCCGCTTCCGTCCGTGGCGTGGTCGCGCCGGATGCGTCCTCGTCGCCGGAACCCAGGTGCAGGGCCAGCAGCGGCAGCAGGACAACCAGCCCCAGGCCGGCGACCACCATGGTCGATAGGCGCTGCGTACGCCGGCTCCAGTTGAACAGGCGCCGTAACCAGCCGACCCGCTTCGGCACCAGGCGGGCCGAGCGCCGGAACGGTCCCGGCTGCCAGGGATGATCCGGTTCGGCTTGCCGCTTCGGCCGGGCCGGAGAAGGGGCCCGAGAAGGGGCCGGCGTTGCCGGCACGATCGGGTCGCCGCGCTTGAACGCCGCGTAGGCCTTGTGCAGGACTTGCGAGCGCGGCGTCAGCCAGTCCGCCATGTCCGGGTAGCGGTCGGGGTGAAAGGCCTGGATCAGACGGCGGAAGCGGGCCTTTTTTTCGGCACTGGCCCGGGTGCTGCCCAGGTGGGCGGCGTTCAGGTCCAGTCGGCCGCGGGAAAAAATCTGCCCGTCGAGCACGGTATACAGCTGCGAGACCCGGTGCGGACGGGTCGGGGGGCGTCCCAGGGCCATGCTCAGGCGGCCGGCCCCGTGGCGCTCGCCGCCGCCCAGCCAGCTCAGAACCGCGTCCAGCTCGACCGCACTCAGGCGGCCGACGCGGTCGGCCAGCAGCCGGCGCGCCAGCCGGTCCATGGTCTCGGCATCCGCGCTCACGGCGCGTCGCCCCGGTCAGAAGGCGGCGCCACGCGCTCCAGGCGCAGCCCGGCCAGGCTCAGGCTGCCGGCGATGTAGCGGTCGAAGGCCTCGGTGTCCCGGCGCACGACGCTGAACTGGATGACCGGCAGGGTCTCGTCGATGTCCAGGTCCACCGAAAACGGCTGCCAGTCGAACTCCGGCCCGGGCAGGTCCAGCGACCGGCGCACCCGGGTTCCTCCGGTCAGGCGCACATCGAGTGAAGGCAGGGCGCGCGTGGTCAGGCGCTCGGCCTTCCACCAGCCGGTCAGGCGGTGGGGTCCGGGCTCGCTCGGCCGAAACCGGATCCTGGGGTTGTTCAAACGAACATTCTCGCGGCCGCTGAACTCCAGGCGCAGGCTGGCCTGGGCCAGCGGTGCCCGGGGGTGCGGCGCGGGCAGGCCCGGCGGCAGGTCGTTCTCGTCGCGGATCAGCGAGACCCCGGCCGGCATGCGCAAGTGCCAGCCGAGTTGGTCCAGCGCGTCCAGCGAAACGCTGAAATCGCCGCCCGGCAGCCGTCCGCGTTCGTGGGCCGGGTCCAGGGTCTGCAGGACCGCCCATACCCGGTCGGAACGGCCGGCAGCGCGTTGCACGCGCAAATAGTCTTCCAGGACCCGTTCGCCGGGTGCGCGCGGCGGGTCCAGGCGCTGCCAGACCGCGTGGGCAAGGTCGGGAAGGTCCTGGTCGCGGGCATAGCGCATGGCCCGCAACAGGTAGGCTTCGCCTTCGGGCAGAACCCGGTCCAGGCGCTCGCCCGGGTCGGGAAACCAGCGCGCGGCGGCAAACAGGGCGCGATCGACGTTCTGGGTCCGGCCCATCGTCCAGTTTTGCAGCGTAGCCGCGACCAGTTCGGCATCGCCGAAGGCCTCGGCCAGCCCCAGCGCCCGCCACTGCAGGTCGCGCTGGCCCGGCTGCGCGGCCAGGGCCGCATAGACGCTCAAACGGGTTTGCTCGTCCAGGCCGCGGGTTTCGCGCAGCAGGCGGGCGCGCAGCAGCCAGGCCTCGGCGTCCAGCGGGTAGCGGGTCAGGGCCCAGTCCAGCGCCTTCAGCGTCTCGGCGGGACCCTCCCGCCAGGCCTGTTCCAGACCCAGGCTGGCCCGGCGCGCGGCCAGGCCGCCCCAGGGCTGGACGGCGGCGAGTTCATTCAGGTGGACGACCGGATCGTCCGGGGCCTGGCGGAGTCGAAGCGCCTCGCTAGCGGCCAGGGCGCCGGCCACGACCAGGGCCGGGATCAGCAGCCAGTGGCGCCGGGATGCGCGGCCTGTTGCCGTCACCGCCGCGCTCGCTCACGCTCAGGTCGCGGCATGCGCGCGCGGCGGCGCTGGCTCGGCCTCGTTGTCGCTCTCGGCGTTTTCCTGGTAGTTGTAGTAGTACGAGGCGTAGTAGGCGTACTGCGGGTTTTCCAGGTCGACCGCGTTCAAGACCACGCCAAGCACCGGCGCCTGGACCTGGCCCAGGCGCTTCATGCTGATCTTGAAGTTTTCGCGGGTGGTTTCGCCGGCCTTGACCACCAGCATCACGCCGTCGACCTGGCGCGACAGAATCAGCGAGTCGGCCAGGCCCAGGATGGGCGGGGCGTCGATGATGATGTGGTCGAACACCCGCCGACAGCTCTCGATGACCTTGTTCAAACGCGGCGAGTTCAGCATCTCGGCCGGGTTGGGCGTGGTGTGGCCGGCCGGCATGATGAACAGCCCGGTGGCGTGAGTCGGGCAGATCGCGCCGTTTTCCTCGCCGCCGGCATCGACGTTGGCGATGCGGTTGGTCAGCCCCGGCGAGCGCGGCCGGTTGAATTCCCGGTGCACCCGCGGCTTGCGCAGGTCGGCGTCGATCAGGAGCACGCGGCTGCCGTTCTGGGCCAGCACCGTGGCCAGGTTGATGGCGTTGGTGGTCTTGCCTTCACCGACCATGGAACTGGTCACCATCAAGACCCGCGGCATGCCTTCGGCAGTGGAAAAGCTCAGGCTGGTGCGCAGGGAGCGAAACGCCTCCGACACCGCCGACGAGGAATGGATCGCGCTGTAATGGGAAATGCTGTGTTCGGGGTTTTCGACCACCTTGGGTCGTTTTCGCCGTCGGATCCCGTCGCGGCCGCGCAGCTTGACCAGGGGAATCATGCCCAGCACCGGCCGGTCGACCAGGCGCTCGATGTCTTCGATGCTGCGGATGGTGCGGTCGAGGAATTCCAGCATCAGCGCCAGGCCCAGCCCGGCGGCCAGGCCCAGGGCCAGACCCATGAGCACGCTGCGCTGCAGGTTCGGCCGAAACGGTGCGCCGGGCATGCGCGCGGTCTCGATCACGGCGATGTTGTTTTCCTGGCTGCCCGAAGCGACGCCGATTTCTTTCATGCGCTGGAGCAGGCCGTCGTAGAGCTCGCGGCTGGTCTCGAACTCGCGGCGCAGGATGTTGTACTGCACGGAGCGTTCGTTCAGGGACAGGATGGCGTTTTCCTGCTCGCGCACGGCGTTGTTCAGCGAGGCCTGCTCGGCCAGCAGGCTGTCGCGCCGACCCTCGGTTTCCTCGACGATGCGCTGGATGCGATCCTGGCGTTCTTCTTCCAGCCCGGCGATCAGCGATTGGGCCTCGCGAACCTCCGGCGCGGCGTCGCTGAACTGGTTGCGCAGCTGGCGCAGGCGAGTGCGCGCCTCCAGCAGGCGGCTGTCCAGATCCCGGATTGCGTTGCTGTTGGCCACCGGCTCGAGGCTGTTGATCCGGCCCTGGTCGATCAGGTTCTGCCAGGCATCGAGCCGAACCAGCTCGCGCTGGACTTCGCTGAGCCGGCCGCTGAGCTGCGACAAGGCGCGCTGCTGGGTGTTCAGGCGCTCGCTCAAGTCCGCGATCTGGTTGTTGCGGGCAAAATCCATCAAGGCCTGGTCGGAGCGCTCCAGGGTGATGCGCATTTCCGAGAGCTGGTCGCTGAGGAACTCGCGCGCCTCGCCGCCGGCGTCCAGGCGCCGGCGCATGCTGTCCTGGATGTACTCGGCAACCAGCGCGTTGGCCGCGTGGGCGGTAAAGCGCGGCTCAAAGCCGATCACGCTGATGTTGACCAGGTGGGTGTCGCGGATCGGCTGGACCTCGATGCGCGAGCGCAGGATGGCGGCAGCCATCGGGACCGGGTCGCGGGCGGTGTTCCCTTCGGCCGCGGCGGCGTCGGTAGCTGAGCCATTGAGCATGTCGCGCACCGAGTTGCGTACGGTGCGGGTCAATCCGCGCAGTTCACCGGTGACGCTGCGCTGGCGAATCTCGCCGCGCAGCTCGGGGTATTCATAGAGGCTGGCGTTGCGGACCACGCGCTGGTTGAGCTCGGTGCTGCGCAGCAGCTGCAACTGGGTGGCGCGGTACTCGTCGAACACGCGGCCGGCGCGCTGGCTGTAGTCGAACTCGCCAAAACCCAGCACCCGGGTTTGCTGCGGACTGATCTGAACCTGGGCGGTCGAGCGATACTCGGGCACGGTCAGGGTGGTGGAAAGAAACGCCCCGACCACGAAAATCAGGGCAATCGAGATGACCGTCCACTTGCGCTTGAGGAACACCAGCCACAGCTCGTGCAGGCTGATGACTTCCTCGGAATGCTGGGAACTGTGCAGCAGCGGATCGTACTGCGCAAGCTGCTGGTTCGACGGAGAAATCGGCTGCAGATGGCGCTGCCCGCTGTTTTTGTCCTGACCTTCTGTCATGTCCCCCGCTGGCCTTGTTGGTGTCGTGAATACAGGATACTGAATGAAAGAGAGCGGCGCGAGCGCCGCTCTTCAAGTCGTGCTTGACCGGATCGCCGGATACAGAGCGACTCGATTTACGGGCTGGTGGACCGTGGCCGGCTGTTCTCGCAATGGCGCGCATCCTTGCAGGTGGCGCTCAAGCCGCTTTCGGTGACGCTCAGCCCGACCTCTTCGGCCATCACTTCGGCATCGCTGCCCTGGTAGGTCCGGAGCGCGCCGGATTCGCCGACCTCGATCATTCCGAGGCGGCCGGTGGGCAGCGCCTCGCTGCCGTTGACCCGCAGCGGTGTGCCGTTGGAACTGAACAGAAAGGCCAGCGAGCCGCGCGCCAATTCGGCCTGCAGGTAGCCGGCGTCGCGGGTCAGCATCAATTCGGAGTTCGGCCCGATGGCCAGGCTGTTGCCCGAACCCATGCGCAGGCTGGCCGGGCTGTTGCCGGTGACCACCCGATCGCCGGCGAACCAGCTGTAGGAAGTATTGCTCAGGGTCATGGATTCGCTGCTGCCCATCTGGGTCAGGCGGACATCGCCCTGGATTTCCAGCTCGCCCAGGGGGCCGGCGAGGGCAAGACCGGCCCAGCAGGCCAGGGCCGCGAAGGCTGTCGTGAATTTCATCATCGAATAGGTTTTCATATCAAGCTTTCCCCTGGATTTTTCCGGAAACGGACTAACGCAGGCATAGTAGCCAATGCCCGGCCCCCAGTCAAATGGTCCAACGCGTCCCCAGCGGCGGGTCCGGCTCGGGTATCCTGTGGCGCTGGCATCTGGAAATCGAGTCATGCACCCCATCCTGGTGACCGGCACGGCCGGTTTCATCGGCTCGCACGTGGCCCTGAAGCTGTTGGCGGCCGGCCAGTCCGTGGTCGGACTGGACAATCTCAACGATTACTACGACGTCGGCCTGAAAAAAGCGCGCCTGGCCCGCTTTGCCGACCATCCGGCCTACACCCACGTCACCGCCGACCTGGCCGACCGCGCCGCCGTCGAACAGTTGTTTGAACAGCATCGACCCGCCCGGGTCGTCCACCTGGCCGCCCAGGCCGGGGTGCGCTACGCCGCCGAAAACCCGCACGTCTACGTGTCCAGCAACGTCACCGGCACCCTGCACATCCTCGAAGGCTGCCGCTCCATCGGCGTCGAGCACCTGGTGTTCGCCTCGACCAGCTCGGTCTACGGCGCCAACACCCACATGCCGTTTGCCGAAGACCAGCCCACCGAACACCCCCTGACCCTGTACGCGGCGACCAAGAAAGCCAACGAGATGATGGCCCACTCCTACGCCCACCTCTACGGCATCCCGTGCACGGGCCTGAGATTCTTCACCGTCTACGGCCCCTGGGGCCGCCCCGACATGGCGCTTTTCCTGTTCA
>REEW01000103.1 GCA_007694885.1 Wenzhouxiangella sp. | reverse complement strand
GCCCGGATTGAGGTTGCCCACAGGGACCTTCATGCCGGCGATCAGAAATCCCTTGTCGATCCGGAAAGCTCGGGTAGAATCCCGCTTCATGGCCAATTCGACCATTACCGACGTTGCCAGGCTGGCGGGCGTTTCGATCAAGACCGTATCGCGCGTGGTCAACCGGGAAGACGCCGTGCGCGAGGCGACGCGGGCCCGGGTCGAGGCCGCAATCGCCAAGCTGGGTTATGCACCCAACCAGTCGGCCCGTGATCTGGCCAGCCGGCGCGCCCACCTGGTCTGCCTGATCTACGATGATCCCAGCGCGTATGAGCTGCCTTCGGCCGGCTACATCATCCGTCTGCAGGAAGGGGTGCTACGGGTGTGCCGCAGTCAGGGCTATGAACTCCTGATTCACCCGTGCAGCTACCGAAGACGCGGAGTCACGCGGGAACTCGAAGCCCTGATTCGCCGGGCCAGGCCGGCCGGGATCGTGCTGGCCGCGCCGCTTTCCAACACCAGGTCCATCGTTGCCGCAATCACCGCAACCGGCACCCCGCTGGTGCGCCTGGCGCCCGGGCTCAAGCGCGCGGCCGACGGCGTTGTCGCCACCAACGACCGCGAGTTCAGCGCCGAGATGGTTCGCTACCTGGCCTCCTGCGGGCACCAGAGAATTGCCTTCATCACCGGCCACCCGGATCACAAGGCGGTCGGGATGCGTTATCTCGGCTACCGGGACGGACTGCAGCAAAGCGGGCTGACGTTTTCTTCGCAGCTGGTGGCGGCCGGGGACAACTCCTTTGGCGCCGGGGAAGCCGCCGGCATGCAACTGCTCGAACGCGAGCCCCGGCCCACGGCGATCTTTGCCGCCAACGACGACATGGCGGTCGGCGTGATGCGCGCCGCCCTCCGGCTGGGCATCACGATTCCCGATGCGCTGTCGGTGGCCGGATGCGACGACATCACCCTGGCCGAACAGGTTCTTCCACCGCTGACCACGATCCGGCAGCCGTTTGCAGCCATGGCCGAACAGGCCTCGCTGATGCTGGTCAAGGGCATGCCAGACAAGCAGCCCGGCAGCGGTCATTTTGTTTTCAAGGGCACCCTCAAGATCCGTGGCTCGACCGGCCCGGCTCCCTGACCACGGAGTCAGTCGGATCCCAGGGCCTGCTTCGGCGTACGGTCCTCGAACAAAAGGCCCCAGTGTTTCTCGGCCCCCAGGGGATCACCCGGATCTCCTTTCCACGGCTCGTCAAAGGCCGAAAAGAAAAAGATCGTGGTGTTGGTCAGCCGCGCCCATTGTTCGATCTCCCGGAAGTAGCGGGCCTGGGCCGCTTCGCTGGCCCGGTCGCCGAATTCGCTGGCCGTGGTCGCCCAGCCGGCCTCCAGCACGGCCATCGGCACGTCGGGTAGGGCCTCGCGCACCGCGACCAGATTTTCAACGCTGTAGGACAGGCCCTCATCGATGGCCCGCCCCTCCCACACCGGGTAGGTGTGGACCCCGATGAAATCCACCTCGGCGGCCAGCGGCGCGCCGTCGCGGATCCACCATTCGTAGTTTTCAGCCTTGGTCACCGGCTGGGCAATGGCGCTTCGAACCTGGCGGACGTAGCCGATCACGCGCTCCAGCGGCACCAGGTGGTCGGTCCAGTCCACCAGCGCCTCGTTGCCGACATTGACTGCGACCACGACGTCGTCGAATGACTGCGCCAGCGCGATGCCGCGCTCGATCTCTTGCTCGTTGGCGATCCGGTTGGCGGCCAGTTCGGCATCGGGAATCGGTTCATCCAGCCACGGGCAGCCCTCGTGGTTGCTGAGCTCGGCGCTCAGCCACAGGCCGAGCATGACCTGGATCGGCAGTTCATGCTCACGGATCAACTCGAGCACGTCCAGCGAGTTCTCGCCGGCATCGTAGAGCCGGATCAGGCGAAAACCGTGCTCGACCAGCAATTCCAGGTCTTGAAGGACTTCGTCCCGGCCGGGGTTGACCGCACCCTCGCCGCGGTCCGGGTGCTGGCCGGCGCGGAAGCCGGAATAGGCCACCGCCATCACTTCACCGGCAATCAGGTCATCGGGCGACTGAACGAAGCCGTCTTCGACCAGGAAGGGAATATTGGCGTGGGCGACCCGTCCGCGTTCGTCGCCGGCATAGGCAAACAAACGGTAGGCACCGCGCTCGGGCACGCGCAGGCTGGTTTCAGCCGCGTCCACGGCGTCCAGGACTCCGTCCACGCTGGGGATGTAGGGTTCGTAGTCGCCGCCGACTTCGCTGGCGTCGCTTTCGGGCTTGACTTCCCAGCGATAGGCCAGGGCCTGGTCGCTGTCCTGGCCGACGACAAACCGGGCCGGATAGGTCTGCCCGGCGAGCACGATCACGTTCTCGCGCGCGCCCCTGCCATCAAGCGTGAGTGCCTCGACCCGGGGCGTGCGATGCCCCGGCCATTGGCCGGTCCAGATGTATTCGAGTACGTCGCCGGCCTCGGTCTGCTCACCGTTTCGGGTCAGCAGACCGAACCAGGTCGGGGTGCGTTCCTGCTTCTGGCCCCAGAAAAACGCATACGAACCGATCAGCCGATCGTCCAGCGGCACGAGGACTTCCTCGTAGGCACGCAGGAAAACGTCTGCCTTTTCCGAACTGGTCAACTCGACCGGGGCTCCCCAGGTCGTCGATTCCATTTCCCACCAGCCGATCGTGCCCCATTCGGTGATCATGAAGGGCTGATCGAACGCCAGCCGGGCCAGGGTTTCGGGCAACTCGAACAGGCGTCCATAGGCCTGGATGCTGAGGAAATCAAGATCGGGTGCCCGCGCCAGGATCTCCTCGATGACTTCATCGCGCATGCCGGCAATGGCAGTGGTTGCGGGATGATGGGGGTCGACCTCGTGGATCATCCGGGCGACATCGTTGACCGCGTTCCAGACCCGTGGATTGCTGTAGCTGTGGTTGAGCTCGTTGCCGATGATCCAGAACAACAGCGCGGGATGGTCGCGGTAGCGCAGCACCTCCTCGCGCAGCATCTCCAGCTGGTCGGCCACGGCCTCCTCGTCGTCGTAGTCGAAACCGGCCCGCTCGGGCGCCATGGGCAGGGTCAGGGCCACCGTCACGCCGAGGGCGTGGGCACGGTCCAGCAGCGCCGGCATGTCGACTTCTTCCGAGCGCGTGGTCCAGGTGCGGATCGAGTTGCCGCCGCGGGCCACGAAGCGCTCGAGATCGTCGTACACCATGCCGGCACCGCGCACGACATAGGGCTGGCCGTCGCGCAACAGCTGGTAGCCGGTCTCGCCGCGAACGATCTCGACCGACAACGGCGCTGCCGGCACACTGGCACTCAAACCCATACCCATCACCACCATCCAGAAGATCAATAAAGCTCTCGTTGACATTGATACCATGCTCCGTTCAGTTCTCCACCCACTCGAATTCCCCACCCAGTTCGGCGTTCGAGCTGCCGCCGATCCAGACCTGGAAGCGACCGGGCTCGACCACCCGGCGCTGTTGCCGGCCGTAGAAGCTCAGATCATCGGCGTGCAGCTGAAATTCGACCCGCTCGGCCTGCCCGGGCGCCAGGCGCAGGCGCTGGAAGCCCTTCAGTTCCCGCACCGGCCGGGTAATGCTGGCCACCGGATCGCGCACGTAGAGCTGGACCACTTCCTCGGCACTGCACGGCCCGGCGTTGCGCAAACGTACGCTGACGATCAGCGCATCTGCCAGCGGCAGCCGCGCCGCACTCAGGCGCAGATCCGAGTACTCGAAGCGGGTGTAGGACAAGCCGTGGCCGAAGGCAAACAGCGGAGTATGGTCCACGTCGAGGTGAAACGCCGACATGCCCAGCGACGTCTGCGGCGCCCGCACCGGGATCTCGTCGATGTTGACCACCGTTTCCGGCCGCGGCGGCTTGCCGGTGTTCCTGGCGTTGTAATACAGCGGGATCTGGCCCACCGTGCGCGGGAAGGTGACCGGCAATTTGCCCGATGGCGACTCGACCCCGAACAGCAGATCGGCGATCGCCGGCCCGCCCATGCTGCCCGGATGCCAGGCATAGAGGATGGCATCGACCTCATCGACGATGTTGGCAAGCGTCAGCGGCCGGCCGGCCAGGATGACCGCCACCACCGGCTTGCCGCAACCGCGGATTCGCCGGACCAGCTCGACCTGGGCCCCCGGCAGGTCGATGTCGGCGCGCGAATGGGCCTCGCCGGACAGGATGGACTCCTCGCCCAGGCACAGCACCACGGCATCGGCCCGTCGGGCCGCGGCAACAGCCTCGTCGAAGCCGCCCGTTTCGCGACTGCGGCTGGTTGCCAGGGCGGGCTCGTGCAGGAGGTCCAGGTGCTGGCCGACGCGGGCGCGAATTCCGGCCAGGACGCTGATGCTGCGCTCCGGGTCGCCATCGAAGATCCAGGTGCCGAGCTGTTCATAGGCCGCATCGGCCAGGGGGCCGATCACGGCCAGCGAGCTGAGCTCCGAAGGCTTCAGCGGCAGCGCGCCATCGCGGTTCTGGAGCAGCACCACGCTTTGCCGCGCCGCTTTTTCGGCCACCTCCAGGGCATGGTCGCTGGCGGCCTGCGCCGCGACGCCGACCTTGTCAGGCGGACTGTCGAACAGCCCAAGCCGGAACTTGATCGCCAGAATCCGCGCCACCGCCGCGTCGACCGTTTCCGGCGCGACCACGCCCGACTCGACCGCCTCGGCCAGGTGACGTGCGTAGGTATCGCTGGCCATTTCCATGTCCACCCCGGCGTTGGCGGCCGCGACCGCGGCTTCGCGGTCATCGGCGGTCAAGCCGTGGACCGAGAGTTGCGGAATGGAGTGCCAATCGCTGACCACGAAACCGTCGAACGACCACTGCGCGCGCAGCACCTCGCGCAACAGGCCGGCATGGGCCGTTGCCGGGATTCCGTCGAGGTCGCTGAACGAGGTCATCAGGCTGGCCGCGCCCTGGTCGATCGCGGCCTTGAACGGGGGCAGGTAGACGTTGTGCAGTTCGTTTTCCGGGATGTTGGTGGTGGCGTAATCGCGCCCGCTTTCGACCGCACCGTAGCCGGCAAAATGCTTGACGCAGGCGGCAATGGAGCCGGGCTCGGCCAGCGACTCGCCCTGGAACCCCTGGACCATGGCCGCGGCCAGGCGGTTGGCCAGGAAGACGTCTTCGCCGGGACTCTCGGCGATGCGGCCCCAGCGCGGGTCGCGCGCAATGTCGAGCATGGGCGCAAACGTCCAGTTGATGCCGACTTCGGCCGCCTCCTGCGCGGCAACGGCGGCGGCGGCGCGAACCAGTTCCGGGTTCCAGCTCGCCGCCTGGCCGAGCGGAATCGGCAGGATGGTCCGGAAACCGTGGATGACGTCGCGCCCGACCAGCAGCGGAATGCCAAGCCGACTTTCCGCCACCGCAATCCGCTGCAATTCGCTGACGGCATCGCGCTCGACCACGTTGACGATCGCGCCGACCCGGCCGTCTCGAACCGGGCCTCCCAGGGTGTCGGCAGGCGGGCCCTCGCCGGGCTGGGCCAGCACCATCTGGCCGATCTTTTCTTCCAGCGACATGCGCGCCATCAGCGCGGCCACCCGATCCGCAATCCGGGTCGAGGTCGATGCGACGGCTGCCGGATGCGGGTCGTCTGTCGTCATCGAGCACATGGATCAGGCAGGAGCAGCCAGCGGGGCTTCCGGTTTGCCACGGCGATTCTCCAGTTTCGCTCGAACGGCGTAGGCCGTCTGCTCGTCGATCGGGAAGCGGGCAATGGCCCAGATCGCCAGCAGCGAGCCGAGGGCCGGCAAGAACGCGTCGAAGGCGCGCATGGCCTGGATGGTGGCGGCACTTTGCTCACCGCCCAGATCGACGTCGAAGCCGGTGGCGTTGAGCAGGAAACCGCCGGCGGCGATGGCCGCGGCCATGCCCAGCTTGACCACCCACCAGAAGATCGAGCCGTACATGCCTTCGCGCCGCTCGTGGGTATCGAGTTCGTCGGCATCGACGACATCGGCAATCATCGACGGCATCAGGGTGAACAGCCCGCCCAGCCCGAAGGCGATCAGCGGCGCCGGCAGCAGAACCAGCCACGGGTTGTCGGGCGTGTAGCAGAACCACTTGAGCGTATAGCCGAGGGTCGACAGGCCGATGGCGATGAAAAACGCCCGCCGCTTGCCGATCCGCGTTCCCAGCCAGGTCACCACGACGATCACGCCGAAGGTGGACAGCGACTGCAGGGTGCCCGCGTAGCCGGCGAATCTGGCGCCCTCGACGGTATCGCCGGCGAAGACGTAATAGATGATGACGTAAAACTGGAAGGCAGCGACCATGATGAAGCCGTTGAATACCAGGAAGGTGGCGATACACAGCTTCAGGAACGGCCTGGAGCGCAGCGTGGTCAGGAAGCCGGCGAAGAAGTCCCTGAGATTGCGCGCCACGATGCCGACCATGCTGCGCGACGGATCCTGCTCTCCTTCATGCGCCTTGGCCGCAATCTCCTGGAATCGTTCGCGCAGGAAGATGGCGGGAAGAATGCCGACCCCGATGGCGATCAGGCCAATGATGATGGCCAGTCCGGCCGCCCCCTCGGCCATGCCGTCGAACCAGCCGTCGTGCTGCATGATCAGCAGAAACCAGGGCACGACCAGGTAGACCGACTGGCCGATGAAATTCTGCACGCCCATCAGCCGGGTGCGTTCGTGGTAGTCGGGGGTCAGCTCGTAGCCCAGCGCGACCCAGGGCGTGGCGAAAATGGTATAGCCGAGATAAAACAGGAACGAGCCGGCCAGGAAGTACCAGAAATACCAGCTCTCGGTCTTGCCCGGCGGCAACTGCCAGAGCAGCATGAACATGACCCCGGCGAAGATGGCGCCGAAAAAGATATAGGGCCGCCGCCGTCCCCAGCGCGAACGGGTATTGTCCGAGATGTAACCCATCACCGGGTCGGTGATGGCATCGGTCAGGCGGGGCAAGGCACCCAGCAGTCCGACCAGGGCCGGATTCATCCCGAAGGCCAGGTTGAGCACGATCATCATGCCGCCGATGGCACCGGCGAGCAGGTTGTTGACAAAGGCGCCGGCCCCGTAGATCAGCTTTTGCTGAAAAGGGATGCGGTCGACCGCGGCGGTTGTGTGGATTGCACGGGGCATGGCTCAGACCTTGAACCGTGCGGGCCCGCAGTCCGGCCGTTCGCGCAAAGCTGTTCGATGTTCTGGTGGCATCATGTAGGGGTGTAATCGCCTGCCGATTTGCCGCGTAGCTTGGAACAGAATGATAGCGTTGTCAAAACACGTCGTGTGGTTCGGCGTCGGCGCTGCCTGCGAACGCCGCCTCCCCCTGCCCTTCGAGCAGCATGAAAAAGCCCCGGAGCGACAGGGCGCTCCGGGGCTTGCAGGGCATTGGCGCAGTGCCGGCTAGAAGCGCGCGTTCAGCCCCAGGAAGTACTCACGTCCGATGATGCCGACCGGGTAGGCCCGGGCGCTGAGCACCGGCTGCTTGTCGAACACGTTGTTGACCCCGGCAAGGACCCGGATCGACTCGTTGGCCATGAACGAACCGCTCAGGTCATGCCGCCACATGTCACCGGTCCAGGCGTTTTCGACGTTGTCGACATTGTCGTTGTCCAGGCGCGGCGAGAACTCCAGGAACTTGCCCCAGTAGCGGGCCTGCCAGTTCAGGGTCAGGCGGTCCCAGCGCCAGCGGGCAAAGGCGCTGAAGGCGTTCTTCGGCTGACCGTTTTCATAGATCAGGTCATTGACGATGCTGTCGTCGATCGGATCCTCGAAACGCTCGAGCTTGTTCACCCAGTTGCCGGTGATCCCCAGGGTCATGCTGCCCCAGGAATCCAGCGCCGAGGCCAGGCTGCCCAGCGCGAACTCGTAGCGGGCCGAGTAATCAATCCCCTGGGTGACGATGGAGGCAAAGTTCAGCTGGCTGCTGACGAACGACTGGAAACCCAGAAAAGTCGGCGAACCCGGATCGCGGTCGCGGCTGAACTGCTCGCAGAACTGGTTGGGGAAGGTGGCCGCGTCGTAGCAGGCGTTGACCAGCTGCTGGACACCGATCGAGGAAATGGCGTCGTCGATTTCAATGTCGTACCAGTCCACCGAGATCGACAGGCCGGGCACGAAGCGCGGCTCGAGCACGATGCCGGCAGTGAAGGTATCGGCCGTTTCCACGTCCAGGTCCGGGTTGCCGCCGGTAAAGCCGGAGAAGCGCGCCGTCAATGGATCGGTGAAATTGGCCGGCAGGCCGTCGGCGGCGCAGTTGGCCGGGCGGTTGGCCGTGCCGTCGTTGATGTTGGCGACATCACACGGGTCGGACGGGCGCGCCGTGGCCGACTGCAGCGGCGAGAACAACTCGTTGATGTTCGGCGCACGCACGGTCTGCGACAGGGTCGAGCGGAAGCGGATGTCCTGGATGGGGGCATACGACAGGCGCACGTTCCAGCTGTCGGTGCTGCCCAGGGTCGAATAGTCCGAGAACCGGTAGGCAAGATCCAGGGTCAGGTCTTCAACGCCGGGCCGATTGTTGAGCAGCGGCAGCGAGACTTCGGCGAAGACTTCCTTGACGTCGAAGCTGCCCGACGTGTTGTCGGTCGGGGCATCGACCGGAAACACGCGCGAGGACGCATCGACGATCCCCAGCGGATCCTCCCGCGGCAGTTCGAAACCGTCTGCCTTGAACGTGCTTTCCTCGTCGCGGTATTCAAAGCCCAGCACCATGCCCATCGGCCCGCCGGGCAGGCTGAACCAGTCGGAACTATCACCGACCAGGAAGCCGCTCACCACGGTTTGCTCGATGGTGCGCTTGCGCTCCATGTCGAGGATGACGAAATCGGCCGCTTCCTGGCTAGGCGCGCCGATGCCGAACAGGTTCAGCGGCGCGCACTGGCCGGAGCCCGGAGTGAAGGTCTGGAAACCGCGGAACGGGCCGGCGCTGCGCAGGAAGGAGTCGCCCGGAATGGCGCTGGGGTCGAGCTCGGAACGGCAGACGATGTTGCCGGTGGCCGGGTCGACCACGGCATCGGCGGCGGCGTAGTAGCGGTCCAGGGCCAGGCCGGTGAACTGGGTATCCGCCGTGGTCCGACCGTAATTGAGCGCAACCTCGTAGCTGAACGGCCCGTCGCCGATCAGGCCTTCCAGGCCGGTCACGAAGCGGATGGTTTCACGCCGGGCGATGCTGCGGCGCTGGCCCAGATCGGTCATGTCGCGACCGACCAGGATGTTGACGTTGTCGAGTTCGAACAGGTCCGGATTGGCGCCAACGAAGGCCTCGATGGGGTCGCGCAGGTTGTCCGGAATGAAGGGGTTGTCCCAGCGCAGGATGTGCGAATCGAAAAAGCCCTGCACGGCCTCGCTGCCGTCATCGATGGTCTTGGAGCGCGCGTACTTGCTCTCGAAAAACCAGCGCGTCGAC
The DNA here is from genome assembly GCA_007694885.1 of Wenzhouxiangella sp. Lineage (GTDB taxonomy): Bacteria > Pseudomonadota > Gammaproteobacteria > Xanthomonadales > Wenzhouxiangellaceae > Wenzhouxiangella. The sequence continues at coordinate 1,850 of REEW01000103.1, read as the reverse complement.
GGGGTGAAGTCGTAGCGCGAATTGAGGTTGAGCACGGTGCGCTCATCGTCGGGCGTGATCGACTGACCATCGCGCCCGCCGGAGGTACCGTCGCCGCCGAAAGCGTTCTGCGAGCCGGCCAGCAGACCGTCCTGGAACACGTCGGCCGGACCACCGGGTTCGCGCACGACGTGGCAGCCGGCAAAGAAACCGAAGCGCTGCAGGATCACGCCGTTGACGGTTTGCAGACAGTCTTCGATGCCGTCGTTGTTCAAGTCGAAAATCAGGCCGCCGGGTGGGCGGTTGACCGGAATGGGCGAACCGAATTCCTCGAACTCGTCACCGGGGAAGGTCGAAAGAAACCCGTCGCCGAACCAGTCGACACCGATGATGGACCCGTAGCTGGTCAGGTTGAAGCGGCCAAACGGCTGCAGGCTCAGACCCGGCACGCCGTCGATGCGGTTGCACAGCGGATCGCGGGCGGCCCCCAGGGTGCCGTCGCCGTCGCCGCAAAAGCCGGAGATCTGGCTGCCCAGCAGGAGCGGATCGAGACCGAACGCGGCGATGTCGGCGCTCTGGATGAAGCGCACCGGGTTCGGCCAGACCGAGCCCAGACGATCACCGCGGGTGTGCGATCGGTCGCCCTGGCTCAGGCCGACGATGTCTTCATGGGTCAGGGAAAAAACGACGTTGCCGCGGTCGCCGGCGAAGTTCTGGCCGAAGGTGGCCGAAATCAGGCGCCGGTCGGCGTCGCCGCGGTGCGAGAGGTTGTACTGGGTGGTGATGTCGATGCCCTCGAAGTCATCCTTGAGGACGAAGTTGACCACGCCGGTCACCGCGTCGGCGCCGTACACGGCCGAGGCACCACCGGTCAGCACTTCGGCGCGCTCGACCAGCGCGGCCGGGATGGTGTTGACGTCGACCGAGGCACTGCCGGCCAGGCCGGCAACGTGGCGGCGACCGTTGACCAGGGTCAGGGTGCGCACCGAACCGAGGTTGCGCAGGTTGAGAATGCCGGCCCCGGCCGCACCCGGCGAGGCCAGGTTGTCGGTCGCGTTGGACGAACCCAGCAACGCCGGCAAGGCGCTGACGATGTCGATCACGTTGAGCTCGCCGGACAGTTCGATGTCCTCGGAGTCGATCGACTGCACCGGCGCCGGCGAAATCAGGTTGGGGTCGCGGGCAATCCGCGAACCGGTCACCACGACGCGGTCGAGAATCTCCTCGTCCCGGGCCTGGCCGCCATCTTCGGCGTCGAGCACCTGGTCCTGGGCCGATTCCTCGGCTTCGGTCTGCGCGTGTGCGGAAAGCCCGCCCAGACCGAGGGCCAGAAGGCCGGCCGATATGGCGGAGACAAGGGGGTGAGGGTTGATGGTTCGAGCCATGTCGCTGATCCTCCCAGATAATGCGTTGCTGGCCAGAATGGACCTGTCGGTCCGGTATGTGCGCTCAAACCATAATCGAGCGTTAACAATAATGCAACGCACAATTGACATTTTGGGGGAATTTTTATCTTGTTGACGCCCATTCAACGCAGATGGGCCCGCAATGCAGACACCGCTACCCGGTGAAAAACGGCGGCCGGTCAATGGAGATCGACGGCGGACAGGCGCTGCTGTCCGCCGCCGTTCCGTCAATACCGGTCAATCATTGCGCCTGCACGATACCCGAACCCGGTTGTTCGACAGTTCCTCCCAGTCGCAATGCAAACTCCCGCTGGCGGAGATCCAGGCCCCGAGCGCCTGTACCGCGCCAATCGAATCACCGCCAAACTCCCAGCCACCCAGAACGCTGGGGTCCACTCGAGCTCCGGAAGCGTGTTTCTGGGATAGGAACTCACTACCGTGTTGCCGCCCTCTATGGTCGACTCA
>REEW01000026.1 GCA_007694885.1 Wenzhouxiangella sp. | reverse complement strand
GCACCTGCTGGCGCTGGTCGCGACGGTTGTAGTTGTAGCTCTTGACCGAGATCGCGCCCAGTTCCTTGTGGCGGCGGACGTGGAACTCGGCGTCCTCGTAGCTGTTGATGCGGGCGGTGGCGCCGGGCGCGATCGCCCCGTACAGGATGCGTCCGGTCGAGTACAGCCGGGGCGCGATCACCTTACCGGCGCGCTGCAGCTCGGCCATCGAGAAGATGCCGTTGTTGTCGTTGGACGGGTCGTGGGTGGTGGTCACGCCGAAAGCGACGTTGGCGATCTGGGCCCAGTTCTGCTGCGGGGTCAGCTGCTGGTTGCTCATCGGCCCGTGGGCATGGGCGTCGACCAGGCCCGGGACCACGGTCTTGCCGTCGAGATCGAAGACCTCGAAACCGGCAGGCACCTCGATCTCGTCGCTGCCACCGACGGCGCGAATGCGATGGCCCTCGACCAGGATCACACCGTTGTCGATGACCTCCTGCTCCTCGCCGGCGTTGCGCATGGTCACCACGCGCCCGCCGACCAGGGCAATGCGGCCGTCGTGGCGATCGCTGTCGACCTCGAACGACAGGTTGCGCCCCTGGGTTTCCGGCTCCGGCAGCTCTTCGGGCGCACCTTCAAGAAACGCGAACGCGTCGCGCAAGGGGCGCTGGTACAGGGTCGCACCGTGCGACCAGGCCAGGGTGGCGCTGTCGCCGGAAAAATGCAGGTGCTCGCCGCCGCGGGCCGAGACCTGGCGAACCGGGAAAGCGGATGTGGCGGCGCCCAGGTCGACCGGCTTGCCGGCGGCGAAGAACGGTGCCAGGTAGGCATTGTAGTGCTCGGCAAAGGCGACCCAGCGGCCGTCGGGCGAGACCCGGTACTCGGTGATCCAGTCGCCTCTGAGATGTTCGCGCTCGTCGAAGCCGTCCAGGTTGACGCTGTTGAGCAAAAGGACGTTGCCTTCGCCGCGCTGCGAGTAGACGATGCGCTGACCGTCGGCCGAAAACTGCGGCCGGGCGCCGCGATCGAGCACGCGCACCGGGTCGCCGCCGCTGACCGTCACGCGGTACAGGCCGGTCCGTTCCGACCAGGTCGGCGAGGTCAAAAAGCCGCCAGTGGTCTTGCGGTAGACGACCTGGTCGCCGGCGGGCGAAAACGAGGGTTCGACGTAGTGCCCGGGCTGGTCGGTCAGGGTCCGGCCCCGGCCGCGACCCACGGGGTGGACGCGCACGCTGCCCAGGGCCTCGTCGTCCCAGGTCACGTAGACCACCTGGCGCCCGTCCGGAGAAAACTGCGGATAGAACTCCCAGTGCTCGTCCTGGGTGGTCAGGCGCCGGTGGCTGCCGCTTTCCAGATCATGCAGCCACAGGTAGCCCAGGGCCTGGAAGATCGCGTGGCGACCGTCCGGGCTCATCTGGGTCCAGCGCGCCATGCGCACCGGGAAGGTATCGGGCGAGACTTCGACCGTGCGCTGCAGGGCCGGATGAATCTGCTTGTCGACCTGGACGTGGACCTCGATCTCGCGGTGCGAGCCGTCGCTGCCGATGCGGTGGAACTTGCCCGCGCTCCAGATGACCAGAGAATCGCCGTCCGGGTGCCAGGCATAGGCCGGGAAGTTGCCCATGTCGCCGGAGGTTTCCTGCTTGTCGCGGTCGAGCCGGTCGAACAGGGTGCGCTCGATGCCGGAGTCCAGATCGCGCACCATCAGGCGCGAGGACAGGGTCTGGGGATTGCGCCGGACGAAGGCCAGCTGGCTGCCGTCGGGGGAGAGCACCGGCCGCACCGCACCGCCCGGGCCGCCGACCACGGTTTCGATCTCGCCGGATTCCAGATCGAGCCGGCGGACGGCGAAAATTCCCTTGATCGCGTCGCGGTTGTATTCCCAGACCCGGCCCGGGGTGATGTCCTGGCTGAAGTAGAGGTGCTTGCCGTCGGGTGAAAAGTACGGCTCGGCGATGTTTTTCTGCGACTGCTGGCCGTGCAGGCGCTCGACCAGCTCGACCCCGCCGCCGCCGCCGCGGTGGTACATCCAGATCGCCCCGGCCGGGATCGAGCGCTGCGAGACATAGCCCTTGCGTGCGGCGATGTAGTCGCCGTCCGGCGACCAGGCCGGGTTGTGCAGCAGGTGGTCGCGCTCGGAGCTGACCTGGCTCAGGTTGGCTCCGTCGGCATCCATGATCCAGATGTTCTCGGCCCCGTCGCGGTCGGAAATAAAGGCGATGTGGCGCCCGTCCGGGCTGTAGCGCGGCTGGAAGTTCCAGGCGATGTCGTCGGTCAGCGCCTCGGCCTGGCCGCCGTCGATGCCGACCCGGTAGAGATCACCGAGCATGTGGAACACCAGGGTCTGCCCGTCGGGACTGATGTCGACGTCCGACCAGGTCACCTGGCGGGTGTCGATGGAAATCGTCTGCCACTGCCCCGGCGGCTCGGTCACCGACCAGGCCTCGTCGGCGTTGCCGTTGTCGTCGGCGGTGGCATTCATTGCCGCAAGAATCAGCAGCCCAAAAATCAATTTCAATCGCATGGTTTCTATCCAGTGTCAGGTTTGGTTGGTCTCACGCCTCACGCACAGACGCGGTGCAAGTGGCAGACGCGGCACGTTCATTTCGGTTCGTTGGCGACGCCGTGGGGGACGTGGCCGGTGGCGACTTCCTGGCTGGCGGTGGTGCAGTGCAGCTGCTGGTCGTCGAAAAAGATGTCGGCGCCGAAGGCGCGCAGGAACGGTGCCTTGGGCCGGCCGCCGAGGAACATGGCCTCGTCGATGCGGATGCCCCAGGCGCGCAAGGTCAGGATGACGCGCTTGTGGGCCGGGGCGGAGCGGGCGGTGACCAGCGCGGTTCGAATCGGGTTTTCCTCGACCGGATAGGCCGACTGGATCCGATGGATGCCCTCGAGGACGCGCTTGAACGGCCCGGCCGCCAGCGGATTGGCGGCGGACCGGCGTTCGCTGTCGGAGAACGCCTCCAGGCCCTGTTCCTTGTAGACCCGCTCGGCCTCGTCGGAAAAGATCACCGCATCGCCGTCGAAGGCCAGGCGCAGCTGGCTGGAACGATTCTCGCGCGTGGCCGAGGGCAGAATCGTCGCGGCCGCGTACCCGGCCATGAGTACGCGCCGCACGTCGTCGTCGTTCGACGACAGGAACAACTGGGCACCCGAGGGTTCGATGTAGAGCGCGGGCGAGGCGCCGTTGGTGAAGACCGCGCGCTGGATGCTCAGGCCGTGGTGCTCGATGGAGTTGAAGATGCGCAGGCCGGTGTCGGCGCTGTTGCGCGACAGCAGAATGACTTCCACACCGGGATGGTCCATCCCGTCCTCGTTGAGCGCAAGCAGCTTCCGGACCAGGCTGAACGCGACCCCGGGGGGAAGAATCTGATCCTCGCGTTCGCGCTGGTAGTCCATGTAGGCCTCGAGGCCGCCGTCTTCGAACACCCGATGGCTGGCATCGAGGTCGAACAAGGCGCGCGACGAGATCCCCACCATCAGGGGACCGGGGTGTGTGGATTTGTCGGAGGGCTGGGACATAGAGGCGGGAAGATAGCACAGCAGGTGGTTCCGGGTTCCCCGCTTGCGCTTTTTTCAACGATGGGCAACGCGGCACCCGGGCAGCTCCGGATGGCCGGTCAGGGATCGGGCACCAGGAACTGCTCCTGCAGAATCCGTTCTTCCAGCGAGTGCTCCGGATCGAACAAAAGACGCGGGCCAATGCGCCGCTCCAGTTTCACCTGGACTCGGCGGACATCGCGGATTTCGTCGTAGTCGGCCGTGGCGCTGACCGGCCGGCGCTCGGGCTGCAGAACCTCCAGCTCGATCTCGGCGTTGGCCGGCAGAATGGCGCCCTGCCAGCGCCGCGGCCGGAACGGGCTGATCGGCGTGAGCACCACCGCTTCCGTGCCCAGCGGCAGAATCGGGCCGTGGGCCGAGAGGTTGTAGGCGGTCGAACCCGCTGCGGTGGCCACCAGGACGCCGTCGGCGACCAGGCGGTCGAGACGGACCCGACCGTTGATCAGGATCCGGATGTGGGCGGCCTGGTTGGTCTGGCGCAGCAGCGAGACTTCGTTGAAAGCGACCGCCCGATGGCGCTCGCCGCTGCGGTCCTCGCACTCCATGATCAGCGGGTTGAGGGTCACCGCCCGGGCCGAGTCGATTCGCTCGACCAGCCCGTCGGGAGCAAAGCGGTTCATCAGAAAGCCGACATCGCCCAGACGCATGCCGAAAACCGGCAGGTCGAGCTCGACGTGCTCGTGCAGGGTATGCAGCATGAATCCGTCCCCGCCGAGCACGACCAGCACATCGGCCTGCCCGGGATCGGTGCGGCCATAACGCTGTTCCAGTTCGCTCAAGGCCTCCTGCGAGCCCGGGTGCTGACTGGCGAGGAAAGCGATCGCCGGCGCGGCTTTTGTCATTCCGAGGTGGCCTGGAGCAGCTGGCCCAGTCCGTTGAGCGCGACTTGCAGCGACGGGTAGTCTCCGGCCGAGGTGTTGCGCATTTGCTCGAGCATCATGACCACCCGCCCGGTTTGGGCCGGATAGCGCTCGAACCAGCTCTCCACCGGATCGGCCTCGTCGCCGGTCTCGATCAGGATTCGGCGGGTGATCTGGCGGTGGTAACGATACAGCTCGTCGCGCAGGTTGCCGCGCGCGTGGGCGTGCCACTGACGCTCTACCGGCAGTTCCTCGATTCGACCGCGAAGCCATTTGATGCACAGACGATCGACGATGCCGAAATAGATCGCTGCAACCGTGGCCACGGGCAAGCCCTGGCTGCTCGCCTCGTCGACCACGTCCAGGGCCGGCTGCAGGAAACGCAACCCGGCCACGCGCCCGGCCAGCTCAACCGGGAAACCGGCGTCGATCAGTTTCTCGCGGCGCTTGTGCAACATGTCGAGCAGCTCGGAATCGAGCGTGTCGATCATGCCCGAGGCGTACTCTTCCAGGCCGGCGGCAAAGCGCTCGACCTTGCTGGAGATGTCGATGGCGTAACCGCCGGGAAGCGCGATCAGGCGTCGGGTGGCCTGGCGCAACAGGTTCCACATCTCCAGCATGGCCTCGGTCTGCAGCTGCGCCGGGACGCGATTGTCCAGCGCCTCGATCTCGGCCCAGTAGTCGCGCGCCCGGAAAATTTCCCGGGCCACGGTGTAGGCCTTGGCCATGGTGGCCGAATCCGCGCCGGTGTCTTCGCGGATGCGATTGGCGAAGTGCGCGCCCATGCGGTTGACGATGGAGTTGGTGACCCGGGTCGCAATGATTTCGCGCCACAGACGGTGGTCGGGCATGAGGTCGGCAAAGCGCTCCTTGAGCGGCCGGGGAAAATAATCCTCCAGCTCGCGCGACAGGAAGGGATCTTCGGGAACGTCCGAGGCCAGCAATTCCTGGTACAGGGTGATCTTGCTGAACGACAGCAGCAAGGCCAGTTCCGGCCGGGTCAGGCCGATCCCCCGGGCTACGCGCTCGCGCAGTTCCTCTTCGTCGGGCAATTGCTCCAGGTCACGGTCGATGATTCCCTGCCGGTCCAGCATCGCGATCAGGTGGGCCTCGGCACCCAGGCGATGCGTGGTCAGACTCTCCATCATGCTGATCGCCTGGGTCTGCAGGTAATTGCTGCGCAGGACCAGGCCGGCCACTTCATCGCTCATCGAGGCGAGCAGGCGGTTGCGTTCGGTGGTGTCCAGGCGTCCTTGCTGCAGCGCCTGGTTGAGCAGGATCTTGATATTGACTTCGTGGTCGGAGCAGTCCACGCCGCCGGAGTTGTCGATGAAATCGGTGTTCAGCCGGCCGCCGTTGAGGGCAAACTCGATTCTCCCCAGCTGGGTCAGGCCGAGGTTGCCGCCTTCGCCCACCACCTTGCACTGCAGGTCGCGGCCATCGACGCGGACCGGGTTGTTGGTCGGATCGCCGACGTCGGCGTGGGATTCCCGGCTGGACTTGACGTAGGTGCCGATGCCGCCGTTCCAGAGCAGGTCCACCGGGGCGGTGAGCAGCGCGCGGATCAGTTCTTGCGGCGCCAGGCTTTCTGCCTCGACATTCAGCCAGGCCCGCACGGGAGCTGACAAGGGGATCGACTTGGCCTGGCGCGAGAACACCCCGCCGCCCTCGGAAATCAGGCTGGTGGCGTAGTCGGCCCAGCTCGAGCGCGGTAACCGGAACAGGCGCTCGCGTTCGGCGAAACTCTTTTCTGCGTCCGGATCGGGATCGAGAAAGATGTGCATGTGATTGAACGCGGCCTTGAGCCGGACCTGGCGCGACAGCAGCATGCCGTTGCCGAACACGTCGCCGGCCATGTCGCCGATGCCGACCACGCTGAATTCCTCGCTTTGAATGTCTTTGCCCAACTCGCGGAAATGACGCTTGACCGATTCCCAGGCCCCGCGCGCCGTGATCCCCATGCCCTTGTGGTCGTAGCCGTTGGATCCGCCGGAAGCAAAGGCATCACCCAGCCAGAAGCCATGCTCGGCGGAAATGGCATTGGCGATATCGGAAAACGTGGCCGTTCCCTTGTCGGCGGCAACGACCAGGTAGGGGTCATCGCCATCGGTTCGGACCACGCGTTTGGGCGCAACGATGCGGTCATCGACCAGGTTGTCGGTGATGTCGAGCAGGCCGTTGATGAAGCTGCGGTAGCAAGAGACCACTTCGGCCATCAGGGCATCCCGATCGTCGCCATCGGGTGGGCGCTTGACCACGAAGCCGCCCTTGGCGCCGACCGGCACGATCATGGTGTTCTTGACGTTCTGGGCCCGAATCAGCCCCAGCACCTCGGTCCGGAAATCGGCCAGGCGATCCGACCAGCGCAAGCCGCCGCGAGCCACCAGGCCGCCGCGCAGGTGAATCCCCTCGGTGCGCGGCGAGTAGACCCAGATTTCGCGGAACGGCCGCGGCCGCGGCAGGTCCGAAACCTCGGCCGAATCGAGCTTGAAGCTGACGTAGTCGTAGGGCTTGCCGCCGGGATCGAGCCGGAAAAAACTGGTTCGGAGGACGGCCCGGATGACGTCGCAGAAGGCCCGCAGGATCCGGTCCTGGTCGGCCGAGCTGACGCTGTCGAGCGCACGCAGAATCGTCTTGCGCACATTTTTGGCGCGCTCTTCGTCAGGGTCTTTCTCACGGGCCAGCCCCACCTCGTCAAGGTACTCCGACAGGACCGGGTCATCGAAATCCGCCCCCAGCCTGGACAGGTGCGACTCGAGGGTGCGGCGGGCAGTGAGGCGCTGGGCCCGGCCTTCCTCGGATCGTTCAGGATCCAGCCGCGCCTCGAAATACTCGACCAGCAGGCGCGCCAGCAGCGGCCACGAAGCCAGGGTCTGTTCCATGTAGGCCTGGGAGAAGGGAATCCCGGTCTGGAGCAGGTACTTGCTCAAGGATCGCAGCAGGCTGGCCTGGCGCCAGTTCAGGTGGGCAAGCAGGATCAGCCGGTTGAATCCGTCGTTTTCACAACGGCCACGCCAGATTTGTTCGAACGCCCGCTGGAAGTTGTCGCGGATCAAGGCCAGGTCGACCTCGCCGCCGACCGGGGGCCGCATGTCGAAATCCTGGATCCAGAGCCCGTGACCACCGGCCAGTTTCACCTCGTAGGGACGTTCGGAGACGATCCGCATGCCGAGGTTTTCGAGCATCGGCAACACGTCGCTCAAGGGAATGGGCTGGCCGTGCTTGAACAACTTGAAGCGCAGCATGTTTCCGCTGCGCTGGCGCGGCCGGTACAGGCTCATGCGCAGATCGTCGAGGTCGCGCAGGCTGGCGGCGTTGGCGACATCGTAGCTGGCCACGTGCGGCGACACGTCTTCGGTGTACGAGGCCGGAAAAGCCGACGCGAAGCGGCGACTCAGTTCCAGGCCCTGCTCCTCGCCGTGCTCGCGAACCAGAATCTCGGTCAGCTCGTCGCTCCACGAGCGCACCGCCTGCTTGATTTTCTGCTCGATCGCGTCGAGATCGTAGTCCACCGCACCGGGCTGGCGGGGCCGGACCACCACGTGGACCCGGGCCAGCTTGGATTCTCCGACCTGGACCGCGAAATCCAGGCGATCGCCCTTGAGTGCGCGTCGCAGTATGTTCTGGATCTTTTCGCGGTTTTCGGTATTGAAACGATCGCGCGGAATGAAGACCAGGCAGGAAAAGAAGCGCCCGAAGCGTTCGCGGCGAATGAACAGCCGGGTCTGGCTGCGCTCCTGCAGATCCAGGACGCCCGTGGCCAGGTCCAGCAGTTCTTCGGCGGTGGCCTGGAACAACTCGTCGCGTGGCAGCGTCTCCAGAATATGCAGCAAGGCCTTGCCGGCATGGCTGTTGGGCCGCAGGCCGGACAACTGAACCACCTCCTCGACCTTGCGCCGGACCAGCGGGGTATCGTGGCAGCGGCGAATGTAGGCATTGGAAGTAAACAGACCGATCAAGCGCTTCTCGCCAATCACGTTGCCACGGGCGTCGAAATCGAGCACGGAGATGTAGTCCATGTACCCGCCGCGGTGAATCGTCGACTTCGCATTGGTCTTGGTGATGATGATGGGCGAGTCGGCTGTTTGCCGTTCGGTTCCCCGAGCGATGTCTCTGAGCGGCCTGACCGGCGCTTCGCGATGCTCCGGGTGCATGATGCCCAGGCCGGTTTCCGGCAAGGCCCTGAGCACTTCTTCGCCATTGCGATCCTCGATGACGTACTGGCGATAACCCAGGAAGGTGAAGTGATCATCGGCCAGCCAGGCGAAGAAATCCCCGGCCTCGACCCGGTCAGCGTCATCCACGAACCGATTGCCCTCGGCAAAACTCCGGGCAATCTCGCGGACGCGCTGGCGCATCGCCCGCCAGTCGCTGACCGCGCGGCGCACATCAGCAAGGCCCTGCAGTACGCGCTGTTCGATCCTGGACAGGGTTTCCGGATAGGTCTGACGGTCGATCTGCAGATGCATCAGCGACTCGCCGCGCGCCTCCGACTCGCCGTCGCAAAGCGCCAGCCAGTGCCCACCCTGGTCACGGCGCACCCGCAACACCGGATGGATGATCAGGTGCGCCGACAGGCCCAGCTCGGACAGGGCCAGGACGACCGAGTCGACCAGGAACGGCATGTCGTCGTTGATGATCTCGATGACGCTGTGGCCACACTGCCAGCCGTCGCGATCGAGCTCCGGGTTGTAGACCCGGATCGATATCTCGCCGGGCATGCGTTGACGCGCAAACTGGTGCATTCCACGCGCTATCGCGGCCAGGTAGGCCGGCTTTTCCTCGACCAGCTCCGCTGCCGGCACACGCCTGAGAAACTCGCGCGCAAACTGGGCCTGGGATTCGCTTCCGCCCTGCCCGATGATTTGCTCAACCACGGCCTGCAGCCGCTGCCGCTTGACCGATTCTTCCGATGCACTCATGCCAGCCCCGACTCTGGTTTGTTTTATGGTCTCGTCCCGCCAACGGCCCTCTCAATCCGCCGGCGGGCGAGTCATGCGCTTTCTTTTCGCTGCGCGCGGCCGCTGCTTTTATCGCAAACCGGTCTCTGTGCGCGCGATGACCATGCGCTGAATTTCGCTGGTGCCTTCGTAGATTTCGGTGATCTTTGCGTCACGGAAGTAGCGCTCTACGGGCATTTCCTTACTGTAGCCCATTCCACCATGCAACTGCACTGCCTGGTGGGCGATCCACATGGCCGCCTCCGAGGCAAACAGCTTGGCCATGGAGCCGTCCAGGGTGATCCTGGCACCGGTGGTCTCGGCCTGCTTTTTCGCCCAGGCCGCGCGCAGGGTCAGCAAACGGGCCGCTTCCAGGCGGGTCTTCATGTCGGCCAGCTTTTGCTGGATCATCTGGAAGGTGCCGATCTCGCGCCCGAAAGCCTTGCGTTCGCGCGCATACATCAGGCTGGCATCGTAGGCCGCCTGGGCGATTCCGACCGCCTGGGCGGCGATGCCGATGCGCCCGGCATCGAGCACGCTCATGGCAATCTTGAAGCCCTGTCCTTCCTCGCCCAGGCGATGCTCGACCGGGCAGCGATAGTCCTGCAGTTCGACCTCGCAGGTTGCGGAGGCGCGAATCCCCAGCTTCGGCTCGGTCTTGCCCCTGCTGAACCCCTCTTCCTCGGTGTCGATCAGGAAAGCGGTAATGCCGCGCGCGCCGGCCTCGGGAGCAGTCGATGCGAACAGGACCAGGTAGCGGGCATAGGGACCGGAGGTGATCCACGATTTGCGCGCGTTGATGAGGTAGTGGCTGCCGTCGTCGGACAACACCGCGCGCGATTTCATCGTTGACGCGTCCGACCCCGACTGCGGCTCGGTCAGGGCATAGGCGCCGATCTGCTCGCCCGTGGCGATGGCGCGGACGAACTTCTGTTTCTGGTCTTCGGTACCGTATTTGAGAATGCCGTTGCAGAACAGCGAGTTGTTGACCGACATGATGGTCCCGTGGGCGGCATCGGCGGCGCTGACCTCGATCATGGCCAGCACGTAGCCGATCGTGTCCAGCGCAGCGCCGCCGTACTGGTCGGGGACCTCGATTCCCATCAGGCCAAGCTCGCCCATCTTGCGGATATTTTCGAGCGGAAACTCGCCGGAGGCGTCGAATTCAGCGGCTACCGGAGCGATTTCATTGACGGCGAAATCACGCGCCGCCGACTGGATCATCTGTTGTTCTTCGGTCAGTTGAAAGTCCATACCTGATACTTTCCTTGGGGATTTGAGAGGAGCGGGCGGACGGAACGCCCGAAAGACCCGGAAATTATACCGCCCGCAGCACAAACTCCGATGATCACTGGCCGCCTGACGCCACTTGACCCGGCAAAGATTCGTCGATGGGCCGCAAACTCTGCATCCGGGAACGTGAAGCATTCCGCAAACTGCCAATTTGCAAACATTTTTGTCCTTGACAGACCCCCGGGTGGGCCTACAATGTAAAGTCCGGACCGGGGTTCCCCCCTTCCCCATCCGGATCGTGGCCGAGGTTCCCCCCTTGCCTCGGCCACACCTATCCCGCACGGCGGCCGGAATCCGTTCCGGCCGCCGTTTTTTTGGGAATTGCTGACAAGGCCTTTCCCAGGGGATATAATTCGGGGCTGGCCGGATTCCACCCGGCCACACGCTTCACTGCCGATCCTTCTCGGCAGCACCTGTGCCCAGGTGGCGGAATTGGTAGACGCGCTAGCTTCAGGTGCTAGTATTCGAAAGGATGTGGGAGTTCGAGTCTCCCCCTGGGCACCACTAACACCCCCAAACCCCACGCTGGAAGCACCTGAAGCGTCATGGACAATATGCGCAGCGGGAGCGGTAGGCAGCGTCAGCTGCCGTGAGCGTACGCGGAGCCGCCCATCCGGCTAG
>REEW01000101.1 GCA_007694885.1 Wenzhouxiangella sp. | reverse complement strand
TCCGCTCCGGGCTGGACCTGGCCACCGAACGAACCCCTTTCAGCGGCGGCAGCGGCGCCCTGCCGGCCGCTCCGGGCGCCTCTACCGCCGTTCTGGCCACTGGACTGAGCGCGCTTGCCGTCAGCGCGATCATCGGCGTCTACCTGATGAGCGTGGCCGGACCGGGCCTTTTGCTGCCCGGTCTGCTGGGGGTGTTTCTGGTCGTGGCCTACACCGCCTGGATCACCCGTCGGCCCCTGCTTTGCCTGATTGCCCCGGGCCTGGGCTTCGGCCCCATCATGGTCGCGGGCAGCTACTATGCTGTGGCCGGCGAGTACAGCCTGAGCGTGGTCTGGGCGTCCCTGACGCCCTTGTTTCTGGTCAGCGGCTTGCTACTGGTCAACCAGTTTCCTGATCTCGAGCCGGATCGAGATCACGGCCGTTTGCACATTCCGATCCTACTGGGCCGTCATACCGCCGCCCGGCTCTTTGCGGTCGTGCTGGCCCTGGCCTACCTGGTTCCGGCGACCGGCGTCCTGGCCGGCGTCCTCCCGCTGGCAGTGTTGCTGGTTCTTCTGGCTGCTCCGGCCGCCTTCCTGGTTGCGCGCAAGGCGCTGGCCCACGCTGACGAGCCGGGTGCACTGACGCCCTGGCTGGGACTGAACGTCGCCACTCTGATGATCACCATCGTGCTGCTCGGCATTGGTCTGTTGTTCTGATCTCAGGACCATGAGGCAGCGCTCAACCGCGCTTTCAACTCCTTGAGCCCTTCGATGGAGTGAATGTCCGTCTCCAGTTCGGGCACCCGAATGACCGGGACCTCGGTTCGTTGTTCCAGTTGGTCGATGGCCGCCGTTTGCTCGTGCGCCTGGCACTCCAGGGCCGACGCCCAGTAGGCCATCCGGTCTTCGAGTTCGGCAGAGGCCACGGCATCCGGCAGATCCGGCTTGCCGGACTGCAAGGGCACGAACCATCGATTGACCACCATCGCCCCGACCCGGATGCGCATCCCGGATAGCTTCGACTGGAATTCGCGGGCATCGTCGAGCTGGTGCGGGTAGGGTCCGGTCACGACCACGAAGGACGTCTCCGGCCGGCGCAGCAGGGCCTGGGCCTGTTCGGCCTGCTCGCTGAACGGCTCGAGGATGGACTCGGCCACCTGGAAGAAGTCTCCGATATCGCGAATCACGTTCGCCCCGGTCAGCCGGTTGAGCGCCTTGAACAGCACGTCGCTGACCCGAAAGAGTCCGCGACCCGCGCGTCCGCCGAAATTGATGAACACCTTGATCAGGCTGGAGTCGAAAAAGGCCTTGAGGCGTTCCGGGGCAGTCAGGAAATCCAGGGCGTGGGTGGTCGGCGGTGTGTCGAGCACGATGCGGTCGTACTCGCCGCTGGTCGCGATTTCGTAGAGTCGCTGCATGGACGCATATTCCTGGCTGCCGGACAGCCGGGTGGAAATGTTCCGGTACAGACGGTTGGCCAGGATCTGATCGCGCCGGCGCGGGCTGGGCGCGTAGCGCTCCACGGCCCGATCCAGGGTGTTTTGCACATCCAGCATCATCGCGTGCAGCTCCCCTGGAACCTCCAGGCCTTGTTCGGTCAGGCCGGGGGTGATGTCCACGGCCTCCGGTCCGATGCCGTCCAGTCCCAGGGCGGCAGCCAGCCGGCGCGCCGGGTCGATGGTCAGGACCAGGGTCTTGTGTCCGGCCTGGGCTGCGGCGATCCCGAGCGCGGCGCTGATGCTGGTTTTGCCCACCCCGCCGCTTCCGCCGACGATCAGGATGCGCTGTTGCTCCACCAGTGCGTCGATCATGGTCGCGAAAACTCCTCCACCAGCGCGCTGAGTACGTCGGCTTCCCGCGTTGCCGGAATCCAGGGCGCGCGCGTCAGAGGCACATCGAGCGCGCCAAGTTGAGCCAGCCAGCGTTGCTGGTCCTGTCTGCGCGCCTCCAGCCATTTCAGGCGCTTTCGGACCTTGTCCGCCGCGGCGCTGAAGCGTTCGTCAATCCCCGCATCCGGCCGGCCCTGGAGCCATCCATCGAAGCGGGACTGTGCGTCCCGGCCGATCTCCGGAAAGACCGAGTTGCAGACCACGGCGGCGAACCGGTAGGGAGTCTCCTCGTGCACCCGTCCAATCAGTTCGCCGGTTTCATCGGCGGGTAGTTCCTCCAGCGTGGTCACGGCAATCAGACTGGTCAGCGTTTCGTCGCCCAGGATTGCGTCGATCTCGCGGGATCGGTCGGCCACGTTGCCGCTTTTGACCATGTCCAGGGCCGCGGCGGGAAAGCGCAGCATCGCCAGGGCATGTCCGGTGGCCGGCGCATCCAGTACGATCCGGTCCCAGTAGGGCCGGCGTCCGCGCGTCCGGCCCAGTTCGTACCAGATCTTGCCCAGCGGAATCAGCGAGTCCAGGCCGGGCAGGGCGCCGGTGAGGATCTGGAATAGGCTGTTGCGGGCAATCATCCGGGTCACCAACGGCACCTTGAAGGCAACCGAAAGGTACTCCTCGATGGCCGGCTGAAGACGCAGGTTCATGGCCCAGAGGTGATCGCGCACGGGCACCAGGTCGTACTGCGGGCGAAAATCCTCGAACAGGTAGCCCCCGCGTGGAGACTCCGACATCTCCACCCAAAGCGTTCGCTGCCCGCGCTGCGCGGATCGGACGGCCAGGGCGGCGCTGACCAGGCTTTTCCCGACCCCGCC
The DNA here is from genome assembly GCA_007694885.1 of Wenzhouxiangella sp. Taxonomy (GTDB): domain Bacteria; phylum Pseudomonadota; class Gammaproteobacteria; order Xanthomonadales; family Wenzhouxiangellaceae; genus Wenzhouxiangella. Next base: position 8,631 of record REEW01000101.1, on the reverse strand, counting down.
TTTGCCGGTCACGAACAAAAAGCGCCGGTCGAAGGCGGGGCCGAGTCGGGTTTGCAGAGAGGGTTGGACCACGGGTCGTTTCTGGGAGGGATTTGCGGGAGTATGACTCAGGTCGCCGGTCCGGCGACCTGAGTCAGATCAAAAACCGTTGCTGTCTGCTTCGGCAGGGGGTTCGAACAACGCGTGGCTGTCGACGTATACCCGATACGAAGCGATTCGCTCCAAATTGGCTGCGTCCATGCGGTCGATTTCGCCGAAAAAGCCGGTGAGCCAATCGTGGAGTTGCGTCCGGCTGGCGCCGGGCGAGGGTAGAACGGTCATGAGTCTGATCGTGTCCGAATTTTTCAAGCCTTGTACACCGTACAATATTTGGATGGCGAGCAAGAAAACAACGTTGTCCCGACGTGAGCTTTTTGGTCGGTTGGTCGGACAGTCGCGCAGTCAAACGCGCGCCGAGCAAGCGCCGGACGAGCATCCGGCCGCGCACCGGGCCGATGAGTTGCTGCGGGCGGGTGAATATCAGAAGGCGTCGGAACTCTATGCCCGCCTGATTCTGAAAGACCCCGACTTCCTCCAGGCGTATCGGCGCCTGGGCTGGTGCCATCTGAGGCTGGAACAAACGGCCGAGGCCCGACGGGTGCTTGAAGAGTTGCTCGAGCGCGAGGCCGATGACGCGACGGCCCTGCTGTACGTGGGTCTGGCCCACGCCATGGACGGTGAGGCCGAAAAAGCGGTGACGGTCTGGCGTCATGTTCATGATTACAACCGTATCGTTGTCCAGCGCGAGGTCAACCTGATCCTGTTTCTTTCCGACAGCGGCGATGCACCTGCTGCCGACAATCTGGTCGAGCGTATCGAGCGGGTCATTGCCGAGCAGAACGTCATGCCGGGCAGCCAGGGCACTTACTTCTGAACATCGGCACGGCCGGCGCTCGATTTGCGCAACGATGAGCAACACGCCCGACATTCCAGCGCGGGACTTCCTGAAGCTCTGGTGGCAGGTGGCTATCCTGAGCTTCGGCGGTCCGGCGGCCCAGATCGGCGTGATGCAGCGCCTGATCGTCGATGACAAACGCTGGCTGCGGCAGGATGAGTTCAACCATGCCCTGAATTTCTGCATGCTGCTGCCCGGGCCGGAAGCCCAGCAGCTGGCCACCTATATCGGTTGGCGCCTCAAGGGCGTCCCGGGCGGCGTTCTGGCCGGGGTGCTGTTCGTCCTCCCCGGCGCGCTGGTCATGCTGGGTCTGAGCCTGCTTTATGTCACCGTCGGTCAGACCGGGCTGGTCGAGGGCTTGCTGTTCGGCCTCAAGTGCGCCGTACTCGCCATCGTCGCCCAGGCATTGCTTGGCATGGCCGGGAAAGTGCTCGTCGGACGCGCCGCCCTGGCAATCGCCGGCAGCGCCTTTGTCGCCATGTTTCTGTTCGGCCTGCCGTTTCCGCTGATCATTCTTCTCGCCGCGCTGGCCGGGTGGCTGGTCTACGCTCAGCCGTCGGGCGACACACCGTCGGTACCGAAAGTCAGGGCGGTGCCGGTCAAGGTCTCGATCAGCGTACTGGTGCTGTGGCTCAGTCCGCTGCTGTTGCTGCTCGTTTTCCTTGGCAGGGATTCGGTGTGGACGCAGATCGCCGGATTTTTCAGCCTGGTCTCAGTGCTGAGCTTTGGCGGTGCCTACGCGGTGCTGGCCTGGGTGGCCCAGTTTGCCGCCGAAACCCAGGGTTGGATCCGGGCCGAAGAAATGCTGGACGGACTGGGTCTGGCCGAAACCACACCCGGTCCGCTGATCCTGGTGACCCAGTTCGTTGGGTTCCTGGCCACCTGGCGCCATGCTTCCGGCATGGATCCTCTGCTGGCCGGCAGCCTGGGTGGTGTGCTGACCACCTGGGTGATGTTCGCGCCGTCGTTTTTGTGGATTTTTCTGCTCGCGCCGTGGGTGGAACGGCTGCGCAGCAATATGCGCGTGGCCGCCGCCCTGCGCGGGATCACGGCTGCCGTGGTTGGCGTGATCGCTTTTCTGGCCGGCTGGTTCGCCCTGCGGCTATTGTTCAGCGAGCTTCGCGAAGTCAGCTTGTTCGGGCTGGTCCTGGAACTCCCGATCTGGTCGAGCGTGGACCCGGCGGCGGTCGGAGTAAGCCTGGCAGCGGCCATCCTGTTGTTCTTGTTCCGCCTCGGACTGTTCAGCGTCGTGGCATTGTCAGCCATGGGTGGCTGGATTCTGACCCTTTGATCCGACGGCTATTCGAAACAAGAGAGCCGGCCAGTTGGCCGGCTCGAAACAGGGAAGATTCAGCGGCCGGTGGTCAAGTATGCACCGGGCCCCGACAAGGTCATTGATTGCCGGCAGCCGCCTCGGCGCGCTCGTAATCGCGTCGCGATTTGCCGTGGGAGACGCCGTCATGGCAGTCGATGCAGGTCTGGCCCTGCTCCTGGGCGCGCTGATGCAGCATCCAGGCGGGGCGACTCTGGTCTTCTTCGGACATGGCTTCCCACAGGTGGCAGCTGCGGCACTCGCGCGAGTCGTTGGCCTTCATCTGGTCCCAGACTCGCTGCGCCATGACCGGCCGATAGGCGTCGTATTTTTCCTGCGTGCTGATCTTGCCCATGAAATGGGCCGGAAGCTCGACCATGCCTGCCCTGATCTTGACCGCCATTTTCGGGAAGTACTCATTGGGCACATGACAGTCCCTGCACTCTGCCCGCACCCCGCTGGCGTTGTTCCAGTGCACGGTTTCGGCGACGGCCGGCAGGACGAAGGCTTCCATTTCGTGGCAGCTGATGCAAAAGGCCGTGCTCGAGGTAACGTCGATGATCGTCATCTTGGTCTGCCACCCGGCGATGCCGACGACCACGCCGATGATCACCAGAACACCGGCACCCACCTTGGCTGCGGGTTGAGTGACCAGATTCCAGATCCAGCGAAAAAACCGGACCACGAAGTTCGGGCGTTTTTCTTTCTGCGTCATGACTCTGCTTCCTCCGATTGGCAGGCTACATATTAGCCCAGAGCGGCAGGATTGGCCAAAAGAGTTTCTTCAGCGACCCAGCCCGTTCAGCCCTCAGGCGTCCTTGAGCACCTGGCGTGCCCACTGCCAGGCGGCAACGGTGCGCGGAAAGCCGACCGAGTTCATCCCCAGAACCAGGGCATGCTCGATTTCCTCGGCACTCAGACCGCTCTTCAGTCCGCGCCGAACGTGGCTCTTGACGGCAGACTCCAGCCCGGCCCCGACACAGATGCCGATCTTGACCAGGGTGCGGGTTTTTTCGTCCAGCGGGCCGGCCTCGTCCAGGGCAGCACCAACTTGTTGGTGGGCATGACTCAGGCCGGGGAAGCGTTCGTTGAAGACTTCGAAAGTATGCGGAATCTTGTCGTTGTCGGTCATGTTGATGCTCCTTGGATCGTGGTGGATGATTTGGTCGGGCGAAGCGTTCATGCGGCGGCCTGCCAGGCCTTGCGCCCGCCGCGCAGGCTGAAGATCTCGCGGTAGCCGGCGGCCTTGAAATGCACAGCGGCCGGCCTGCAGCGCGCCCCCGACTCGCAGTAAATCAGGCATCGCGTTCCCGAAGGAATTCGGGCCTGCCCGTCCTGCAGCGTCGACAGCGGAAGGCTGATCGCGCCGGGAATGTGGCCGGCGGCGTATTCGTCCGGCTCGCGAACATCGAACAGCCGACAGTCGGGCAGTTCGTGCGCTTCGCGCGGGCCGATTTCGCGCACTTCCACGTCATCGGCAAGCAGTTCGATGGTGGACGGTGCCTGTGAGCAGACCGGACAGTCGGGTCGTTTGCGCACCGCGATGATCTGCTGGCGGGTATCGCGGATGTCCATGATCCACAAACGCCCGATAAGGGTATTCATGGCGCCGTCCGGGCTGGCCAGCAACTTGACGGCTTCGGCGGCCTGCAGGCTGCCGGTCATGCCGACCAGGGGACCGAGAACGCCGGCTTCGGCGCAGTTGGGAACCCAGCCGGTCGGGGCTTGGGGGAACAGGCAGCGCAGGCAGGGGCCGCGCCGGGCGTGAAAGACCGTCGCCATGGCCTCCATGCCGGTGACCGACCCGTACACCAGCGGCCGGTCGAATTTCACGCAGGCGTCGGCGAGCAGGTACTTGGTCGCGTAGTTGTCGCTGCCGTCGACGATCACGTCGTGGCCCCGAATCAGCGCCTCGGCGTTGCCTGCGTTGAATCGTTGTTCCAGGGCCTCGATCTCGACCATGGGGTTGAGATCGGTGAGGCGGGCCGCGGCCGCGGCCGCTTTCGGCTGGCCCAGGCTGGCCTCGCCGAACAAGACCTGGCGCTGGAGGTTGGTCCGGTCGACCACGTCGGCGTCGATGATGGTGACCCGACCGACACCGGCACCGACCAGGTACGGAAGGGATGCGCAGCCCAGGCCGCCGGCGCCGACGCAGAGCACGCTGGATGCTCCCAGGCGCGCCTGGCCGGCCGGCCCGATTTCCGGAAGAATGGTCTGCTTGGCGTAGCGCTCGTTCACAGGCACATTCCCAAGGTCCACTCAGGCCGGGTTGCGCAGGACATGGCCCTTGATCCATTCGCTGTCGCCGTCGACGTAGTGTTCTTGTTTCCAGATCGGCGCGCGCACTTTCATCTGCTCGACGAGATAGCGGCAGGCCTCGAAGCTGTGAGCGCGATGAGGAGAGCTGACCGCGGCGATCACACTGGCCTCGCCGACGTCGAGACGGCCCTGGCGGTGGGCCAGAAAGACGTGGATGTGTTCACCCCACTGCTCGAGGGCCTCCTGCGAGATCTTTTCGAAGATGTTGCGGCAGAGAACCGGATGCAGGTCATAGCTGACCGCGGTCACGGGACGGCCTTCATTGAGGTTGCGGACCCGGCCGATGAACAGGTCGGCCGCGCCGTGGCTGTCTGCGCAACAGTGGCCCAGGGCGATCAGCGGGTCGAGAACCGAATCGGTGATATCGACAAGAATCATGAGTGCTCGCCTCCGATTCAGCCGCCGCACACCGGCGGCAGGATGGAGATTTCGCGCTCCGGCACCGCATCGGCGTCGTCGAGGACCTCCGAGTCGGTGGCGAAGGCCGACGCCTTGAGCAAGGAGCGCGCGTTGTCGGTTTCCAGGACCTCGTGCATGGCCTTGCGCAGTTCGGCGACGCTTGCGTTCGGCGCGACCTCGACCGTCAGGGTGCTGTCGGTACGGCCTTGTCGAAAGGCACCGAAGAGTCGAATGGGAATTTGTCGGGTCATGGCGATGAATACCTCAGCTACTTTCGGAGCGACAAATCAGTGGACCGGCGGCTCGAAGTCCGGCGGCAGTTCGGGCAGGCCGTCCGGGTGCACGTACAGGCCGGACTTGCCGCCTTCCTTGAGCAACAGCCGGACGCCGTCGATGGCCAGGTCGGCCTGGACCTGCTTGGCCAGATCCCAGATGGTCAGCAGGGCCGCATTGACCCCGGCCAGGGCTTCCATCTCGACGCCGGTTCGGGCCGACGTCGATGCCTGACAGAATACATGGACACCGGGCAGCCTGTCATCCGGGCGAAATGCCACGGCCACGTGATCCAGGCCAAGCGGGTGGCACAGCGGGATCAGGTCGGCCGTTCGCTTGGCCGCCAGCACGCCGGCCACCTCGGCCAGGCGCAGGGGATCGCCCTTGGGCAGGGTCCCGTCGCGGACCATGGCGAAGGTGTCGGAATTCATCTGGATGCGGCCGGTGGCCACGGCGCGTCGACGGGTCACGGCCTTGGCCCCGACGTCGACCATTCGGTAATGGCGGCGATCGCTCATATTGGATTTCTACCCTCCGGTACTGGCCAGGTGTGCGGTGTCACCGAAATCGCCCTGGCCGAGAAAATGGGCCGGGCGTTTTTCGAACAGAGCCGACATGATATGCGTTTTGAGTGCTTCGAGCTGATCGTCCCGCGCCAGCAAAGGCCGCAAGTCTGCGCTGCCGTGGCCGAAAAGGCACAGGCGCAGGCCGCCGCGGGCGGTGACCCGCAGGCGATTGCAGCCCTCGCAGAATCCCGGTGCGTAGGGGGCAATGATGCCGATCCGGCCGGCGTAGTCGGGATGGGCGTATTCAACGGCCGGCCCGTCACCCCGGCCGGGCGCGCACGGCTGCCAGCCGGCGCCGTCAAGCTGCGTGCGAACCAGTTCGCCGCCGACGTGATGGCGATCGAAGTAGGCCTGGTTGTCGCCGGTTCGCATCAGCTCGATGAAACGCAGGCTGATGGGACGGGTGCGCACGAACTCGAAAAAATCGCCGAGCTGATGGTCGTTCAGGCCCTTGAGCAGCACGGTGTTGATCTTGATCCGGTCGATGCCGACGGCCAGGGCGCGATCGATGCCGGCCATGACCCGATCGAAGCGGCGGTCACCGGTAATGCGCTGAAACTGCGTCGCATCCAGCCCGTCCAGGCTGACGTTGACCGCGTCCATGCCGGACGCCTTGAGCGCCTCGGCATCGCGTTCCAGACGATAGGCGTTGGTGGTCATGGCCAGCCGCTGGACGCCGGGGACCTCGCGGACGGTTCTGACGATGTCGAGGAAATCCCGGCGTACACTCGGTTCACCCCCGGTCAGGCGGACCTTGAAGGTGCCGAGCTGGGCAAAGGCGGTGACCAGGCGGCGGATCTCGGCCACGCTCAGGAATCCGCGCGGCCGCCCCTGGTATCCGTTGGGCAGGCAGTATTCGCAGCGAAAGTTGCAGACATCGGTGACCGACAGTCTGAGGTAGGAAAAGCGCCGGCCGAACCGGTCGCGCAGCGTGTGCATGATGTGCTCCTTTTCAAGTTCGTCGGAAGGCAGCGCCGTTTCCGGCATCTGCCCCGGCTGTCTCTCGCAAGGTCTGCAAGGAGAAAGCGGCCCGGCATCCATACCGTTCGACGATGGGTCGATGGCTTAGGATGCCGCGCTCGGAGGCGACTGCTCTAAGTGTGGATAATACGGGTGCCATCAGGGTCTCTCATTGATGCAGGTCAAGAACAGAATCATTGGTCATCAGGCAAGCTATGTGGATTCACTCCGACCAGGCCAGGAATTTGCCTGCCCGACTTCGCATGCTGCGACAATCGTTTTTGCTTCGGACGCGTGCCGGGGGCAGCAATCCTTGAGTGCGGTGACCACGGACAAGCCGTCGCGCCTGGCCATCGGCTGGTGGGCCATTCGTCCGCACACCCTTCCGTTGTCGATTTCGCCGGTGCTGGCGGGGTCCCTGGTTGGCTGGGTCCAGGCCGGTGTGCTCAGGCTGGACATCACCCTGGCCGCGGCCGTGTCGGCGGCCTGCATGCAGGTCGGGGCCAATCTGCAAAACGACGCGGTCGATGCCTTGAACGGAACCGATGGACCGGATCGTCATGGCCCGGCCCGGGTGACCCAGATGGGGTGGGCCAGTGCCGGTCAGATCCTGCGTGCGGCCTGGCTGAGCTTCGCCCTGGCCGCCCTGGCCGGCATTTATCTGATCGTGATCGGCGGCCTCCCCCTGGTGGTTCTCGGGTTGGCGGCGCTGGTTGCCGCCTATGCCTATTCGGGTGGACCGAGGCCGATTTCCAGAGGGCCGTTCGGCGAGCTTGTGGTGCTGGTTTTTTTCGGCCTGGTAGCGGTCGGCGGTGTGGCCTGGCTCTACAGCGGCCAGTGGTCGCTACCGGCGTTTCTCATGGGTCTGATGGTCGGGCTGCCCGCTGCCGCCGTGCTGATGATCAACAACTTGCGCGACCTCGCCAGCGACTCGTGTGCCGGGCGCCGAACACTCGCGATTCTGCTCGGCCCGGTGGCGTCGGCCCGCGCGATTGCGCTTGTGTTTGCAGCGATTGTGCCGGTGATCTTGCTGCTGGCTGCTCTCGGCAGCCCATGGACCGGGGCCTTGCTGGGCCTGGCCGCGCTGTTGATGGCGCTACCGCTGATCCGCTCTGTTGTCCTTGCGCAAAAGCCCGAGCAGTACAATCGGGCGCTGAAAGCCACGACCCTGTTTCAGCTGGCTCTGACCTTGCTGGTCGTGGCCGGCATCGCCGCCTTTCATCTCGCCGGCTGGACATGAGGAGAATAGTCCGTGACTGATTTGCTGTTGCCCCTGGGCCTGGCCTTCATCATGCTTGCCGTCGGGCTTGGGCTGCGCGTGACCGATTTCATCGCCGTGTTTCGTCGGCCCCGGCCGTTGATCGCAGCCCTCGGCAACCAGATCCTGCTTCTGCCGCTGATTGCCGCCATTCTGGTGGCTGTCTATGCGGGTCGTCCGGAGTTCGCCTTCGGCATCATGATCCTGGCCGCCTGTCCCGGCGGCCCGACCTCGAATCTGCTGACCGTGCTCGCCGGCGGCAACGCGGCTCTGTCGGTTTCGGCCACGGCCCTGGCAAGCCTGGCCGGCATGCTGACCGTGCCGCTGATTCTCTGGTTGGCCCAGGCCGGCCTGCTGGGCGACAGCACCCTGGTGACGGTGCCACCGGGCCGGATCCTGGTCAGTGTGTTCCTGGTGACCGGCCTGCCGCTGATGGCCGGCATGCTGATCAACGGCATGCGTCCGGTCTGGGCAGCCCGGATTCGCATTCCCGCCCGCCGACTGGCGACAGTCGCGTTTGCCTTCATCGTGGTCTGGGCGTTCATCAGCCAGGGACAGACGATGATGCGTCACCTGTTCGACCTGGGTCCCTACATCCTGGCCCTGAACA
>REEW01000024.1 GCA_007694885.1 Wenzhouxiangella sp. | reverse complement strand
CGCTCAACGCGCTGCAGGCCGGATCGGTCAGTACAGGTTTGCCGTTCGCCTTCGTGCTGTTGTTCATGTGTGTCAGCCTGATCAAGGGTCTGCACCATGAGCACCAACTGCTCAAGCTGCAAGCCAGGCCTTAGCGACCGGGGAGCTGCATTCAGATTCAGGGTCTCGGGAAAAATACCGCACCTGTGTTTGCTATGATCATGGTTGTCGATCAGTTGTTTATGGCGTTCGGATGGGGCCGCAGGGGGGCCGAGCGCTTTATCTGAAAAACTGTGAGTAACGACATGAGCGAGCAACCGCACGATCCAGACAAGCTTCTGGAAGAGCTCGAGGAAGTCTACGAGACCGACTACGAACTCGGCCAGGACAACGTGACCTGGCTGGGCCTGGACCTGCACAACCCGGTCTTCGTTGTCAGCGCAGTGCTGATCCTGCTGTTCGTCATCCTGTCGTTGCTGTTTCCCGAGCAGGCCAACACCATGCTGGGCGCCACGCGCGAGTGGCTCGGCGAGACCTTCGACTGGCTGTTCCTGTCGGCCGGCAATTTCTTCGTGCTGTTCTGCCTGGCCCTGATCCTGCTGCCGGTGGGTTCGATCCGCCTGGGCGGCGTCGACGCCAAGCCGGATTTCTCGCTGTTTTCCTGGTTCTCCATGTTGTTTGCCGCCGGCATGGGCATCGGCTTGATGTTCTGGTCGGTGGCCGAGCCGGTCGGCTATTTCACGGAATGGTTCGGCACGCCGTTGAACATGGAAGGGTTTACCGCGGAGGCCAAGACCGCCGCGCTGGGTGCCACCATGTACCACTGGGGCATGCATCCGTGGGCGATCTACGGCGTCGTCGCCCTGTCGCTAGCGTTCTTTGCCTACAACAAGGGCTTGCCGCTGACCATTCGCTCCTGCTTCTACCCGTTGCTGGGCGACCGCGTCTGGGGTTGGCCGGGCGATGTCATCGACACCCTCGCCGTGCTGGCCACGATCTTCGGCCTGGCCACCTCGCTGGGACTGGGGGCGCAGCAGGCCGCCGGCGGAATGGAGTTCGTGTTCGGGATTCCGAGCGGACTGGGTTCGCAAGTCGCCATCATTGCCGGTGTGACCGTCGTGGCCCTGATCTCGGTTTTGCGCGGGATTCACGGCGGGGTGAAGATCCTCAGCAATATCAACATGGTTCTGGCGCTGCTGCTGCTGCTGTTCGTGGTTTTTGCAGGCAACGTCATGGCGTTTCTCGGCAACCTGGGCCAGACGCTTATGGGCTACGCCCAGTACGCGTTGCCGCTGAGCAACCCGGTTGGCCGCGAAGATGACGTCTTCTACCACAACTGGACGATTTTCTTCTGGGCCTGGTGGATAGCCTGGTCGCCGTTCGTGGGCATGTTCATCGCCCGGGTTTCCTACGGTCGAACAGTGCGTGAATTCCTGACCGCGGTGCTCATCGTTCCGGTGGTGGTTTCGACAATGTGGATGAGTGCCTTCGGCGGCTCCGGCGTGGACCAGGCCCGGGACGGCGTCGGCGCGTTGGCCGATGGCATCAGCGATTCCTCGCTGGCGCTGTTCCAGATGCTGGGGGAATTGCCCATGACCGAGATCACCTCGTTCCTGGCGATCGTGCTGGTGCTGGTCTTTTTCATCACCTCCTCGGACTCCGGTTCGCTGGTGATCGACACCATTACCTCCGGCGGCAAGATTGACGCACCGACCGCGCAGCGCGTGTTCTGGGTGATCGCCGAAAGCACGATTGCGGCCGTTTTGCTGGCCGTCGGCGGCGCTGCCGCGCTCAACGCACTGCAGGCCGGCGCGGTCAGTACGGGGCTGCCGTTTACGATCGTGTTGTTGCTGATGTGCGTGAGCCTGATCAAGGGGCTGCACCATGAACGACGGCTGCTCAAGCTGCAGGTCGCGGCCGAGTAGCTGCTGTTTGTTCTTCGCCCATGGCCGCTGTTGCAAAACGGCGGCCATTGCGTATAAATTAGGGCCTTGAGCGCGGGCGTCGTATAATGGTGATTACCCGAGCTTCCCAAGCTCGTGATGACGGTTCGATTCCGTTCGCCCGCTCCAGCTTCCCGTCCGTCCTATTCGATGCCTTCGGCGAAAGCCAGCACGCTTTCGGTCAGCGCGGTCAGGTCATAACCGCCCTCCAGGCTGGCGACCAGTCGGCCCGAAGCATGTTTGTCGGCCAGGCCCTTGAGTTGTTCCCCGATCCAGTAATAGTCCTCGTCCTTGAGCTGCAGCTGGGCCAGGGGATCGCGCCAGTGGCCGTCGAAACCGGCTGAGACCAGGATCAACTCGGGTCGAAAACGGTCCAGGGAGGGAAGCAGGTGCTCGGTCCACAGCGAGCGAAATTCGTCGCTGCCGGAATTTGCCGTCAGGGTCGCGTTGAGGACGTTGCTGTCGGTGGTCTGGGCAGGATCACCGGTGCCCGGGTACAGCGGCGACTGATGGCTGGAGACGAACAGAAATCGCGCATCTCCGCGCAGAATGGCTTCGGTCCCGTTGCCGTGGTGAACGTCGAAGTCGACCGCGGCCACGCGCTTGAGGCCGTAATGATCCGAGGCCCGCCGGGCGCCGGCGGCAAGGCTGTTGAGCAGGCAAAAGCCCATGGCATGGGCCGATTCGGCGTGATGGCCGGGCGGTCGGACCACGGCGAACACGGCCCGGCTCGGGTCGGTCATGACCTGGTCGACCCCGGAGCAGACGGCACCGGCGGCCAGGCGTGCCGCCCGCAGGCTGCCCTTTCCCAGGAAGGTGTCGGGGTCCAGGTTCATCAGACTACCGCTGGCTTCCAGCGCGGTCAGGCTTTCAAGGTAGTTGCGGCCGTGGACCCGCGCCAGGTCTTCCGGATCGACCATGCTTGCGTCACGGATTTCGACCTGGTCCATCTGCTCGATGCCCCTCAGGGCGGCCTCCAGCCGTTCCGGTCTTTCCGGGTGGCCTGCGGGCGGCTGGTGGGCCAGGCAATCCGGATGGGTATAGACGATCAGGCTCATCGGTCTCGCTCGTGGTCCCAGAGTACTTCGCCGGCACCCGAGGCGCGTGCCACGCTGCGGGCGATCACGAACAACAGGTCGGACAGGCGATTCAGGTACCGGATGACCGGTTCATTGACCGGCTCCTGCCGGGCCAGGGAAATCACCCGACGCTCGCTGCGCCGGCAGATCGTGCGGGCCAGGTGCGCCTGTGCCGCGGCCGCGCTCCCGCCGGGCAGGATGAAGTCCTTGAGCGGTGGCAGGTCCGCGTTGAGCCGATCGAGTTCCTGCTCCAGGCGGTCGATGTGTCGATCGTGGATCAGGGTCATTCCAGGCACGCACAGCTCGCCGCCGAGATCGAACAGGTCGTGTTGCACATCCAGCAGTACGCTGGCCAGGCCGGGATCGTCCAGCCCGGAAATCAGCAGGCCGACCGTGCTGTTGAGTTCATCGACCGTTCCGTAGGCTTCCACCCGCAGCGAGTCTTTCTGCGTGCGCGAACCGTCGCCCAGGCCGGTTGTTCCATCGTCACCGGTGCGGGTATAGATTTTCGACAGACGATTTCCCATGGATTTGAACGTGGCTGAAAGTCAGAACAGAGCTTAGCCGAGATGGATGAAGAATGCGCCGGCATTTGACCGGTGGATGGCCGTCCAGACCCTTGTCCGGAGCAGGACAGGGCCAGGGTGCTATCGGGTCCGGCGGGTTTTGGAACCGGATGGGGAATCAGGAACAAAAAAGCCCCGGCCTGGAAGGCCGGGGCGTCGCCAACACAAACCGAATCGCGTTCGGGAAGGGGCTCAACGCGACTCAGTTGCCCTGGTCAATCGAGTCCTGGTTCACTCCCCGCCGTGGACCCGTCCCGGGCTACGGCCTGGCGATGAAGTCGTGCGACCAGGTGCCCTGATCCGGCGTGAAGCCGCCACCGTTCCCGGCTGCCGTTGCGGGCGAGGAAATAAAGGCTACGAGGTACTCCTGCAGACCCATGGGCCCGACCTTGTGAACAATCACATGCGCGCCGTCGGCATCGGTGACCACCTCGGCAAAGCCCCACGGCTGGATCGAGCAGCCGGAGCTGAATTCACCGGCGCCGCCGCTGCCGCTTCCGAGCACTTCGCCTGCAGCGCCGCTGCCGCTTCCGAGCACTTCGCCTGCAGCGCCGCTGCCGCTTCCAAGCACTTCGCCTGCAGCACCACTGCCGCTTCCCAGAACTTCAGATTTCGCACCGCTGCCGCTGCCAAGTACTTCACCAGCAGCGCCGCTGCCGCTGCCGAGCACTTCGCCGGCGGCGCCGCTGCCGCTGCCAAGGACCTCGTTTGCCGCTCCGCTGCCGCTGCCCAGAACCATGGTGACGGCACCGAATCGACAGGTTTCCGTTGCTCCTCCGCTACCACTTCCCAAGACTTCGCCGGCGGCTCCACTGCCGCTGCCTAGTACTTCACCAGCAGCGCCGCTGCCGCTGCCAAGGACTTCGCCGGCGGCGCCACTGCCGCTGCCCAGAACTTCACCGGCTGCGCCGCTGCCGCTGCCTAAAACCTCGGATTTGGCGCCACTGCCGCTGCCGAGGACTTCACCGGCCGCGCCACTGCCGCTGCCGAGGACTTCGCCTGCGGCTCCGCTGCCACTGCCAAGAACCAGCGGCTGGAGATTGGCTCCGCTGCCGATTTGGATGGCCGAAAACAGCGGTACCAGCGCGTAGTCGCTGGAGCCGGGCATCGAGACGGCACCGGTGAATACGCCATTGCTTGCGTGCAGCGAGACCAGGACATTGTCGCCGGCATGGGTCATCAGCAAACGATCCGTGTCGGCCAAGGCGAGACCGGGGCCGATCATGCCGCCGGCGACCATGGCGGAAAACAGAAGGTTCCGCATCCTCAATCCAGTGCCACTTTTCTCAATACCGGTGCCACTTTTCTCAATGCCGGTGCCACTCTTTTCAATGCCGGTGCCGCTTTTCTCGATTCCTGTTCCCGACTTTTCGATGAGGTTTTGCATGACTAGCTCCTTAGCTTATGAACGATTGGTTGAATCAGGTTTGTTGTTCGATCCGCGTTCTTCCCAGTAATACCAGCCGATGCCCACAGAGCATTCGGCACCTTCGGTGGTTTCCATTTCCTCGGACTCAAGCGAACTTTCAATTTCGCGGATGTGTCGCTCGAGCGTTTCTCTCAGATCCCTACGCAGAATGTCGACTCGATGGCAGGGGATTCGGTATGACCAGCGATCCTGCTGAAGCCAGGAAGGCCGGTTGCCGGAATGTCGGTTGGTGTTGTGAATGATCGACTTGCCGAGAAAGTTCACCGCGAGGCTGCCGGCCTCGATCGCGGTTTTCTCCGACTCCTTGACCGGTTTGTAGACCGGATCGATGAGGCGAACGAGCGTGCCGGTCTTGTCCAGTTCGATATTGCCGCTTTCAAGCAGGCTTTCCAACGCGGTCTGGGGTGTTACGGCACGTCCGGCCGCACGGCTGACAAGGCGTTGGAAGGTGCCGTGGGGGCCATGAATCAGGAGGCTTGCCGGCTCCCCGGTTTCGGGATCTCGGAATGCATCATCACGATGCCACATCTCCAGGATTGCCGATTGCGATGAAACATCGGCGACCGACAGCATTTTATTGGTGCTGTCTTCAAGCGCGGCGATCGCCCGACTGTCCATTCCGCATAGCAGCGCGAGTGCTGAACGGGTGACGCGCCGATCTGGATTCTGCATGCTGAGGTACATCTTGGCCTCGGCGATATACACTTCCCGGACCATGTTGACCAGGGCGGTACAGGACACCCGTCCAACCGCGAATCGGACGATCGGACGTATCATGCGAACCATGGCGCTGACAAGCCAGCTGATGTCGGCCTTTTGCTCGGCCAGTGCGCTTTGCTGACCCATATCAGATCTCCAGCAACTCAGGACGATGGAAGAAAAAGCCCTGGGCAAAATTGACCTCCATCTGGCGCAAGGTATCCAGCTGCGGCCGGGTCTCCACCCCCTCGGCGATGACTCGGGCTTTCAGTCCGCGGGCCAGGGTCTGGATGCACTCGACGATGGCGCGCTGATTCGGGTCGCGGTCAAGTCCGCAAACCACCGAAGTGTCGATCTTGAGGATGTCGACGATGCCGGCGGCGCAAAGATCGAAGCAGTTCAGCCGGCTGCCGAAGTCGTCGAGGGCGATCAGAATGCCGGCCGATTGCAGTTTCTTGGCGTTTTCGACCAGGCTGTGCTTGCTCTCGCACTGCCCGAATTCGATCAGTTCCAGGCACAGCGAGTGACCGTTTTGCATCGTTTCCCGGTGCCGTTCCAGGGCCAGCCGCACGAACAGCGGATCAGTCAGCGTGCCAGGATGCACGTTGACATTGATCCGGGTGGGTTCGCGACGATGGCGCAGCCAGGCCATGGCCCGCTCGAGGATTTCCAGGTCGGTATCGACCATGGGGCGCTGCGAGTAAAGGGTGTCGATGAAGTGGCCCGGGGTGCCGTCGCTGACCGCGTGCGGGCGGACCAGCACTTCGTACCAGGGACGCTGGGCGCCGAAGCGATCACTGGCTGCCCCGAGTGCATGGATTTCATGAATCGCGATCGAGCAATGGTCGGCGGAAGCGTTGAGCTTTAGCTGCTGCATGGCCTGCGCAGTCATCATGGAATCCTCAAATTTGTCGTTTGCCGAATATGGCAAATGACAATATCGGCTTCCGCGCTGGATTGCAAGCTTTTTTTTTTGCCTTCGGAAAAATGCCCGGGTTTGGCCTATGCTGAGGGCCTGATCGAAGCCCGGGCGGGAGTCGGCTGCCCGGCACGGGGCGCTGCTGCGCCAATCCGTCCCGGTTAACGGAGAGGACCATGTTCATTCGGCAAACCCGAGCGCTGATCTGCCTGCTGTTGTTGCTGTCGACGGCTTGCGGGGGCGGAGCCGACCCGGAGGGAACGGTGTATCGGCATGCCATCGACGGGGTGCCGGGCAGCCTGGACCCGGCGCACGCCGCCGACGTCTACGCCAGCACCCTGGTCGTCAACATCTTCGATACCTTGTACCGATATCGATACCTGGCGCGTCCGTACGAGCTTGCGCCCAACCTGGCCGAGGACTTTCCCGAGGTATCCGAGGACGGACGGGTCTTCACGATCCGGCTGCGCGCGGCGCGTTTCGCCGACGATCCGGCGTTTGCCGATGGCCGCGGCCGGCCGGTCACGGCGGCCGATGTGGTGTTTTCGCTGCGGCGCCACTTCGATCCCGCGACCCGTTCGCAGGGGGCCTGGCTGTGGCGCGACCGCATCGTCGGACTGGACGCCTGGGGTCGGGACGGGGCCGATCCGCAGGCCGAAGTGGCCGGCTTGCAGGCCCTGGACGATCGCACCGTGCGCATCGAGTTGACTCGACCGTATCCGCAGCTGGTCAACACGCTGGCCATGGCGCTGTCGGCGATCGTCCCGCCCGAAGCGGTGGCCCACTACGGGCGCGAGTTTTCCGTCCGCCCGGTCGGTTCCGGACCGTTTCAACTGCTCAGCCTGGACGAGACCCGCGCGGTCCTCAAACCCAACGCCCACTTCGACCGCGAGCCGCTGGATCTGACCGCCGAGGGCTTTGATCCGGACCGGCACGGACATTACGGGCTCGAAGCGCTGGACGGTCGTCGCTACCCGTTTCTGGATCGTCTCGAGGTCCATTTCATCGCCGAGCCGGCGACGCGCTGGAACAGCTTTTTTTCCGGTCGCGACGTCGACAACGTGATGTTGCCGCCCGAGCAGGCGGTGCGCGTCCTGGAATCGACCCACCCGCTGGTGTTCAGGCCGCAGATCGAGCGCGATTTCCAGACCCATGTCGGCCGCGAGACCGGCCTGGTCTTGTACGGCTTCAATATGGCCAATCCCGAGATCGGGTACCACGCTGACCCCGAGCGCGACCGGGCCAACCACGCCCTGCGCTGCGCCATTCGTGACGCCTTCGACTGGGCGGCGCGCAACCGGGTGTTCTACCAGGGCCTCGGTGAAGTATTCCCCGGCGTGATTCCGCCGTTCCTTGACGAATACGAGCCGGACCTGCCGACTGAGTCCATCGACCACGATCCCGCGCTGGCGCGGCAGCGCCTGGCCGATCACGGCTGGACGGCCGAGCAGCTGCCCGTCCTGGTCTACGGACTGGAATCCAGCGTCGAACGCCGCCAGATGTTCGAACAGTTCCGGGCCCAGCTGGCCGCCATCGGCTACCCGCCGGAAAAAATCCGGCGCGCTGCGTTCGGCAGTTTCGGCGAATACCACCGCGCGATCATCAACGGCCAGGTCGACCTGTTTCTGCTCGGCTGGACCCTGGCCTATCCGGACGCCCAGTACAGTCTGCAGTTGTTCTTCGGCCCCAATGCGGCCCCCGGGGCCAACCTGTTCAACTATGCCAACCCCGAATTTGACGAGGCGTTCCGGCGTGCCGAACCCTTGCCCCAGGGGCCGGAACGCAGCGCACTCTACCGCGACCTCAACCGGCTGGTGCTTGACGACTGCGCGATGATCGGCAGCCTGACGCGCACGCGCGTGCATCTGTGGCATCCCCGGGTTCGCATGCTGCCCGACCGCGAAGTCCTCGGCGGGTATTTCCTGCGCTTCGTGGACGTGCAGGAGCCGCCGGCTTGAACAAGCGTTCCGCGCTGCTTGCCTTTGGTTTGCGCAAGCTCGCCGGAGCCGTTCCGCTGATTCTGGGAGTGACCCTGGTCAGTTTTGTCTTGACGGTCCATTTCGGACCGGACCAGACCTATGCCCTGCTCGGCAAGAACCCGACCGCGGCCGAGATCGAGCAGGTGCGCGCCCAGCTTGGCTACGACCAGCCGTTTGTGCTGCGCTATGCGGATTACCTCAAGCGCCTGGCCACGCTCGACCTGGGCCATGCCCAGGCGACCGGCGAGCCGGTCCGCTCGATGCTCGCGCGCACCATCCCGGTCTCGCTGCTGCTGCTTGCGCCCGGCTTCGTTCTCGGCACGCTTCTGGCGCTGATTCTGGCGGCCCTGGCGGCCTGGTATCGCGGCAGCCTGCTGGACCGCGTCATCAGCGGCGCATCGGTGGTCGGCATGAGCCTGTCGTTCGTCGTCATCCTGGTCGGTCTGCAGGCCGTGTTCGGGGTCTGGCTGGGGTGGTTTCCGGTGCGCGGCTGGAGCGTCGCCGGCGTGGCCGACTACCTGCACCACGTCGCGGTACCCACCCTGGCGTTCATCGTCGCCACGCTGGGCTACAACACCCGCTTTTTCCGCGCCGTTCTGGCCGCCGAGATGACCTCCGAGCAGGTTCGAAGCGCGCGCGCGTTCGGGATCGGGCCGCTGCGCATCATGACGGTCCATGTCATCGGCAACAGTCTGTTGCCGATCGTTACCCGCATCCTGTTTTCGCTGCCCTTGCTGGTGATTTCCGGCAGCCTGCTGATCGAGAGCCATTTCGGCATCCCCGGCGTGGGCAGGATCACCTACGCTGCCGTCATGTCCGGTGACCAGCCGGTGCTGATGGCAGTGGTCGGGTTGAGCGCGGTTCTGTTCGTGATCGCCGTGACCGTCGCCGACCTGTTGTGCCGGCTCATCGATCCGCGCCTGGCGAGCACATGAGCAGCCTGGTCGTGCAGTCGGGGCGACGCCTTCGCGGCAGGCTGGCCGGGGAGCCGGTCGGGTTCCTGGCCCTGATCGTGGTCGGCGCCTATGCGCTCGTTGCCTGCGGCGTGTGGCTGGGCTGGTGGGGTAGTGAATGGTCGGCGCTGGCCGGCCCGGGCTGGGCGGCGCCGTCGGCCGAGCACTGGCTGGGCACCAACCGGCTCGGGCAGGACATCCTGGCACGGGCCCTGGCGGCCACGGCCACGGCGTTCGAGATCGGCGTCCTGGTCGCCGTGGTCACGACCGCGATCGGCGGCCTGGCCGGCGGCCTGTCCGGCTACTTCAGCGATGGCTGGCCGGATGAAGTCCTGTTGTGGTTGATGGGAACCCTGGATGCGATTCCCTTCTACCTGCTGGTCGCAGCGCTTGCCTTTGCCCTTCACGGTCATCCCTGGGCCATGCACCTGGCGATGATCGCGACCTTCTGGACGACCACGGCCCGCCTGGTTCGCGCCGAGACCCAGCGCATCCGCCGGCTACCCTTTATCGAGGCCGCACGCGTGGCCGGCCTGCTGCCGCGGTCCATCATCGTGCGCCACATCCTGCCCAATACCGCCCACATCCTGCTGGTCCAGGCCACCCTGGTCTTCATCGCCGCGATCAAGGTCGAAGTGGTCTTGAGCTTCCTCGGCATCGGTACCCAGGACTCGATCAGCTGGGGCGTGATGATCGCCGAGGGGGCCCAGGACATTCTCGCCGGGCAGTATGGAAATTTCGTTGTTGCCTCGCTGTTCCTGTTCGGTCTGGTCATGGCGTTCAGCCTGTTTGCCGATCAACTCCAGGACTCGCTGGATCCGCGCACCCAGGATTCGCGCTGGCAGCCGCATGGCTGAGCCCCTGCTGCAGGTTGAACGCCTGGTCGTGGCAACCCGGGTGGCCGGGCGACCGGTTGAGCTGATTCGCGGCCTCGACCTGGAGTTGTCGGCCGGCCAGGCGCTGGGTCTGGTCGGGGAATCGGGTGCCGGCAAGAGCCTGACCGGCCTGGCCCTGATGGGGCTGGTGCCGGCCGGGCTGAGCGTGACCGGTGGAAGCCGCATCGTCTGGCGTGGCCGCGACCTGGTCGGTTTGAAGGAACGTCAATGGCGCCGGCTGCGCGGCGCGGAGCTGGCGCTGATTCCGCAAAACCCGATGACGGCACTGAATCCGACCCGGACGGTCGGCTCGCAAATGCGTTACCTGTTGAGACTGCATCGGGGCCGGGATCGACGTTCGGCGACCGCGGAGGCGGCCACCGCCCTGGTGCGCATGGGCATCCCCGAGGCCGACCGGCTGCTCGGCCTGTATCCGCACCAGCTCTCGGGCGGGATGAGCCAGCGCGTCCTGATTGCCATGGCCATGCTGAGCCAACCAGAATTGTTGATCGCCGACGAGGTGACCTCGGCGCTCGATGTCACGACCCAGGCTGCGATTCTTGATCAGCTGGCCGGGCTGTGTCGCGAGTCCGCAACGGCGCTGCTGCTGATCACCCACGACCTCGGCGTCGTCGCCCGCAGCTGTCGGACGGTTGCGGTGATGTATTGCGGACAGATCGTCGAGCAGGGTCCGGTCGAGCCCGTTTTTGCCCGGCCGCGGCACCCGTACACGGCCGGACTGCTGGCCGCCGTTCCCGGCCGGACCGATCACCCCGACGGTCGTCTGCAAACCATTGCCGGACAGGTGCCCGACAGTGCCCACCGGCCGCCGGGATGCCCGTTCGCGCCGCGCTGCCCGCGAGCCACGCGGCGTTGCACGGAGCACGAGCCCGATCGGGTGGCCGAACAGGATCGGCTCTTCCGGTGCATCCACCCCCTGGATTGAAGCCTGCCGTCCTTGGCGATCGGCTGGCGGGGTCTTTGAGCTTTCGCTGTAGGCGGGTTCGAGCATCGGCGGCTGCCGGGTGCTTCGGGCCGTCCGCGGCGATCG
>REEW01000025.1 GCA_007694885.1 Wenzhouxiangella sp. | reverse complement strand
GAATGGCCTCGACGATCGCATCGGCGTGGGCGCTGATCGGCAGCTCGGGCGGGCGCTGGAGTGGCGGCACGCCGGCTCGACGCTGGGTCACGCGCGCTTGCGAGCTTTCCAGGCGCTGCCGATAGGCGGATTCCAGCGCTTCGCGTTTCTCGGCCGGCGCGCGAAAGCGGCTCAGCTGGCGATGCCGCCGCTTGAGCCAGGCAATGTCGCGCTGGAGGACCTGTTCCGGGTCGAAGGAAGTGGGCATGTCGGTATTGTTGCAAATGCCGGGTGAGTTCCCGGGTCCAGGGTCCGGGAACCGGGCCTCCAGGTCGCCGGGTGCTGCAAGGGCTTACTGGCCTTCCCTCACCTGGTACTGAAACGTGTCATCGGACTGCCTATACTCCCAGGGTTGGTTGGGTCACTGTACATCGGCGGATCGAGCCATGCGAGGCGCGAAAGACATTGCGGCGCTTGGGGTCGGCGAACAGCTTCATGTGGCGGCTCCCTCCAGCGCCGAGGCGATGCGGTCGAAGTCCTGATCTGCATGCTCCAGACTGGCACCATCATGCCTGGCACAGGCAACGATCAGAATATCGGTATTCGGAACCGTGATGCCGGCACGACGACAAACACGGGCGATGGCATATGCCTCGCTCCACACGGCTTCATTGATCAACAGTTCAGGCAGGTCGCGCTCGAAGTCTCGCAGGACTTTCTCCTCGCGGCTGCCGCCGGCGTGCTCCGGCCGACCGGCCATCAGTCCTTCAGTGGCCAGTGCATGGACTCGACTGGTGCCCAGGTCAGGCCGGCTTCGTCCAGGCGCGCGGCAAGGTCATGAGTTGAAATGCTCCAAACACACGGCCGCAATGGGCTTGGCCCAGCTCGGCATGTCGGTCTCGCAGTGCAGCAGACGCTGGTGTCTGACCTGGAGCAGTTTGCGAAGCTGCGGCTTGTGGTTGCGCTTCAGTGGCAGGCTGTTGTCGTAGACGATGAGCTGGTCCAGGCCGGGTGCCAGTCGGCACAGATTCCGCATGGAGCGCCGGTAGCGCTTGCGGATCAGTTCTTCGGGGATATCGTGACCACCGCGTGCGACGCGCTCGGCCACGCGCTGGATGTGCAGGTCCACGGACGCCAGGCCGCAAAACCATACATCAACCCGAACGCCGATGGCGATCGCGTCAAGCAGGGTGCCGGTGATGGTGTTGCCGCCCAAGGTGGTTTCGAAGGCAAAGTGGGCATCGGTGCGGATTGCCAGCTCCAATCGGTTCAGGCCTTCGCGCCAGACGCGCCCGTTGATCTCATTGACCGGCAGGCCGGGGAACCGGCGCTGCAACTCCCGGGCGACCTCGTCGGGGTTGTACCAGTCCTGGCCGATTGCGCGCAGGGCCGACCCCCCGATGGAGCTCTTCCCGGCACCATTGACGCCGGCCAGCACCGTGATCAAACCTGTCAGCCTTTGCTCGTTTCGGTCGTCCCTGGCTGGTAGCTGTCGTTCAAGACATCAGGATCAGCGAAAAGCGCCGCATCCACGGCCTCGGGCGCGCCGGGCTGGTTCATGTTTGCCACCAGCGCATCGAAGCGCGTACTGAGGGCACGAGCGAAGTCGTCGTCTTTCGGCTCGCGGCCGAGATTGTTCACCATTGCCACGATCTCGTCGTAGCGCCGGCGCGACAGGGTCACCATGGACCCGACACCCTGCACCTGGACTGCGACCGCTTCCGACGTCTCAGCAAGTCGGGACAGCAGTTCGGTACCCTTGCGCGCCAGACGCGAAACCGGCACGGTTTCGAGTTCGGACGAGGGCTTGAGGCGGTTTGCTTCCATCGACGCCTGGGTGCTGCGCTCAGCCATGTCAATACACTCCGCAAAAACGTTCCTAACCATATCACACAATTCACATCACCCTGTCGATTCACCTATCGGGGCGTTGGCCCAGGCAGATGCGATCCCGGCCTGCACTCACGGATCAGTCTGCGGCCGGCAGGTGAATTCGCGCCAGCAGCGGGTCGTGATCGGCGGCCTGGCGCGGACTCGGGCTGTTGACGTGCAGTATTTCGAACTCGCTCACCGGAACCAGCGCGCGACTGATCAGGATGTGGTCGATGGCCTGGGCGTTGCCCTGGAAGATGAAGGTAAAGCGCTCCTCGGGCGGCAAATCAGTGACCAGGTTGTGCAACGGCACGGTCTCGCCGCCGCTCAGGATGGCCAGTGGCTGGGAGAACCAGTGATCGTTCAGATCGCCGAGCACCACCACGCGCTCCCGGCGCTGTTCGTCCAGGCCGGCGGCAAAGCGCAGGATGGCCTCAGCCTGGGCGCGGCGCTGGGTGTCCCGGCGCTCGACGCGCGGGTGGCGGGTGCCGAACAGGGGGTCGCTGCCGGATTTGGCCGCGAAATGGTTGTTGATCACGACCAGCGGCTGGCCGTTGAAGCGGAACTCCGAGACCACCGGCTTGCGGCTGTCGCTGAAGGCGCGGCCCTCGATGCGCTGGGCGCTGTCGACCACGCGTTCGACCCGCTGCGGGTTGTACAGGAATACGTTGCGGATGTTCCCGCCGGGTTGGCCGCCGTCGGCGTTGCGCTCGGGCGGGAAGTCAACCCAGGCGTAGCGCGGACCGCCGGCCTCGATAATGGCCTCGGTTAGTGCGATCAGGGTCAGTTCGGCTGAGACCAGCGCGGTATCCTCGGCGCCGTCGCCGTCCTGGATCTCCTGCAGCCCGATGATGTCGGGAACGTTCATGACCTGGGCGATATGGCGTGCGATTGCGTCCATGCGGCCGCTGCCCATGGCGTCGTCGACATCGCGCGGGCTGCGCACGCGGCTGAAGTTTTCGATGTGCGGGCTCAGGTTTTCGACGTTGTAGCTGGCGATGGTGACGTGTTCGGCATCGCCGACCAGCCGCCCCTGGATCAACTCCCGTTCGGCCGG
This sequence comes from Wenzhouxiangella sp., assembly GCA_007694885.1. Lineage (GTDB taxonomy): Bacteria > Pseudomonadota > Gammaproteobacteria > Xanthomonadales > Wenzhouxiangellaceae > Wenzhouxiangella. The sequence continues at coordinate 8,569 of REEW01000025.1, read as the reverse complement.
AATCGGGCGCAGCGCATGCTCGGCCAGGATGCGGAAGTCGCCGAAGCGATAGTCGACGACGCCGCGGACGGCAGCAAAGCGATCACCGACCGCGGCCGGCTCGGGAAAATCGCCGATCAGCAGCGGATGGGCCTGAACCTGGACGCGTTCGGCGTTGAGGTCTTGCGGCCCGACCGCAAGCGTACCCAGCGGGCCAAGGGTGCGATGCTCGTCGGCGGCGATGACCCAGGTGCTGTGGAAGCGGCTGGTCGGTCCGACCACCCGGTTGGCGGTGAGCTGAACGCGCATGCCCGTGAGCGCGGTCCAGAAGTCGATGGCATTGGCTTCCGGATCGAGCGGCCCATTGAAATTCTCGGGCGCCAGCCGCGATGGGATCTCCAGGCCGCCGGATCCGATGAGAATCGGATCTGGCAAAGCCTGGTGGCTCGTGACGACTTCGATACGAGGTTCGATCATGCGAGTGACGGCCAGGTCCACCGGGCGGTTTTCCGGGCGCTGATGCTCGATCCGCCCGCTGACCCGGACATGATCGCCGCGCGCCACCGGGGGCGTGTCTGCGGTGACCACGCTCAGTCCGGCGCGCTGCCCGTTGGCGCCGGCCGTCTGGATCCAGAACGTGCTGTCGACGACCAGGGTGACGATCCCCTCGGTGGTGACTTCGACGCCATGCATGGCCGGGACGCGGACGTCGCCGTGGATCTCGGCGATGCTGTGGATCTCGGCCGCTGCGCTGACGGTAAGCAACAGGGCGGTCAGGAAACAGAAAGGCATGGACAAGCGCATGAGCATGAATGAATTTTGGCAAGGTATTGGAAATGGTAACGGGTTCGGGCCTGGTCGGTGCAGACCCTGGCGGTGCCGGGTTGGATACGCAAGTCCTGACTGAAGTCTTTCCAGGCTTCGCTATAAAGGGGTCTGGCAAGCGCGGCTGACGCCAGCACGACCATAGCCCCGTGGATTGCGCGATACTAGGAAGATGCCGTTACCCCGCACCCCAAAGGAATTCCATCCATGAAAACGCTAAGCCATCTGTTCGTCGCTGCGCTGCTGCTGTTGATCATGGCCTCCCTCGCCATGGCCAGCGAACGCGCGGATCATTTCGAGGGTAAGCCGGCGGATACCCTGGAAGAGGCGCTGGCCAACTTCAGCACCTACAACGCCCGCCTGGCCGAAATCATCGCCGGCGACCAGCTCGATACCCTGGCGGTCTTCGAAGTCCATCAGCTCACCTACACCCTGGAAAACGCGCTGGAAAAAATCCGTGAGGAACTGGCTGAGCTGGCGGAAGTTCTCGAAGAAGTCCACGTCGCCTCCGAGCACAACGACGGCGAGACCGTGCAGGCACGCGGCCGTGTTTACCTGAAAACCGCACGCACGCTGTTGCCGGAATAAGTCGAATGGCGGCCTGTCAAGGTCAATAAGGTAGTCTCGGGATTTCGCCTAATTCTGCGCGCTTGGCAGACATCAGCGGCCTATACTCCCCGGGTTGATTTGGGCAGTAAACAAGGGCGGATCGTGCAATGCGCGTGAGTGAGCTTTGGATTTATCCGGTGAAGTCTTGCCGCGGGATCGCGGTCGGGCAAGCCGAAGTCACCGCCGGCGGTTTGCTCGGCGACCGACAGTGGATGATTGTCGATGAACAGGGGAAATTCCTGACTCAGAGGGCACATCCCCGGATGACCCAGATCGGCGTCGACTTGAATGACGAGCAGCTGATCTTGAGCGATTGCGGCGGCGTGCTTGATCCAATCGCTTTGCCAAAAGATGAGTCAGGAAAGCCGAACCCCGTGCAGGTCTGGAAAAGCCGGATCCTGGCGCTGGATCAAGGGGACGAAATCGCCGATTGGCTGACCGCCTTGCTCGAAACCCCCTGCCGTCTGGTCAGGCAGTCGCCGGACCACCCCCGCCCGACCAACCCGGAGTATGCCCCCGGTGGCACCGTCAGTTTTGCCGATGGATATCCGCTGTTGCTGACGACGACAGCATCGCTCGCAGCGTTGAATCGGCGCATTCAGGCCATCCACCCGACAGCAGCGCCGGTGGCCATGATCCAGTTTCGGCCCAATGTCGTCGTTGATCTTGATCTCGACCGTGCCTTTGAAGAAGATCACTGGCAATCACTGGCGATCGGTGCGGTCAGGTTTGATGCCGTCAAGGCCTGTGATCGTTGCATCGTCACGACGACCCATCAGGAAACTGGCCACCGGGACCCGCGAAAGGAGCCGCTCAAGACTCTGTCGACTTTCCGTCGATTCAACGGCAAACTTCTTTTTGGAGAAAATCTCGTGCCTCGAACACTGGGCGTTTTGCAGCGGGATGATGCCGTGGAAGTACTGGCCACTGACCCTGGCCCGCGCATCTAGACTGGTCGGACGATTGACCTCGCGAGCGCGGGATGTCCGGTAGGCATTGATGGTGATATCTGCCAATGGCGAGCCACCGCCTTGCTGCCGGGCCACAGTAGAACCGACAAATCCATTCAGGGACACACCGTGAACTTCAAAAGCGACAACGAAGCCCCCGCCCATCCCGCCGTCCTCGAAGCCATCGTCGAGGCCAACAAGGATTTCGCTACGGCTTACGCCGCCGACCGCTACAGCCAGCAGCTGAACGCGCGCTTCTCCGAGCTGTTCGAGACCGACTGCCAGGTGCTGCCGATCGCCACCGGTACGGCTGCCAACAGCATCGTGCTGGCCGAACTCAGTCCGCCCTGGGGGGCGGTGATGTGTCACCGCACGGCCCACATTCACTGCGACGAGGGCGGCGCGCCGGAGTTCTACACCCACGGCGCCAAGCTCGTTCCGCTGGACGGCGACCATGCTCGACTCGACCCGGACACGCTGGCCCGCGCCATCGATTCGGCCGGGGTGCACGGCGTGCACAACTGCAAGCCCTCGGTGGTCTCGATTACCCAGGCCACCGAGTGCGGCACGGCGTATCGCCCGGAACAGGTCGCTGCCCTGGCCGACGTCGCCCGCGCGCGCGGTCTGCCCCTGCACATGGACGGCGCGCGCTTTGCCAACGCCGTGGCCTGGCTGGGTTGCACACCCGCCGAGGCCACCTGGAAAGCCGGGGTCGACGTGCTGTCGTTCGGCGCGACCAAGAACGGCGCCCTGACCGCCGAGGCCGTGGTCGTGTTCGGCCGCCCGGAGTGGCTGGAGGGCCTGGAGCGGCGGCGCAAGCGCGGCGGCCACCTGCTGTCGAAGATGCGCTATGTCTCGGCCCAGCTGCTGGCCCTGCTCGACAACGATCTATGGCTGGAGATCGCCCGGACCGCCAACGCGCGCGCGACTGATTTGGCCGAGGGCATCCGGCAGTCGCGCTCGGGTGCGGTGGAATGGCCGGTCGAGGCCAACGAGGTTTTCCTGCGCGCCGCCCCGGAGGTCCTGAACGCGCTGAAGGACCAGGGCTTCGAGTTCCATATCTGGCCCGGCTACGAGGACCTGGCCCGTCTGGTCTGCACCTTCGCCACCACTGGCGAACAGGTCCGCGCTTTTGCCGACGCCCTGGCCGGGATCGGGCATCAGCCCGACCAACCACCGGCGACGCCGGCCGGCGGCTGAACCGCCCGACGGCCTCGAGCAGACAAGATCAGGAATCCGAGTCCGGGGTCGGCAGGTGCTTGCCGCCGGTCCAGCCGCCGGGTGAGAGCAGATCCTCGCCCAGCCGTCGCGGTGCGTCTTCCAGGTCGGTGGCCAGGGAATCGTTCCAGCGATTCAGGAATCCGTACAGGCACACCGCAGCGAGCAGTTCGACGACCTGGGTCTCGCTCCAGTGCGCCCGAAGTCGGTGCATGAGTTCATCGTCGACCGCGTTGGGCGTAGCACCGGCGGCCAGGGCGAAATCCAGGGCCACGCGCTCGGCGTCCGAATACAGCGGGCTGGTCTGATACTCCCAGACCGCGGCGAGCTTTTCATCGCCGACCCCGCTGATCCCGGCAGCCAGCAGTGCATGGGCCTGGCAGTAGCGGCAACCGGCGGCGCGGCTGGCAAAGTGCGCCAAAAGGCGCTTGAAGCCCGGGTCGACCCGACCGGCGGGACTCATCACGGCCGCCGTCAGCGCACCGAAACCCTTGACGATCTCGGGACAGCGTTGCATGGTCAGCAAACTGTTCGGCACAAAGCCCAGGATCTGCTCGAACTGTCTGAAGGTTTCGGCCAGTTCGGGGCTTGCATCAGACGGCAACGGCGGCAACCGAGCCATGGCTACTCCTCGAATTCACGACTGGATCAGGGATCGTCGAGCTTAGCAGTGCAATAATCCCCTTATCTGAACCAACGCTGGAAATTTTTGCTTCATGGAATGGCTGAACTGGGAATTGCTGAAGATCCCCGGCTGGATCGTGGCCGTGCTGCTGGTCATCATCGGCTTTGCCGGCACGGTGCTGCCGGCCCTGCCCGGGGTTCCGATCATTCTGGTCGGGCTGCTGCTGATGGCCTGGATGGACGGGTTCACCGCCGTTACGGCCGGCACCATGCTCTGGCTGGGTGTGCTGGCCTTGTTGTCGGTGGTGATCGATTTCCTGGCCACCGCCGAAGGGGCGCGCCGATTCGGGGCCGGGCGGCTGGCCATACTGGGCGCAACCCTTGGCCTGCTGATCGGTCTGTTCTTCGGCCTGGCCGGCATTCTGTTCGGACCCTTTCTCGGTGCCGTGGCCGGTCACCTGCTCGGCAAGGCGAACCTCGATGAGTCCATGCGCGCCGGCGTGGGCGCCTCGATCGGCGTGGTCATCGGTACCGCCTCGAAAATGATCATCGGCGCGATCATGCTGGTCTGGTTCACCCTGGCCTGGTGGTTGTAGGCAGTCGGGCAGCGACGATGAGCGATTCATCCCAGCCGCGCTATCAACGGGCCAAGCACCTGGCCGAGCAAGCGCTGGCGCTGAGCAAAGATGCGCGCGCTGCCTGGGTCGCCGAACACTGCCGGGATGACCCGGAACTGCTGGCCGAAGTGGACTGGCTGGTGGCCGCGGCCGAAGACGCATCGGCCGACGATGTGCCCGAGCGCTTCCACTCGGCCGCCCGCTCGGCCCTCAAGGCGGTGTCGCTGGAAGTGCCGATGCCGCGCAACTACCGCCTCCTCGAGCGCCTGGATGCCGGCGGAACCGGCGTGGTCTACCGGGCCGAGCGGGTCGATGGCGAAGTGACCCAGCAGGTCGCGCTGAAGCTGCTGATGCCGGCCCGGTCCAGCGACGACCGCCTGGCCGAGCGCTTCGCCAACGAACACCGCGCCCTGGCCCGTCTCAACCATCCCTGCATCGCCCATCTGATCGACGGCGGGCTGACCGCCGAAGGGCGGCCCTTCCTGGCCACCGAGTACGTCGACGGCGAACCGATCGACGAGTGGTGCCGCAGGCGCAAGGCGACCCTGGGCCAGCGCATCGAGCTGATGATCAAGGTCTGCGAGGCGGTCGACTACGCCCACCGGCACATGGTCATCCACCGCGACCTCAAGCCGTCCAATATCCTGGTCACGGCCGAAGGCGAGCCCAAGTTGCTCGATTTCGGCATCGCCCGCCTGCTCGACGTCGCCGAAGAGCAGCCGGTCGACGGCGGCCACGACGGTCGCTTCATGACCCTGGCCTACGCCAGCCCGGAACAGGTGTCCGGTGATCCATTGAGCGCAGCGACCGACGTTTACTCACTGGGCGTAGTCCTGTATGAACTGCTCAGCGGCGGCCGTCCGTTCGACGAACTCGACGATCCGCGACAGCGTCTGGACGCCGTTCAGAACCGCCCGATTCCGTCGCTGCGCGCGCAGGCCGCGGCGGTGGACGGCGCGCCGGCGGGCCGCATCCCGGCCGATGTCGCAGCGATCGTCCACCGCGCCCTGGCCAGGACGCCGGGCACGCGCTACCCGGCCGCGCGCGACCTGGCCGCCGACCTGGAGCGATGGCTGCACAAACGCCCGGTCGACGCGCGCGGCGGCGGCAGCCTGTATCGTCTCCAGCGCTTCGTCTCGCGCCACCGCGCCGGCGTCGCCCTGAGCGTGATCGGCGCCGCGCTGCTGACCCTGTTCCTGGTCGAACGCGAACAACAGCTGCAGCGCATTGCCTGGGAACGCGACCGGGCCGAGGCCGTCACCGACTTCATGAACGAGATCTTTTCCGGCGCCGACTCGCTGCCTTCGCGCGGCAACGCGGTCACCGTCCGCGAACTGCTCGACCTGGGCAGTGACCGGCTGCAGACCCGGGCCGTGTACAACCCGGCCGTGCTCGGCTCCATCCACCAGGCCCTGGGTCGGGCCTACAACGCGCTCGGCCTGGGCGAGCAGGCCCTGCCCTTGCTGCTGCAGGCCGAACACGAACTCTCCGACAGCGCGTCGCTGATCGACCAGGCCCGGATCCAGGCCGACATCGCGGCCGCGCTGGACTCGGCCGGACGTGCTGCCCAGGCCATCGTCGCCGACCAGCAAGCCATCGCGCTGCTCGAGCGCAGCGACCAGGCTTCCGCCGACGAGATTCTGCGCCTGCGGGTGCGCAAGTTGCGCAACCACGCCAACGTACTCGACCTCCCGCTCGACCAGATCGTGCGCGAACTCGAAGCGATCACCGCCGACCTTGGCGGCCGCGGCCAGGGCCCGGACGAATTGCTGTTCGAAGCCCAGTCGGCCCTGGTCGCCGCTTACGTGTTCCAGGACCGTGCCGCCGAGGCCCTGGCCCTGGCAACGGCGGCACGGGCCGTGGCCCGGGAACTCTACGCCGAGGACGACCCGCGCCGCCTGCGCGGCCGTCACGTTTACGCCACCGCCCTGATGCTGAGCGATCCGGCCTCGGCCATCGAGCTGTTCGAGTCGCTGATCGTGGATCACCAGCGCCTGATCGGCCCCAGCCAGCGCCTGGCCAACAGCCTGGGCAATCTCGGGGTCGCCCTGGCCCGGGCCGAACGCGCACCGGAGGGCATCGAGGTGTTCGCGCGCGCAGCCGAGATGATCGAGTCCGTGGCCGACCGCGAGCACTACCTGTACCGGCTGTCGGTGTCCAACCAGGCCGCGCTGCACCTGCGTCAGTTCGAGCCGGAAACGGCCGAACGGCTGATCCGCGACCTGCTCGACGAATCGGCCATGCTCAGCGAGCCGGCCAGCGGCGTCGACGCCGCTTACAAAGCCTCGGCAATGGACATCCTGGGCAGCGCGCTGGCCTTGCAGGATCGGCTGGACGAGGCGGCTGAAGTCTATCGCCGGGCCCTGACGCTGGTACCGGCCGACGGCGACGAACACCGCACCAACCTGCACGACAGCCTGTCCCGACGCCTGGCCGCAGTCGAAGCCGAACTGGACGGGCGGGCCGAAGGACGCTGAGCCTTCAGCCCAGCGCTCGCCGCAACCAGGCCCGCGCCATGCGCCACTCGCGGGTCACGGTCGACTCCGAAATCGACAGGGTGTCGGCCGTCTCCGGAATACTCAAGCCGGCGAAATAGCGCAACTCGACGATGCGGGCCTGGCGCGGGTCGAGTTCGGCCAGCTGCTCCAGGGCCTGGTCCATGGCAATCAGGTCCGCGCCGAAGGCATCGCCGACCCCGGCATCGTCAACATCGACCCGCCCGTGCGCCGGCGGGCGCTTGGCGGCGCCGCGGCGGCGTGCATAATCGACCAGGATCCGGCGCATGACGGTGGCCACCACGAGCAGGAACTCGCGGCGATCGGCCCAGCGCTGGTGTTCCGGCGCGGCCAGGCGCAGGTAGGCTTCGTTGACCAGCGCCGTGGCCTGCAAGGTATGATCGCGATGCTGGCCGGCCAGCTGGCGACCGGCCATGACCCGCAATTCCTCGTAGACCAGGGGCAACAGGCGGTCGAACTCGGCATCCTCGCTGCCATGGCGTTTCAGCAGATCGGCGATCTGGTCGGGATCCGGCCGGTTCATTGCATTGGGCGCTTTCTGACAGAGATACGAGGATGGTACACTCAGCGGTGGACAAGGTCCGTGGCAAAACAGGCAGTTTGATAACCGTGCAGGTGTTCGTGCCAACCAGCAGTTTGCGGGAGCAGCGATGAGGGCAAGCCGGATCATCGGCAGCCTGAGCGTTGCCGCCTGCGTTCTCGGATTACTGGCTTCCGGACCGAGCCGGGCTGATGAGTCGTGCCGGCTGAGCACGGACGAACTGACCCGCCAGACCACGGTCCCCAGCCCGCTACTCCTGCTGCAAAGCCCCGACGCCGGCGAAGTCGTATGGACGGCCTGCAACTCCGGCCGACTCGATGCCCTCGCCCTGGTCCTCGCCCCCGGCCAACAGGCGCACCTGATTCTCGTCAGCCACGGCCATCGACCGGATGCCCGCCTCGATGCCGACCCGCAATATCCCGGTCACGATGCGGTTGCCTGGAGTGCCGGCAACGGCGAGCTGGAAGACCTGAAAGGCGGCCGCATCGACCTGGAAATCCAGGTCAGCGCACGCGCGCGCCCTGGCCTGACCGACGTTCGCCGCCTGACCTGGCAGGACGTTGATGGAGGCACCCGGGTCACCGAAATCCAGCTGGAAGTCCGCGATGCCGAACGCATGTTCCGCGACAACTTCCAGGTTGATCCGACGGTGGGGCAGTTTAGTTTTTAGGACGGGACGGGTTACGGGTT
>REEW01000147.1 GCA_007694885.1 Wenzhouxiangella sp. | reverse complement strand
GTGCCGAACCATTCGGTGAAATAGCCGACCGGCTCGGCCACCGACCAGAACATCAGGCCGATGCCCATACCAGCGGCAAACAACATGGCAAACCAGGACATGATCGAAAAATCCGGCTTGGCATCTGCACCACCAAGCCGGATTGAACCCACCGGCAGCAGGATCAGGGCCAGGCAGAACAGGACAAAGAAGTTCGCTGCCGACAAAAACAGCCAATCGAAGCTTTCTCCGATCCACTCACGGGTCGATCCGAGCATGCTGTTGGACTGCTCGGGAAAGATCAATGACAGGATGACAAACACCAGGATCAGCACTGCGCTGACCACGAAAACCGGGTTGTGCAAGTCCAGCCCCAGCCAGGTCACGTTGTCCTGGCCGAGTTCGTAATCGGTCTCGTAGACCTCTTCGAGTTCTTCCAGCAGCTTGTCCGGATCGTGCGGTGCTTCACTCATGGTTTTATTCTCCCTGTCATTCGCTCAAACGACCGAGATCATGCCGTCCCCGGGCATGATCTCGGAAGGCACGGTCTCTTGGAAACCCTGCTTAGAAGTAGTAGCCGATGTTGACGTTGAAGCGCGAGCGCCACTTGCCGGCCGTGGTTGCGTCCAGGCCGATCCCGTCGCCGCCGGCGAACCACATGTTCTTCCCGGCGATCCAGTCGAAATAGGCGTAAACCCCGCCGGCGCCGACCGCGCAGCCGGTGACGCTCTGGATGGACTCGGAACTGTTGCTGACGTCCGGGTCGACATAGGTGCCTTCGTTGTAGCAGTTGACGTAGGTGACCGGACCCCAGTCGACGTTGAACGAGCGCGAGACGCTGTAGGTGTAGGAGTTCGCCTTGGCCGCGATCAGGAAAGGAAACGCAAACGCGCCTTTCTGGACGAAATCGTCCGATACACCGTCCGGGTTTTTCGGGTTGTATTCATAGCGCATGGCCTGCAGGCGGAGATTCCAGGGACCGTTGTAGTAGTCCATGTGAGCACCCACCGCCCAGCGATCGCCGTTGCTCTCGGTCGCGCGGTTGTACATTTGCCCGGCCTGCAGGCTCAGGCCGAAGTCGGCCCGAACATCACCGCCAAAGTTCAAGTGGCGCTCGGCACGGAAGTTGATCTGGTTGGTCTCGGTGTTTTGCTGATCGCCCGCGGTCACCAGGTCGAAAGAGTAGCGGTCGGCGCGTGCGTCATTGGCATACTCCGGGTTCTTGAAGAACGCGTAGTGGAAGGTCCAGTCATCGCTCGGGGTGTGAACGAACATGACCCCGGTGTCGTAATCGTCTTCGTAACCGAGGTAGTAATTGCCGGTAAACCAGAAGCTGTGGCTGGCGTAGGGCAGAATCCCGAACGGCACCTGGGTGATGCCCAGCTGCATCTGCAGCTCGTCGGAGAAGTCATAGCCGACCCAGGCATGATGGATGGCCTGGAAGTCGTTGTAGCGACGCCATTCGGCATCCAGAATGACGTTGCCGACGGTGCCGTTGACGTTGATGCGGAACAATTCAAGCTCGAAGTCGCCGCCGCGATCCTTGTTCTGATCGTCGTAGTCGCGCCAGCCATAGTTCAGCCGGACCGCGCCGCCAAAACTGATCCCGTCCGGGTCTTCAGCGGCCGCGGCTTCAGCTGCTTCTGCGGTTTCGGCCACTTCCGCGACCCGCTGTTCCATGCGCTCGCGTTCGGCCTGCTCGCGCTCTTTTTCCGCCTGCAGGTCGTCCAGACGCTGCTGCATCTGCAGCAGATCGCGCTGCATCTGCTCGATGTGCTGGCGAAGCTGTTGCGTCTCGTCGGCGCTTTCAGAGGCCCACACGGCGCTAACCGGAGCGACCAACAACAACGCGCACAGCCACGTCCCAAGTGTCTTGTTCATCCAAACTCTCCCTATTCTTTTTTGAACCTGACGGTCCGAACCACCGGCAAGACGGCAGCGACAGTCAATATGAATCAGCGTTGGCAGCTCACCGCGACAGGCGCGTCCATCTGCCCTTGAATTGAACCTGCGAGGATGACGAACACCCAGGCATGTATTGAACCGCATCTCGGTAGAGATGCATCACCGACTTCATTACTCAGTGGACAAGACTAACAAGCAGGTTAAAAAATTGCAAACTGACCGGGGTCAGACGAGCCCGCGCGGACGGAACAGACGATCGTGCAGGCTCAAGGCGTAGCGGTCGGTCATGCCGGCAACGTAGTCAAGCACCTGGGTCAGCGGTTCGGCTTCGACGATCCGATAGCTGTCGGGAATCTGATCCGGATGAGCCAGCAGATGTTCGACCAGCTGATGGATCACGCCGGTCGCACGGCGCGCCTGGGCGGTCGCTTCCGGGCGCAGGTAAACGCTTTCGAACATGAACTCGCGGAAGTGTTTCATGGCCAGCAACACCTCGGCATCCATGGTGATCTTGCCGCGCCGACAGGATTGCTCGATCACCGCCTCGATCATGGTGTTGATCCAGATCCCGCCGCTGAAAGGACCGAGCACGTCGGTGATCTCGCCGGGCACGTCGCCGGCGCTGATCACGCCGGCGCGAACGGCATCCTGCAGATCATGGTTGAGGTAGGCAATGCGGTCGGCAAAGCGACAGACCCAACCCTCGGCCGTGTGCGGCGGCGGTTTGACCCGCCAGGTGTGGGCGCGGATGCCGTCGAGTACTTCCCAGCTCAGGTTGCACGGTTCCAGCACTTCGAACAGGCGCACGCCCTGTTCCGAATGCAGCCATTCGCCGCCGTCCACGTATTCCGACAAGGCCGCCTCGCCGGTATGCCCGAACGGGGTGTGGCCGCAGTCGTGGGCCAGGCAGATGGCTTCGGTCAAGACCTCGTTCAGGCCCAGCGCCACGGCCAGGGCGCGGGCGACCTGGGTGACCTGCAGGGTATGGCTCATGCGGGTGACAAAGTGATCCCCTTCCGGATTGATGAAGACCTGGGTCTTGTGCTTGAGGCGCCGAAAGGCCTTGGAATGCAGAACCCGGTCGCGATCGCGCTCGAATTCGGTTCGGTACGGATCGGGGATTTCCCGGCGCCCGCGCCCACGCGATCGGGACGAGCGCGCGGCCTGCGGCGACAGCATGTCCTCGCGCGCTTCGCGCTGCTCGCGCCTGACCGGTCGCAGGGGCTGCAATTGCTCGGCTGGGGAAGTCATGCGCCCAGTCTAAAGGTTGTCCCTGACGGCAGCGTTAAAGCCGACCGCGACCGACCCGCCGGACTCGAAGACCGGTCGCTTGATCAGGGTCGGATGCTCGAGCAGAATCCCTACGGCCAGGTTCGGATCCATGGCCGCACGCCGGGCCTCGTCGTCCAGGCCGCGCCAGGTCGTCGAGCGTCGATTGACCAGCATGTCCGCCCCGACCGCGTCCAACCAGGCCGTGACCCGGGCCGTGCTCAGACCGTCGCCGCGCAGGTCATGCCAGCGGTAGGCACGACCCTGCCCGTCCAGCCACTTCAGCGCCTTGCGGCAGGTATCGCAGTTCTTGATCCCGTAGACGGTCAGCTCGCTCATTGCGCGGCTCGCAGCAGTTCATTGACCGAGGTGCGTGAACGGGTCTTCTCGTCGACCTGCTTGACGATGATGGCCGCATACAGGCTGTGCGAGCCGTCGCTGGCCGGCAGGCTGCCGGCGACCACGACCGAACCGGCCGGGACACGCCCGGTGATGATTTCCCCGGTGGCCCGGTTGAAAATGCGCGTCGACTGGCCGAGAAAGACCCCCATGCCGATCACCGCGCCTTTCTCCACGATCACGCCCTCGACCACCTCGGAGCGGGCGCCGATGAAACAGCCGTCTTCGATGATGGTCGGGTTGGCCTGCAGCGGCTCGAGCACACCACCGATGCCGGCCCCGCCGGAAACGTGCACGCCCGAGCCGATCTGGGCGCAGGAACCGACCGTGGCCCAGGTGTCGATCATGCTGCCCTGGCCCACGTAAGCCCCGATGTTGACGTAGCTGGGCATCAGAACCACATCGTGGCCGATGTGCGCGCCGCGCCGCACGGTCGCGGTCGGCACCACCCGGGCGCCGCAGTCGGCCGGGCGATCGTGTGGGTCGGCAAAACGCAGGTCGACCTTGTCGTAGTAATGCGAGATGCCGCCGGCCATGTCGCGGTTGGCGGTGATGCGGAAGTGCAGCAGGATGGCCTGCTTGAGCCACTGGTTGACCACCCAGCCGCCCCCGGCGGCTGGCTCGGCGACGCGAAACCTGCCGCGCTCGAGTCCGTCCAGGCAGTCATTCACGGCCCCGCGCAATTCAGCATCAGCGCGCTCGGGCGAGAGGTCGGCGCGACCCTCCCAGGCCTGCTCGATGGCGGCTTGCAGTGCTTCGGTTTTTTCGCTCATGTCGGTATCGGGATCTCCTGAGTTGACCACTTGATCGTTCGCTGCCATCAGCTGGAAACGTCCAGCCGGCTGCGCAGCTCCGCCTCCAGCTCGCGGCATGCCTGCTCGTCCAGCGGCCGGCCTTCGGCATCGGCGACCAGGAACACGTCCTCGACGCGCTGGCCGAACGTCGCCACGCGCGCATCCAGGAGCTGGACGCCCTGGACCACCAGGGCTTCGGCCATGCCCGAGAGCAGGCCCGGTCGGTCGGTGGCGGCGATTTCCACGCTGGTCAGTTCGCCGCGGGCCTGGATCCGGATTTCGGCGCAGCCCATGAACGGCTGCAGCCGGCGCGGGACCGGGCGGCTCGGCAGGCGCCGGACGGTCTTGGTGGCCAGCTGCTCGGTCAGCATGGTGCCCAGGCGCTCGGCGTCGGACGAATGGAGCGGCTCGTTGTTGGTATCCATGACCTGGAAGATGTCCCAGCTCTTGCCGTCATCGCTGGTGACCACGCGCGCGGCCAGCACGTTGAGCTGCATGCGGTCCAGCTCGCGCGCCACCACCGCGAACAGTCCGGCAAAATCCTCGGCGTGCACGAACAGCTCGCTGATGCCCTTGTCGGGCAGATGCCGGCAGGCGACCAGTGGCAGCGTCTGTGCGCGGCCGACCGCGGCCGTGGCCCAGGCCAGCTGGTCTGCATCCAGGCGCAGGAAGGCGCGTTCCGGCAAGGCTGTCCAGAGTCCCTCGGCGCGCTCGGCGGCCATGCCGTGCGCGGCCAGCAGGGCCAGGGCCTCGCGGCGGGTTTCGTTGACGCTGGCCTGGCGGTCCAGACGTTCTTCCGGCTCTCGCGCCAGGGCGTCGCTGGTGGCCAGGTACAGCTCCCACATCAGGCTGTCTTTCCACGAGTTCCACAGCTTGGGGCTGGTCGCGGCGATATCGGCGGTGGTCAGCACCAGCAGATGGTCGAGATGCCGCTGGCTGCGCACGCGCTCGGCGAATCGGTTGATCACGACCGGGTCGCTGATGTCTTCGCGCTGGCTGGTGCGCGACATCAGCAGGTGCTCGCGGACCAGCCAGACCACCAGCGCACGGTCTTCTTCGGCCAGCTCCAGGCGGTCGACGAAGGCGCGCGCATCATTCGCGCCCAACTCGGAGTGATCGCCGCCGCGGCCCTTGGCGATGTCGTGGAACAGCGCGGCCAGGTAGAGCACTTCCGGACGCTCGATGTTCTGCATGACCGCGATCGCGTGTTCGAAACGTTCGGGATACTTGGCATAGACGAAGCGGCGCAGGTTGCGAATCACGAACATGGTGTGCTGATCGACCGTGTAGACGTGAAACAGATCGAATTGCATGCGGCCGGTGATCTGCCCGAACGCCGGCAGCAGGGCGCCCAGCACCCCGTAACGATTCATCCGGGCCAGCTGGCTGTAGACCAGGCGCGGACTTTTGAGCAGGTCGAGAAACATGCCCAGGATGGTCGGGTCTTCCCGGAACCGGTCGTCGATCAGGTAGAGATGCTCGCGCACCAGGCGAATGGTGGCCGCGCGCACCCCGCGGATGTCGGGATGATCGGCCAGGACCAGGAACATCCGCATCAGCAGCGCTGGATGCTCGACGAAAGCGTGCGGATCCTTCAGCTCCAGGTAGCCGTGGCAGACCCTGAAGTGCTCGTCGATTTCGGCCGACGGCAGGTGCTGGCGCCCGGCCAGCAACTCCTCGTCGAAGCTTTGCAGCAGGCGCTCGTTGAGGCGCGCGACCTGCATGGCCGAACGGTAATAGCGCTGCATGAACTGCTCGACGGCCTCGTTGCCGTCGCCGTCGAATCCGAACCGCGCCGCCAGGCCCCGCTGGTGCTCGAACAGCAGTCGCTCCTCGGCACGACCGGCCAGCTCGTGCAGGGCCCAGCGCAGCGACCACAGAAAATCGCGGTTGGCGACCAGGTCGTCGTGCTCGTGCTCGCTCAGGAAACCCCGCTCGACCAGCCCGTGCAGGGTGGCGGTGCGGAAATGACGGCGGGTCACCCAGCCGATCATCTGCAGATCGCGCAGGCCGCCCGGGCCCTCCTTGATGTTGGGCTCGAGATTGTAGATGGTGTCTTCGAACTGAGCGTGGCGCTGTTCCTGCTCGCTGCACTTGGCGGCGAAGAATTCGGCCGCCGGCCACAGCGCAGGGGCCTGGGTCGCCGAGCGCATCGCCGCCAGCAGGCGGCCGTTTCCGGCCAGCAGGCGGGTTTCCATCAGGTTGGTCGCCACGCCGACGTCGGCGGACGCCTCTTCCACGCATTCCGACACCGTGCGCACGCTGTGGCCGGGATGCAGGTCGGCGTCCCACAGCACCTGGACCAGCGTCTCCAGCGAACGGCAGAGGTTCTGGTCGGGTCGCTCGCCGGTCTGCGAATACAGAATCAGCAGGTCCATGTCCGAGTGCGGGTGCAGCTCGCCGCGGCCGAAGCCGCCGACCGCGCACAGATCCAGCTCGATGTCGACGTCGATCAGGTGCCGCCAGGCGCTCAGGACCAGCTGTTCCAGCACCCAGGCACGGGCGTGGACGAGCTCGCGGATGTCGGTGCCGGCGGCAAAGCGGTCTGCCAGCACGCCGTCGGCCTGTTCGCGCGCTTTTTTCAGGCCGCGCGCCAGCGCCGCCGGCTCGGCCGGCAAGGCCGCCAGCGCCGCCAGGTCGAGGCAGTGGCGGGTGGCTGCGACCGCTCCGAGCCGTTCGTTCACAAGGGGTCGTCGGGCAGGCGCGTGAGCACGTCGACGCCGTCCTCGGTCACCGCCAGGGTGTGCTCCCACTGTGCCGAAAGGCTGCGATCACGGGTAATCACGGTCCACTGGTCGGGCAGCAGGCGCGTTTCGGGCTTGCCGAGGTTGACCATGGGTTCGATCGTGAACGTCATGCCCGGTTTCAGGGTCAGACCGGTGCCGGGCTTGCCGTAGTGCAGCACCTGGGGAGGCTCGTGAAAGACGCGACCGATCCCGTGTCCACAGTACTCGCGCACCACCGAGCAGCGCTGGCCCTCGGCAAAAGCCTGGATCGCATGCCCGATATCGCCCAGGGTCACACCGGGCCGGACCATCTCGATACCGGTGACCATGGCCTGGTGGGCCACATCGCAGATCCGGCGGGCCTTGACCGACGGCTCACCGACCATGAACATCTTGCTGGTGTCGCCGTGCCAGCCGTCCTTGATCACCGTGATGTCGATATTGACGATGTCGCCGTCCTTGAGCACCTTGTCGCCGGGAATGCCGTGACAGATCACGTGGTTGACCGACGTGCAGATGGACTTGGGGAAGCCGCGGTAGTTCAGCGGCGCCGGCACGGCCTTGAGTTCATCGACGATGAACGCATGACACAGCTCGTCGAGCCTGCCCGTGGTCACGCCGGGCTGCACGTGCTCGCGGATCATGCGCAGCACGCTGGCGGCCTGCTGGCCAGCGACGCGCATCGCCTCGATTTCCTCGGCGGTCTTGAGCTGGACGGCGTGGTTCATGAATGGCCTGGCGGCTTGAAAATGGCCTGGTATTTTACCGCATGGGCGTCTGCGCCAAGGTCCGGGACCATGGCGCGAATCCATCCGTGCCTTCTGGCACGTGCGCCCGCCCGATCGCTTTGGCACCATGGTCGCAAATTGCCGAATTGTTGTAAGGAAACGAACGAATCGTGAAAGTGTTTTTGAAGATCGTGCTGCCGGCTACGCTGATGATCGCCATCTCGGTCGGCGTGGTCGTCCTGCTGGCCAGCCAGCGTCCGGCGCCGCCGGAGCGCGAACCCACCGTGTCGGCCATGCTGGTCGACGTGATCAGCGCCCAGCCCAGCGCCGGTTTTTTCAGCGTCCAGGCCCAGGGAACGGTTCGGCCGCGCACGGAAACCACCATCGCCAGCGAAGTCAGCGGGCGGCTGGTCCGCGTGGCCGACAACTTCACCGCCGGCGGGTTCTTCCGCGCCGGCGAAACCCTGGCCGAAATCGACCCCAGCGACTACGAGGCCGCCCTGCTCCAGGCCGAAGCCGAGCTGGCCTCGGCGCGCTCGCGCCTGGCCGACGAATCGGCCCGCTCCGAGCAGGCCCGGCGCGACTGGCAGCGCCTGCACGGCAGCGACCGGGAACCGGGTGAGCTCGTTTTGCGCCTGCCCCAGGTCGCCGGAGCCCAGGCCGCGGTCCAGGCCGCGGAAGCCGGCGTGCTGCGGGCGCGCCGCAACCTGGAGCGGACCCGGATTTCGCTGCCCTTCGACGGACTGGTCCGCGCCCGCCAGGCGGATCTGGGCCAGTTCGTCTCGACCGGCACGGCGCTGGCCGTGGTCTTCGCCGTCGACGTGGCCGAAGTCCGTTTGCCGCTGTCGGACCAGGATCTGGCCTTCCTCAACCTGCCCTCCCCCGGCCGCAGCGATAGCGCCGAACCGGTGCCGGTGGCCCTGCAGGGTCGTGTCGGTGGCCAGCAGGGACATTGGCAGGCGCACATCGTGCGCACCGAAGGCGTGGTCGACGAGGCCACCCGCCTGGTCTACGCGGTTGCCGAGATCGCCGATCCGTACGGGCTGCTGGGCAGCGAGCGTGCCTTGCCGCTGGCGATGGGCACCTTCGTCCAGGCCGAGATCCGCGGCCAGGTCTCGGCTGGTCTGATCGAGCTGCCGCGTGCTGCCCTGCGCGACGGCAATACCGTCTACCTGGCCAACGACGACGACGAACTGGAAATCCGCACGGTCGAGGTGATGCGCACGACACCGCAGCGCGCCTACGTACACAACAACATCCATCCCGGCGATCGGGTCATCACCACCGCCATCCAGGCGCCGATCCCCGGGCTGGCGCTGCGGATCCGGCCGACCCTCGAGACCGCCGCCGAACTGCGCCTGCTGTCGGCCGGCCAGCCCGGCTCCGAGGAGGCAGACGCACCATGATCCAGGAGCGCAACTGGTACGGCCACATCATTGCCTGGTTTGCCCACAACCCGGTCGCGGCCAACCTGCTCATGGTCTGCCTGATCGCCGGTGGAATCTATTCGGGCATCACCGTCAGCAAGGAAATCATGCCACGGGTCGAGACCAACTACGTCACCGTGACCGTGCCGTACCGCGGCGGCACGCCGCGCGACGTCGAACAGGGCGTGCTGGTCAAGGTCGAGGAAGCGATCCAGGACCTCGACGGAATCCGCGAGATCATCGCCACGGCGCGCGAAGGGTCGGGGACGGTCACGGTCGAGGTCGAGGCCGGCTACGATGTGCTCGAGGTGCTGGACACGATCAAGGGGCGGGTCGACTCGATCGCCACCTTCCCGGCCGAAACCGAGCGACCGCGCTACCAGCGCGCCACCTGGAGCCAGAACGTCATCTGGGTATCGGTATTCGGTGAGGTGCCCGAACGCACCCTCAAAGAAGCCGCGCGCCAGATGCGCGACGACATCACCGCCCTGCCCTCGGTCACGCGGGCTGAACTGACCGGGGCGCGACCCTACGAGATCGGCATCGAGGTCGACGAACAGACCCTGCGCGCCTACAACCTGACCCTGGGCGAGGTCGCCCAGGCGATCCGGCGCTCGTCGCTGGACCTGCCCGGCGGACGAATCCAGACCTCCGGCGGCGACGTACTGGTGCGCACCGTCGGCCAGGCCTACGTCGCGGCCGATTTCGAGAACATCGTGGTCCGCACCAACCCCGACGGCAGCAGGGTACGGGTGCGCGACATTGCCGACATTCGCGACGGCTTCGTCGAGCGCGATTTCTATGCCCGCCACAACGGCCAGCCGGCCGTGGCGATCCGGGTCATGAGCGTCGGCGACCAGGACGCCCTGGCCGTATCGCGCGAAGTGCGCGAGTACATCGACCAGGCCAAGGCCGATCTGCCGGCCGGGATCAGCATCGACCACTGGGCCGATATCTCGTACCTGCTGCGCGGGCGCATCGAGATGATGGGCAAGAACCTGGCCGTCGGCGCCCTGCTGGTGTTTCTCATCCTGACCCTGTTTTTGCGCCTGAAACTGGCCTTCTGGGTCATGGTCGGGCTGCTGATCGCCTTCATGGGCGCGCTGTGGCTGTTGCCCGTGGTCGGCGTGACGATCAACATGATCAGTCTGTTCGGTTTTCTGGTCGTGCTCGGCATCGTGGTCGATGACGCCATCGTGATGGGGGAGTCGGCCTACACCGAAATCCGGGCCAAGGGCCATTCGGTCGACAACGTGGTCAACGGCGTCTACAAGGTCGCGGTCCCGGCGACCTTCGGCGTCCTGACCACCATTGCCGCTTTTGTTCCGATCCTGCTGGTCTCCGGGGTCCAGGGCCAGTTCTTCGCCGCCATCGGCTGGGTTGTGGTGCTGTGCCTGATCATGTCGCTGGTCGAATCCAAGCTCATCCTGCCGGCCCACCTGGCCCACATGCGGGTCAAGAAATACGAGCCCGACACCGGCAACCGGCTGGTTCGATTCCAGCGCGGTTTTTCCGACGGCCTGTACCGCCTGGTCGACAACGTCTACCTGCCTTCACTCAGGGTCCTGCTGCGCAGTCGCTATCTCGCGCTGGCCGGCTTCGTTTCGGTTCTGATCCTGTCGTTCGGCCTGATCGCCGGTGGTCTGGTGCGGGTGGTGTTCTTCCCGGATCTGGCCGGCGACTTCATGCAGGTCGACCTGGAAATGAACGAGGGCACGCCGGCAGCCGTCACCCACGCCAACCTGGACCTGCTCGCCGAAGCACTGGCCACGGCGGATGAACGGATTCAGCAGGAACGCGGGTTCTCCGAGCCGGTCGTGCGGACCCTGTTCTCCTGGTCCGGCTCGGATACCTCCGGCGGCATGCTGGTGGAGCTGACCCGCGATGAGGACAACCGGGTCAGCACGCGCGAACTCGAGCGGGTCTGGCGCGAGGAAGTCGGCGAGATTCCCGGGGTGCGGGGCCTGCGCATCGGCGGGGCCGGCGGCCCCGGGGGTGACGGCCCGGACCTGAGCTTCCAGCTGGTCGGACGCGACCTGGCCCAGCTCGAGGCCGCCGCCGAAGCCCTGGAGTCGCGCATCCGCAGCTACACCGGCACCTACGACATTCGCAACTCCTTCGAGGGCGGCACGCGCGAGCTACAGCTCAACATCCGGCCCGAGGCTGAAGTGCTGGGCTTGAGCCAGCAAGACCTGGCCCGCCAGGTTCGCCAGGCCTTCTTCGGCGAGGAAGTCCAGCGCATCCAGCGCGGTCAGGACGATG
>REEW01000042.1 GCA_007694885.1 Wenzhouxiangella sp. | reverse complement strand
CGATCGCCGTGGACGGCCCGAAGCACCCGGCAGTCGCCGATGCTCGAAATCCGCTACAGCCAAAACCCGCAGCTGAAGGTCGCGGAGTTAGCGCAAGAGCTGGTTGACCTCGACCAGGTCCTGTTCGTCGAGCAGGCCGGCGGCCTGGCGCAGGCGCAGGCCGTTGAGAATCAGCTGGTGGCGAGCATTGGAGAAATCCCGCTCGGCCTGGAAAAAGCGCTGCTCGGACAGCAGCACGTCCACGATCGTCCGGGTACCGACCTCGAAACCGGCGTTGGTCGCCTCCATCGCGCTTTCGGCCGACACCAGCGCCTGGCGCCGGGCTTCGACCTCCTGCACGCCGGCGATCACGGACCGATAGGCCGTTTCGGTCTGACGCAGCACCGCGCGCTCGGTCTGATCGAGCACCTCATCGGCCAGGCGCAACGATTCGCCGGCCTGGCGACGACGGGACTGGGTGGAAAAGCCCTCGAAAATCGGAATATCGAGGGTCACACCCACTTGCCAGCCGTCGGTTCGAAAAGTGGTCGTTCCGATCTGGGCCTGCGTCTCGGGGTCGCGCAGGACGAACTCGTTGTTCTGGTTGCGGCTGAAAGAACCGGTCAAACCCAGCGACGGCAAATGGCCGGCGCGGGCGATGCGCACGTCGGCATCGGCCGCGTCCAGTTCACGACGCTGGCGCAGCACCAGCGGGCTGGATTCGAGCGCGGCGCGCACCCATTCGGTCGAATCGGCCGGGTCCGGGGGCGACAGCGGAACGTCCTCGATCAGGCGAGCGTAGTTTTCAAAGCGCGTACCGGTGGTTTCGCGCAAGGCCTCCTTGGCGTCTTCGAGCGAATTCTCGGCCACGATCACCCGGGCACGGGCACCGTCCCAGGCAGCGCGGGCCTCGTGCACGTCGGTGACTGCGGCCAGACCGACCTCGAAACGCTGCTCGGCCTGCTCGAACTGGCGCCGCAGCGCGGTTTCCTCGGCCTGGGAGAAGCGCACCGTGTCGAGCGCGGTGAGAACCTCGAAATAACGCTGGCTGACCCGAAACAGGAAATTCTGGAAGGCTTCCATGTACTGGGCATCGGCGGCGGCAAGCTCGGCCCGGCCGCGCTCGAGCCGACCGTAATTGGCGTCGTCGTAAATGGTCTGGCGCAGCTGAATACTGTAGTTGCGCTGGTCGATGTCGGTCGACGGCAGGCTACTACCGGCAACGCGCGGAGACGAGCGACCCAGGGTCTGGGAGGCGCTGCCGCTGACCTGCGGCAGCAGGGCCGAGCGGGTCTGGACCGGAATCTCACCGGCAATGGCGAGGCGGCGCTC
Organism: Wenzhouxiangella sp.; assembly: GCA_007694885.1. Taxonomy (GTDB): domain Bacteria; phylum Pseudomonadota; class Gammaproteobacteria; order Xanthomonadales; family Wenzhouxiangellaceae; genus Wenzhouxiangella. The sequence continues at coordinate 10,402 of REEW01000042.1, read as the reverse complement.
GGCCGCGCGCAACTCGGCGTCGTGGGTCTGGGCAAGCTCGTAGACGCCGAGCAGATCGACGCCCCAGGCAGTCGGCGCTGCGAACAGGGCCAGTCCAAAAGCGAATGCGGTTTTCTTGATCATCAGGGCCAATCCGGTTTCCAGTCAAAAGCGGGCCGTGGGGTAACGGCTTTTTTTAAAATTCAAAAACGGGCGCATCTTCAGCGCCGGCCAGGCGCGGCAGATCGGTCTCGAACAGACTATCGGTGGTCCAGCCGCCTGCCTCATCGCGGTGCAGGCAGACCGCCTCCATCGCCGGGCTGTTGCCGCGCACGAAAAACAGTCGCCCTCCGGGATTGACCCAGTCGAGCATGGGCGCAGGAACGCGGGCGGCCGATGCCGTGACCACAACCCGGTCGAAGCTCCTGCCCGGCTCGAAGTCCGCGGCCAGCGCGTCCGCGCAGCGTACCTCGACCGCTTCAACCCCGAGTCGTTCCAGGCGCGCGGCCGCCGGGTCGGCCAGTTCCGGGTACAAGTCGATGCTCAACACCTTTGCGCCAAGCGCTGCCAGGCAGGCGGCCGTAAAGCCCGTGCCGGTGCCGATTTCCAGCACGGTCTGCCCCGGCTCAACGCCCAGCGCCTGGAGCATCCGGCCTTCTTCGACCGGCTTCATCATGACCTGGCCCATGGCCAGGGGCAGGCGCAGATCGGCGAAGGCCATTCGGCGGTAACGCGACGGCACGTAGTCCTCGCGCGGTACGGCGCGCAGCACATCGAGCACGCGCAGGTCAAGCACGTCCCAGGTCCGCACTTGCTGCTCGATCATGTTGAACCGGGCTTGTTCGATATTCAGCGACATGGCGACCAGCGAATCATCGGATAAGCCCCATATTGTACGCGTCCACAAGTGAGACCGGCTGTGCCGGAGGTCATGGCTTCTTGCGCTACACTCCTCGATGATATTTCGAACACCGGGGACCGATTCCATGATCCATGCAACCAGTCTTCGTCCGATCGCCATTCTGTTCGCGCTGATTCTGCCGGGTGCTCCGGCTCTGGCCGACCCGGGCGTCATCTTCGAGCAAGTGCGGCTGGTCGATCCGGCCACCGGCAGCGTGTCCGCACCGGTCGATCTTGCCGTCCGGCACGGCGCGATCGTGGACCCCGGCGCCACGCCGGAAGACGCCCTGAGGGTGTCCGCGGCCGACCACTACCTGATCCCGGGTCTGGCCGAGATGCACGCCCACGTGCCGCCACAGCGAGTCGGTGAACAGCAGGTCCTGGACACGCTCGTGCTGTACCTGGCCCACGGCATCACCACCATCCGCGGCATGCTGGGTGAGCCGGCCCACCTGGTTCTGCGCGAACAGCTGGCCTCGGGCGAGGCCGTGGGGCCGCGGTTGCTGACCTCCGGACCATCGTTCAACAACAACACGGTCGCGTCACCGGGCGCCGCCGCCGAACGGGTGCGAATCCAGGTCGAGGCCGGCTACGACCTGCTCAAGCTCCATCCCGGTCTGTGGCCTGAAGCCTTCGAGGCCATTTCCGAAACCGCCGAAGCGCTCGGCATCGACTACTCGGGCCACATCTCGGTGGCCGTGGGCCTGGACCGGGTCCTTGCCTCCGGCCAAGGCAGCATAGATCACCTCGACGGCTACGGTCAGAAACTGGTGCCACCGGACCATGCCCTGTTTGGCACCGATCCAGGTCTGTTCGCGGTCAACCTGATCGAGGCCATGGATCCGGCCCGGATTCCGGAGCTGGCCAGACGCACGGCCGAGGCGGGCATCGCCAACGTGCCGACCCAAAGCCTGATCGAGAACTGGGCGATCGGCGATGTAGAAGAACTGATGGCGCGACCGGCCATGCGCTGGATTCCGAAAGCGACCCTGGAGCAGTGGCGCGAGGGCATGGAACGCATCCGCAGCCGCATCCCGGCCGCAGGCGGCCAGCGTTTCGTCGACATCCGGCGCCAGTTGATCGGGGCCCTGCACGAGGCCGGGGCGGTCATCCTGCTCGGCGCCGACGCGCCGCAGATTCTCAACGTGCCGGGGGATGCCATTCACCATGAACTCGAAATCTACGTCGCGGCGGGCATGAGCCCGGCCGAAGCGCTGGCCAGCGGCACCACCTCGGTTGCACGCTACCTCGGCCAGGCCGATCGTTACGGCTGCCTCGCGCCCGGTTGCGTGGCCGATCTGGTCCTGCTGCGCGCCAATCCGCTGCAGGATATCCGCAACAGCCGCGAAATCGAAGGGGTCATGCGGGCCGGCCGCTGGTTCGATCGCGAGACGCTGGACGAACTGCTGGACGGGGTCGAACAACGCGCCGCGGGAACGCCGTGAAACCCGGGCCGGCGGCACCGGAGACGCAGGTTCAGCCGCGCTGGCTGGCCTACAGCCAGCGCCTCGAACAGCGTGCCCTGGAAGACATCGACCTGGTCGTGGTTCACGCCACCGAACTGCCCGACCTGGCCATGGCCCGGGAATACGGGGAACGCATCCATTACCGCAACTCCGGCACCGGCAACAGCGGGCATTACTACATCGATCGCGATGGCCGCATCGAGCAATGGGTAGCACTCGACCGGGTCGCCCATCACGTGTCCGGATTCAACCGCCGCTCGATCGGCATCGAACTGGTCAGTCTGGGCCGCTACCCGAACTGGCTGGACAGCCGTCATCAGCGCTGGCAGGAAACCATCACTGAAGCTCAGCTTGCCTCACTGCAAGGATTGCTTCTGCAGCTGCGCGCTCGACTGCCGGCGATCGAGAAGATCGCCGGGCATGACCAGCTCGATACCCGTCAGGTGCCGGCCAGCGACGATGCGAACGTGCTGGTCCGGCGCAAGCTCGACCCGGGCCCGGAATTTCCGTGGGATGCGGTGCTGGCGGGCAGCGGGCTGCTACGCACGGACCGGCCGTAGCGCGGCCGAAACGATCTCGCCGACGTCCGGGCTCAGGTTCGGCCTGTCCGCCAGGCCCCGGAGCTGCGCTTCCATCAGGCCCGCGCGCGCCGGCTCGAAACGGCGCCAGCGATTGAAGGCAGACACCAGGCGCGCGGCCACCTGCGGATTGATCGCGTCCAGTTCGGCGACCTTGTCGGCCAGAAACGCATAGCCGGCGCCGTCGGCGCGGTGAAAAGCGATCGGATTGGCCATCGCAAAGCTGCCGATCAGGGAACGGACCTTGTTCGGGTTGCGGATACTGAAGGCCGGGTGGTCGAGCAGGACGTCGAGTTGTTCGACCACCTCGGGCGCAGGCAGCGTAGCCTGGACGGCGAACCACTTGTCCATCACCAGCGGGTCATCGGCAAAGCGCTCGGCGAAGTCGTTCAGGGCCGCACTGGCCTCGTCGGCGCGGCCATGGACCAGGGCCTTCAGGGCGGCAAAGCGGTCGGTCATGTTGTCGGCCTTGCGGTACTGGGCCCAGGCCTGCACGCTCCAATTGCGGTCGCTGGCGGCCGAAAGCCAGTGCAGGGCCGTGTTTTTCAGCCGCCGCCGCCCCATGGCCGGGCCATCGGCCGTCCACGGCTTGCCGTCGTCACACTGGCGGTAGATGGCGTTCAGTTCGGCGGCCAGGTGGTCGGAAAGGTAGGTGGCCAGATCGCGCCGGGCTCGATGAACCTGCTCTGGATCGACCCGCTCGCGCTGCTCGGCCAGCTCGGATTCGCCGGGCAAGGAAAGCAACTCCGCGGCCAGCCCGGCATCAAGCCCGGGATCGGTCAGAATGGCTCGCCAGGCAGACGCGAGCAGGGAGGACTGATCGGGCAGACCACTGTCACTGTCGATGCCGGCGTGGAGCAGCGCCTCGGCCAGGCGACGGCCGGCGCGCCAGCGATTGACCGGGTCCGGATCGAATCCGGCGAGCCGGGCCAGCTGTTCCAGCGACCAGTCGTAGTGCAGGTGCACGGGGGCGGAAAAATCACGCAGGAGTGACGGCAAGGCGTCCGCCGGCAGACCGGGAAAGCGGAACTCGTCTTTGTCCTGATCGAGCTCAAGCAGCAGGGTCTCGGTCGGCGCGCGCGCCGATCCGGCCAGGCGAATCGGCAGGCTGCGGTTGTCGCGGTCGAGAAACCCGAGCGCAACCGGAATCAGCAGCGGCCCAAGCCCGGCATTGTCGGGATGATCGCTCAGCTTCTGGCTGAGGGTCAGGACCAGTTCGCCGCTGGTCTTGTCAAAGCGGGTACTGGCCTGCACGACCGGGGTTCCGACCTGGCGGTACCAGCGCTCGAACTGGTCCAGGTCGCGGCCGTTGGCGTCGGCCATGGCGGCCAGGAAATCATCACAGGTCACCGCCTGGCCGTCGTGACGGCTGAAATACAGGTCCAGCCCGCGCCGGAACCCGTCCCGGCCCAGCAGGGTCTGGTACATCCTGACCACCTCGGAGCCTTTCTCGTAGACCGTCGAGGTGTAGAAGTTGTTGATTTCGACGTAGCGCTCGGGCCGGATGGGATGGGCCATGGGCCCGGCGTCTTCGGGAAACTGGCGGGCCATGAGATTGGCCACGTCGTGGATGCGCTTGACCGGTCGAGAGTGCAGGTCGCTGGTGAATTCCTGGTCGCGGAACACCGTCAGGCCCTCTTTCAGGGTCAGCTGGAACCAGTCACGGCAGGTCACCCGGTTTCCGGTCCAGTTGTGAAAATACTCGTGGGCGATGACCGCTTCGACGGCCTCGAAGTCGCCGTCGGTCGCGGTTTGCTGATCGGCGAGCACGTAGCGGGCGTTGAAGATATTGAGACTCTTGTTTTCCATCGCGCCCATGTTGAAATCGTGGGTGGCGACGATGTGGTACACATCCAGGTCGTACTCCAGGCCAAAGCGCTCTTCGTCCCAGCGCATGGAGCGCTTGAGACTGCCCATGGCATGGTCGAGTCGATCGAGATTTTCCGGCTCGGAAAGAATGTGCAGATCGACGCTGCGCCCGCCCCGGGTCACGAAGCGGTCGCTGACCGAAGCGAGGCGCCCGGCCGCGATCGCGAACAGGTAGCTGGGCTTGGGGAACGGATCGTCCCAGACCGAAAAATGCCGATTGCCTTCCAGCTCGCCGTGCTCCACGCAGTTGCCGTTGGACAGCAGGACCGGAAAGGCGTCCCGGTCCCCCTCGAGGCGGACGCGATAGCGCGCCATCACGTCGGGCCGGTCCGGGAACCAGGTGATCTTGCGAAAGCCTTCTGCCTCGCACTGGGTCAGCAGCATGGCGCCGGACAAATAGAGCCCCTCCAGGGCGGTATTGCGTTCCGGCGCGATCTCGACCTCGGTTTCGACCTCGGCCTGGTCGGGCACCGACCCGATGACCATGGACTCCCCGTCCAGCCGGCGCCGGTTGCCGTCGACCTCGAGCCCGTTGACGCGCACGCTGCGGGTGACCAGGTCGACCCCGGACAAAGAAAACGGCTCGCTGGCAGCGTCTGCGGCCGGATTGCGCCGGACCCGCATCGTGGTTCTGACCCGGGTCAGGCGGGCATCCAGATCAATCAACATATCGACCTCGTCGACCAGCCAGGCCGGCGGACGGTAGTGACGGCGCAAGGTCGACTTGCTGCCCTGATCGGCGCGTAAGGCCATGGGAAATCCTGATGTAAAGTGGGGACGGGTAGTATACGATTCGGGCGACGGCGGATCGTCAGCAAACGGCCGGGGCGTTTCCCCGACACCCAGGACGCAATGAATATCTGGCTTCTCCGACATGCAGCAGCTCAAGCCTCGGCCTCCTCCGGCCGAGACCAGGACCGACGCCTCTCACCGGCCGGGCGCAGCGTCTGCCATGACCTGCAGGCCTGGATTCGCAACTATCGCGGCGCCTGGCCGCGGACCGTTCTCGTTTCACCGGCCCAGCGAACGGTCGAGACCGCTCGCATCGTTCTCGACCGCCTCGACATACCCCAGCCTGAACCGGCCCCCGAACTGTGGCTGGCCACGGCCGGGGATCTGGTCGAGTTGATCACCCGGTCCAGCCGGCAGCCGGACCCGCTGCTGCTGATCGGACACAACCCGGGCCTGGAAGACCTGGTGGCGTGGCTGTGCGGCAAGCGCCTTGTGCCGGGCATGAAACCGGGTACGCTGGCCATCGTCGATGCAAGCTTGCCGCTGCATCCGGGCTGCGGCGAGATCGAAGCCTGTTTTCAGCCCAGCGAATCCAGGTAGACCCGGGCCAGGGCCTCGATGCCGGCCTGGTCGACCGCGCTGAAGCGGGCCGGTCGAGGACTGTCGATGTCCAGCACGCCAAGCACCGCGTCGCCGCTGAGCAACGGCACGACGATTTCCGACCGCGAGGCCGGATCACAGGCGATGTGGCCGGGGAAGGCATGCACATCGGCTACGCGCTGGCTTGTGCGGGTTTGCGCCGCCACGCCGCAAACGCCGGTGCCGAGCGGGATGCGCACACAGGCCGGCCTGCCCTGAAAGGGGCCCACGACCAGTTCTTCGCCCTCCAGAAAATAAAACCCGGCCCAGTTCAGGTCTGGCAGTTCGGTAAAAATCAGCGCGCTCAGGTTGGCGGCATTGGCGATGCGGTGACGCTCGCCGGACAGCAGGGCCCGGGCCTGCTCGACCAGCTGCCGGTAGGCGGGGCTCAGTTCGGCCATGCGGTGGTCTCGATGTTGGTTGGCGTCAAGCAATCAGGTGGGGGCGGCAGCCGGCTTGCGAAAGACCAGGATGCGATTGTTGGCCGGCAAGGCCAGATCGGCCTCGACCTGCAGGCCCCGCTCATTGGCCAACGCCTGAATTTGAACGGCGTCGCGCACGCCCATCGCCGGATTGCGTGCTCTGAGCGAGCGGTCGAACGCCTCGTTGCTGGGAGCGGTGTGAACACCCGCATCATGGAACGGCCCGTAGATCGCCAGACAGCCGCCGGGGTTCAGCAGCGTCGCGCTGCGCGCCAGCAGTACCGGCGTGTGATCCCACGGCATGATGTGGAGGGTGTTGGCGGTGAACACGGCATCGAACGATACTCGCGGCCAGCCATCGCTCATCACGTCCAGTTCCAGCGCATCCGGAAGCCGTGTGCGGCCTTCCTGGTCGATCCGCGCCTGCAGGCCGGGCAGGTTTTCGGCCAGGTCGGTGCACTGCCAGTACACGCCAGGAAAGCGCTCACTGAAATACACCGCGTGCTGACCGGTACCGCTGCCGATTTCCAGGACCCGGGCGGCACCAGGAAGAATGCGGCTCAGCGGCCCGGCAATTGCGCTCTGGTTCCGGCCGGCCGCTTCTGAAAACGGCAGCATCAAGTCCAGGGCTGCGCCCGGGGTGGGCCGGGCCTTGCAGGCCCGGCGTCCCGACTTCGTCTGCGCATCAGTCGTCGAACAACACCTGGCAGAATGCGCTGTCGCCGGCTGCATCCAGATTGATTTCGGCAAAGCGCGGGCTTCCCGAAAGCACCACGCAATCGCCGCTCCAAGTCGGAGCTGTGCCGCCAGGGGCCTCGAGCACCACATTGATCTCGGTGAAGCTGGCCACGCAGGTTCCGCTGTCGACCGAACAGTCAATGCCACCAGGGCTGCTGACCACCGTCGCCGTCGGTGTCGATCCGGGAGCTCGCTCATCGAGGACATCGACGATCACCTGGGTCGGGCCGTCAGGCTCCTCGTCCAGCGGCGGACAGATCGGCGTCGGCGGCGCCGGCGAGATCTGGCTCTGGAAGACCCTCAAATCGACGCCGGAGGCGGTGAACAGACCCACCGGAACGCCCGAGCTGGTGGTGAACTCGCACTGGCCGACGCGCGGGAAGCTGTCGTCGGCCAGGCTGTCGCCGCAGCCGGCCATGGCCACCAGCACGCTGGCGCTGGTCCGACCTTGCTGGTCGGTCACTCCGGGTGCATCGACCAGCTCCAGGGTGCCATCGCCGCCATCGCATTCGCCGACCAGGCCGACGCCGGCAATCGGATCGCCCGAAGCGTTCAGCAAACGCAGCTGGATTTGCCGGGTAAACGATCCCTGGATGTTGTCGGTGACGAACGAGGGGTCGACCACAAGCCTTGCCGCTCCGGGCGGCACGACCTCGATCGAGGCCTGAGCCTGACCGACGCTGAACGTCACGGTCGAAGAATCACCCTCCGGAATCATGCCGGTGGTGGTCAGTTCCGTAACCAGGCAGCCGGAGCCATCGGTGCCACTGGCCCGGGCGGTGCTGGTGGTCATCGCCACCCCGTCCAGCGAACCGGATGCCGTTCCTTCGGTGACCGAACCGGTCACGAACAAGCCGTTGATCGGTGCGCGCAAGCCGTCGGTGACGCAGAGTCGAACCGGGACCGTTGCATTGCCCGGAACCGCCGAGGGCGACGCCGTCAGGACCAGGGGAGCGACGCCCGGGAAGACCAGGGCATTGACGTCGGCAACCGTCTTGACTCCGGCAGATTCAGGCCGCTCACCTTGCGTCCACAGCACCAGCGGGTTGCCGAGGGCATTGATCGGGTAGGTCAGCTGCACCGAACCGCGCCCGCGCTCGTCGAGCACCAGGGTAGAATCCACGGTTCCGATCTGCGAGCGTCCGATGACCCAGGGAATGACCGCTCCATCATCGACGATCTGACCGGTTGCGTTGTTGGGGTTGAAGGCTTCGCTGACCGTCAGGGTTGCGTCATCAATCACGCTGGCGACCGTTCGAACTGCTTCATGCTCCCGATTTCCGGGGACCATTTTCCCGAACAGGGCCAGGGTGTCGCCCGGCTCGACCGCCTCATCGGGGCGGGTCGGATCGTCGAGGAAACCTTCGGCCGGATTTTCCACGGTGAACAGCAGCCCGCCCTCTTCCGGATCACCATCGGTTCCGGAGAAAACGTAGAAGGCAGGAATGCCAGGGCTTAACGGCGCGTCGATCTTGCCGAAACGCAGCGACTGACCGGGCAACGGCGGGTTGCCGGCCCGATCGGTGGCCAGCGCGGTCACGGTCAGGGAATAGGTGCCGTCCGGATCGGGCGGGATGAAGGCGCCGGTGTCCGGGTCAACCGTGGCGTTGAACGAGGTCTCGATACCGGTGGTCGTGGCGTTGACCCGAATGGCATTCAGGATCGGGTTGACCAGGCGAATCGCAAACAGGCGGCCGTCGCCGACGTTGATCGAAGTCTGCGCCGTCAGCGCATCCTGTACATCGTTGTCGACGTTGTTGTCGGCTCGATCCGCGGTGGCGGTAATGCGATGCGGCCCCGACTCGGAACCAGCGTTCAGGGCAAAATTCACGATCCCGTTGACGCTGCGCACATCGATGCTGGTGCCGCTGACCGACCCGGATGCCCCGGTGCCGGTCAGACGGGCCCCGCTTCCGGCCGGCGCATCCAGCTCCAGCCGGACGTTGTTGAAGGTCTCTCCGTTCACCTCCGGATTCGGAACCGGATTGCCGGCCGAGTCGAGCACATTCAGGGTCAGACTCTTGCTGCTGGCGCCACCGGAGCCGGAGACGTAGAGCGGGTCGGGCGACACGCCGAAGGCAAGCTGGCCCGGCAGGAAATCGGCCGCACCGTCCTCGATGTCGATCACGAAATTGTCCGAGAATCGTTCCCCGGATTCGGCATCGTCCGCACTCACCGAGACGGTCAGGGCGCCGGGCCGATCAAAGCTGTGGACGAACAGGGTGGCCACGCCGGCGTTCATGTTGACCGGACCGCTGCCAACCAGGATCAGGAACTCGTTTTCATCGGTTTCCGGATCGTCCAGGGTCGAGAACGCGCCGCGACTGACCGGAGAGACCGCCACCGCGATCTGGCCGTCCGCCACCTGGCCGGCGCTGCCGTCCGGTCCGGTGTAGCGGATGGTCAGTTCGTTGATGTAGGGAGAACCTAGAAAGATCGGAACACCGGATTTGTTGGCCGGCATCGTGGTTGGCCCCTCAATGCTCAAACGCCCCGGACCGGGAGCGGCCGCGACCACTTCGATGGTCGCGCTGGCCGACAGACTGCCCACGCCGGACGGGTTGGCCGCGGACGCCGACAGCGTGACCGGGCCGGTCTGGGCACCGGAGGTGAACCAGAATCGGGCGGTGCCGCCGCTAGTGCTTGCCGTGGCCGAACCGCCGGTTTCGGCAGGCTCTTCGAGCGTCGAGACGACGCCGCGGGCCGCATTGCTCGACGACAGGGTCACCGAAAGACCGTCGTCGGCCGGGTTGCCGTTGGCCAGCACGAACGATACGTTGACCTGGATGGTCCGGCCGGAATCCGGATTCGGGGCCAGGTTGTTGGGGTTGGCATCGACCGAGGAAGCCTGCGGCGAGACGCTCAGTCTGGCCTCACGCCCTCCGTCGAACGACCCGGAAGAACCGCCACCGCAGGCAACCAGGAGGGCGGCTGTGAGCACCACCAGATACGTCTTGAGCGTTCTCATCGTGAGGCCTTTTATGGATGAATATGACTGACTCATGAAATCGGGCTCCGCTTCTTAATCCAGCACCACGCGATCGTCCAGGATGGAAGGCGTCACGAAGATCAGCAGTTC
>REEW01000088.1 GCA_007694885.1 Wenzhouxiangella sp. | reverse complement strand
CAATGATCAGCGTGCGCGAATACAGTTCGACCCGGCGGTTGAATTCGCGCGCATAAGCGCGCAACCGCTCGAGCGCGTCCAGTTGTTCGGCATCCAGCGCCGGGTTGGCCCGCAACAGTCCGCCCACCACTTCGGTCCAGGCTCGCGCCTCCATGGCCGGCTGGTTGATCGCGCGGTTGACCAGCGACTCGGCCACCGCCCGATGCGGAAAGTTGTTGATGGTCAGATGCATGGCCAGCGGGGTGGAGAAGGTGTTCCACTGCGACAGAAAGAAGTAAGCCAGGTTGATCAGCAGGAACAGGTGCAGCGGCCGCATCCAGTGGACCCGTCGCCCGGCCATGAACTCGGTGGTCAGCAGCCCGGGCCGAAACGCCAGCGCGCGCAGACTGCCCAGGAAGCGTCCCTCCAGGTTGGTGAGCGCATCGACCAGTTCGCCGAGATATTCGCGAAGTCTGACATCTTCAGGTTTGCGGGCGCGCTCGCCGCAATGCGAACACCACGGCCCTGACAGCTTGGCACCGCAGCTGGCGCAGTGTCGCCGATGGGGCCGGACAGCGTCGGACATGGCTGCACTCCGAGGTGGATGCTGCAAATGTAGCGGTTACGTACCGGATTTGCCACTGACCGGTTGGCCTGGAAGGTGGCCGCCCACGCCACATGCGTTTGTCTGTGATGTAGTGAGCAGCGCTTCCGGGTCGTCATGTCTGTATGGATCGGGCGAGATTGCGTTTCCGTTTCCGACGCGCCCAAGGCTGTTTTCGCCAGCGGTGGCTATACTGGTCTGCAGGTCAAACCACCGAGTACGTTCATGAAGCTTTTTTGCCGCCGTCTTTTTCCAACTACCTGTCTGCTGCTGCTGGCCCTGTTTGTCGCGGGGCTGGTGTTGCCGGCTGCCGCCGCAGCCGAATCTGTTGCCACCGAGTCGCCGCCCGTGGCCCTGGTCACCGGCTCCACCCGCGGCCTGGGCGAGGAAGTAGCCCGGCGGCTGGGGGAGATGGGCTACCACGTGATCGTCCACGGCCGCAGCGTCGAGCGCGGCGAGGCCGTGGTCGCAGACATCATCGAGGCCGGCGGCCGGGCCGAGTTTCGGCGCGCGGACTTTCTGTCCCTGGACGAGGTCCGCGCACTCGCCGACGGCGTGCTGGCCGACTTCGACCGACTGGACCTGCTGGTCAACAACGCCGGCATCGGCTCCGACGAGGACGGCCAACTGGTCTCGGTCGAAGGCTACGAGGCCGTTTTTCAGGTCAACTACCTGGCCCATTTCCTGCTCACCGAAAAACTGCTGCCGCTGCTGATCGACAGCGCGCCGGCGCGCATCGTCAACGTCTCCTCCGGTGCCCAGGCACCGATCGATTTCGACGACGTGATGCTCGAAGACTATGAGCCCGACGGGCGCGAGATCGGCCGGCCCTACGCCCAGAGCAAGCTCGCCCAGATTCTCCACACCTATGATATGGCCGAGCGCCTGGACGGTACCGGCGTGATCATCAACGCCCTGCACCCGGCGACCTTCATGGACACCTACATGGTTCGCCGCGCCGGCATCGAGCCGCGGACCGACGTCGACGAGGGTGCCGACCGGGTGATGCAGCTGATCACCGACGAGGTCGGCAGCGGCCACTACTTCCGCGACGGCGAGCCGGCGCGGGCCCACGACCAGGCCTACGACGCGGACGCCCGGGAGCGGCTGCGGCAGATCAGCCTGGAGCTGGTCGGCCTGGAAGACTGAGCGCGATCGAAGCGACAGGACCGGTTGGGCTCAGGAAGCCGGTGCGGTCATCACCGGCGAGGTCACCAGGCCCTGGCTTTCGGCGATCAGCCTGAAGGCGATGTGGTACTTGAAGATGTTGCTGACGTACTCGACCGTCTCCCGGCCGATGACCCGGGCGGCGATGTATTCGACGTTGTCGAACCAGACGTTCGGGTCCAGGCCCTCGGCTTCGGCCATCTGGCGCATTTCCCGCACCCGGCGCGGACCGGCGTTGTAGGAGGCCAGGGCGAACAGCAGCCGGTTGTCTTCGTCCATGGGTTCGTCGGCGTAGTAGCGGTCGATCATCCAGCGCAGGTAGCGCGCGCCGGCCTGGATGTTGCTGGACAACTCGGTGATGTCGTCAACACCCATCTGCTCGGCCGTTGACGGCAGCAGCTGCATCACCCCGACCGCGCCGGCCGAGGATCGGGCGTCCTGATCCAGGCGCGATTCCTGGTAGCCCTGGGCAATCAGCAGCAGCCAGTCCAGATCGTACTCGTTGCCGTAGTGCTGAAACAGATCGGCCATGCGCCGGAAACGTGCGGTCTGTTGTTCCCGGCCTTCTTCCAGTACCCAGCGGGTGTCCTGCAGAAAGCGCTCGAAGGTGACGTTGCCGAACAGGGTGCCGGCACGGTGGGTGAGCAGAAACTGATCGAGCGCGGCCTTCAGCTCCGGGCTGTCGGGGCGCACGGCGAAGGCGATGTCGGCGCCTTCGCGCAGCACGATGTCGTCGTGCACGGTCAGGTTCGGCAGCACGCGGGCCCAGAATTCGGCCAGGTAGTCGTCGGCCACGGCGTGATCGACCAGCCCGGCGCTGACCATTTCCAGCACGTCGCCGACTTCGAAATGTCCGGGTGCGGGCTCCAGGTGCATCCGTGCCAGACGGCGCGCCCGGAAGTCCCGGTTGAGCGCGGTCAGGCTTTCGAAAAAGCTCGATTCCGGTCGAACGAACACGGTGCGACCGGCCAGGTCTTCGATCTCGGCAACCGGATCCGCCGCCGGCCCGGAAACCAGGACCTCGCGCACATCCCGCACCAGCGGCTCGGTGAAGTCGACCCGGGCCGCGCGCGCATCGGTGGCGGTCAGGTTGGCGGCGATGACGTCGCCGCGACCCTCCAGCAGCCACGGGATCAGGCGGTCGCGGGTAACCGGTACGTAGACCACGCGCACGCGCAGGTGACCGCGGTCGAGGTAGTCGTTGAGGAAGTCCTCGAAGGCTTCCATGAAGGCATGCGACAGGCCCAGCTGGCTGCCGCTTTCGTCAATGAAGTAAAAGGTTCGGCTGTAGGGGACCAGGGCGCGGATCTGGCGGCGTTCGATCATGCCGTCGAGGTCGCCGTGCCAGACGCCGACCAGCGGACTGGCGACGCTGATCAGCGTGTCCGGCTCGTCCGAATCGCGGCCGCAGGCGGCCAGCAATGCCAGCACTGCGCACAGCGCCAGGGCGCGCATCGGCCGTGTCGGCGCGATCGAACAACTCATCGCCATGGTCATCGTGTATGCCTGCAGGGCTTGCGGCTCAGCACGACATGTCGTTGTCGGTGTACTCGCTCAGCGGCACGACGGTTGCCGTACCCGTGACCGGCGCGCGCGCCTTGTCGAGACCGCCATAGTTCATCTCCAGCTGCATCTCGAACTGGGCGAAAAAGCGGTCGATGAGATCATCGTCGGTGATGCCGACCGCCCGGATCTCGTCGGCCTGCTCGTCATAGTCGAGCAGAATCCCCGTCAGCGGACTCGGCGCCGGTCCGGACTTCACCTGGGCGCCGCGCGCGGGATCGTATCGGGAATGCTCCATGCAGCAGGTGATCAGGTTTTCGCGTGCCTGGGCATCGGCGCTCCTGTCTTCACGATAGGAGATGAAGTTGACCTGCCGGGTCGGATGGGTCAGCCGGTGGGTGCAAATGGCCGCGTAGGACACGATCGATCGCTCAGGCCCGACCCCGCCGCGCCAGACGTACTCTGCGCCGTTGGCGGTTTTCAGCGACACGTTCGTCTCGGTCGGGCGATTCAGGTTGAGCAGGAAACACGGAATGGCTTCGAACGGATAGCGAAAAACGTAGTTCTCGTGCGGTTCGAGATCACCGGGGCGGATCGGCTCGCCGTCGCGGTTGACCAGCCGGACCGGCTCGTGCAGCTGACTTTGGGCCGAGTTCCCGGCGAGCAGCAGTGGATTGTGGTGAACGAGAATGGCGGTGGCCGCGCAGGCCTTGACGAAGTTTCGGCGGTGCATGCGATCTCCCGGATCTGCTTCCCCAGGTCGAGAGTATAAAAGCCTCATCGAGAGGACGTTCACTCAAGGCACAAATAGCCGCCGTGACCGATTCGCCGGCCGTGGCAAGTCGCTCTCGGCCCGAGAAGCAGCGTCGGCGCCATGAACGCCGACCTGGTCAGAGATCGGGGTCGGCGTGTGTCAGCAGTAAAAGCAGATCATCGCGGTTCAGTTCGCGGGCGATGCTCTGGGGCGTGTAGTCGTTGGAGTCGGCGGTCTGGCGGGCACCGTGGTCCAGCAGGGCCTGGACCAGCTCGGCGCTGCCGCTGATGACCGCCAGGTGCAGCGCGGTCTGGCCGCTGTTGTTGACCCGGCCAAGGTCCAGACCGGGCAACTCCAGCAGGGCCATGACCGAGTCCCGATGCCCTTCGTAGGCGGCCCGCATCAGCGGTGTCCAGCCATAGATGTCCGCGGGGTTGGGGTCGGCGCCGGCGGCGCCGAGCAAGGCCAGCATCTCGCCTTCGTTCTTGGCCGCGGCCATGGTGACCGCGCCCCAGCCGTTGCTGGCCTGACCATCGACGGCAATCCCGGTATCGAGCAGCCGGCGGACCGTGTCGAGATCGCCGCCGCCGATCGCATACATCAGGACCGTGCCGCCGAGGCGATTGGTCGCACCCGGATCGGCGCCCGCGGCCAGCAACTCGTCCACCAGCCCGGCATCGCCGGCCGCGGCGGCGGCCATCAGTGCGGTTTTGCCGTGTTCGGTGCCTTCGTCGACGTCCTCCCGGTCGCGGTATGCAGAGCGGATCGTGTCGAGCTGGTTGGCGCGAATGGCTTCCTCCCAGCCGGCCGAGCGGGCATGGACGGAGGCAAGGCTGCTCAACAGCAGTATGGCGGCGAGGAGCGGGAGTCGCATAACGGGCAAACAGTCTACAAGGGCTTCCCGCGCCTTTCCAGGCGCGGGCAGGGTTGGCGCCGGCCTAGTATCCGAACTGTTCGAGCAGGAACTCCGCCTCGCGGCGGTGGTAGAACAGCCGGTTCGACAGCCGGCGCCAGCCGTGGCCTTCATCCCTGAAACGGATATAGGGGGCATCGACGTCGTTGGCGCGCAGGGTCCGGACCATCACCTCGGTTTCGTAGATCTCGACCCGCCGGTCGTTGACGCCGTGCGAGTACAGCACCGGCACGTTGATCTGGTCGGCCTGGCGGATCGGCGAGTAGGTGGTGTAGAACTCCTGCCAGCGCTCTTCGCGGATGTCGCCGTACTCGATGATGTCGGAGGCCTTGAGCGCCGGCGAGGCCACTTCCAGCGCGGTGACCCAGTCGGCCACGCCGAACAGCGACACCCCGGCAATGAAATGCCCCGGATGGTTGGCCAGCACCGCGTTGACCGCGTAGCCGCCGTAGGAGCCGCCGCGGACGATGGCGCGGTCGGCATCGACCCGGCCGTCTTCTGCGAAGAATTCCAGCATGTCGACCAGGTCGCGGATGCTGTCGAGGCGTTTTTCCTGATCGTCGAGGGTGACGTAGGTGTGGCCGAAGCCGGTCGAGCCGCGGATGTTGGGGCGGAACACGGCAATGCCGCGGTTGACCAGGTACTGGGCCGCGCCATTGAAGTTGACCACCGACTGCGAGGTCGGACCGCCGTGGACGTCGAACACCACCGGCGGTGGGCCGTCGCCCCGGCGGGCATCGGCGCGCGGCAGGTACAACAGGCCCTGCAGCATGACGCCATCGCGGGCTTCCATGCGAATGCTCTCGGGTCGGACCAGACGTTCGGGGCTCAGCCCGGCCAGGTTGGCCGTCCACAGGGTCTCGGCCTGGCCGGCGCCCAGGTCCCACAGCCACAAATCGCCGGGCGTGGACCAGCCGTTGACCACCAGGGCGGCCAGCGGACTGCCGGATGGGCACGACAGCGAGTAGACGCCTTCGGGCACGTCGGGCGTGGCCAGCGCGCGGTTGCTGTGCAGGTCGCGACCGTGGAGGCGGAAAAAGCCGTCTTCGTTGCTGGTCCAGAGCAGGAAACGGTCGTTGTCGCCGCACAGTTGGACGTTGTCGATGTCGTGGTCGAGCTCGACCACTACCTCGACGTCGTTGCTGGAGATGTCGCGCCGGACCAGGGCGCGGAATTCGCGCTCTTCGTTGGACGTATGGAAAACGTGCTCACCACTCCGGGTCCAGGCAAAGCCGCCGTCCTGGGTGTTGGCGCGGCGCTCGGGCTCGGACAGGGTGGTGACTTCTCCGGTTTCGATGTCGAGCAGGAACAGGTTGTTGGAGTCCTCGCCGACCGCCTGGGTCATCAACAGGGTCTTGCCGTCGGGTGCGATCGAGCGCGGCCACCAGGCGAATTCACCCTCGTAGATCATGCGCTGCTCGCCGGTTTCCAGGTCGCGCACATAGATATCGAAATCCAGGCCGTTGCGCTCGGTGGAGGCGAACACGATGCGCTGGTCGTCGGGCAGGACACCGCCGAAGAAGCGGAAAGCGCCGGCCTGGGCCGGGACGATTTCAGCTTCGCTCTTGCCGTCCACGCGGATGCGGAAATAGGCCTCCTGCTCGTCGCCGGCGTTGTCGGCGCCGTAGATCAGGCTCTGGCCGTCGGGCGCCCAGCGGAAAAAGGTGATGCCGTTGCCGAAGGTCAGCTGGCGCGCTTGCGAGCCGTCGACCGGGATCAGCCAGAGCTGGGGCTCGCCGGTGACCGACTTCGACACGGCCACGTAGTCGCCGGCCGGTGAGAGCCGCGCCCCGGAGATGCCCTGGACCAGCAGGTAGCGGGCAATGTCGGCCGGGTACTCGCCGGCCAGGCCGATGCGGACCGGTTCCGGGCTCGGCTCGATGGCTTCGAGGTTTTCGTCCGGTCCTTCGCCGGGGCCGGGCTGAGCCGGCACCGAAGCGCTCAGGGCGAAGCCCAGCAGCAGGGCGAGGGCGTGGATGAACAGCAGTTGAAATCCGGGCATGGTCTGGTCTCGATTGAGCGGGGCGTAGCCGCACTATTCTAAGGGATCGCCTTTGACGGGCGGAATTCGTCTTCCGGCGCAAAAAAACCCTGGCCGCGCAGAGCGGGGCCAGGGTCGGTCTTGTTGCTCACCCGGAGGGGCGAGATCGATCAGGCCTTCAGGTCAAAGCGATCGGCGTTCATCACCATGGTCCAGGCCTAAATGCAGTTCTGGTCGCCCATCAGCAGCTCCAGTGGCACCGAACAGTTATGGCCGGCCATCGTGTCGTGCCGGGATCGACTCACTGCGACCTGGGGCAAGCAGATGGCGACGATGCGCCGGGATGGAATCCGTATTCTCCGTGACGTATCCTTGCGACCATCAAACGATGGTTAGTGGGTCACCATGACAGCAAGCTTCGTATTGTCTATCGATGAAGCTGCCGAAGCCCTTATGGTTTCGGTAGCCGACATCGAATCAGAAATCAACGCTGGGCGATTGAAGAGCGTGCGAATCGGTACAGCGCAGCGCATCCTCAGGCGCGATCTGGACCGGTTCCTGCAGTCCCAGGGCAGCCGAGGCCTGGCGAAACCCCGCCGTTTGGCTCCGGTGGCTATGGCGATGTTTTTCGGTGCCGGCTTGGCCTGGGCGGCGGCTGACTTTCCGTTTCCGGACTGGCAGCATGTTGCAATCGGCCCGCAGTCGGCGCTGTTTGTCGACGACCAGGCGCTGACCGAGCCCGACCCGGCGCGCTTCGCGCTGATCAACGCACCGCTGGACTACCGCCGCTTCAACGAGGCCCCGAATCTCGACGGCACCGGCGATACCCACATGCTGATGAGCCTGCAGCACCAGAACGACGTGCCGGGCGACAGCGAGTCATATCCCTGGACCTTCTTCGTCAATCTCGACACCAACCACGACCGCGGCGATGCAGTAGGCAGCATCGTCAACCTGTGGAAGCGGGGTTCCGGATGGTCCGCCGCCTATCATGCCGATGTGTTCGCCTACGGCTCAGGCGCGGCGATCGGCAACAATATCGAGACGTACGATATCGGCGAGGAACGCTCCTACCTGATCGGGCTGAACGTTCAGAACAAGGCGCATCGGGGAAATGCCGCGCTGCAGGTCCAGACCGGGCCGATGCCGGACTGGCATCCCTGGTGGGAGCCCGGCATGGACGGTGGCTGGATCGCCGGCCTGCGCCTGGCGGGCATGCCGGGGGCGGGTTACTACCGCACCGGCATCGAATTCGACCGTCACACCCATGGCCGGCGCGGCATGTGGATGCGCGGCCAGTTCGATATCGGGCTGGATCTTGGCAACAATTCCATCCGCATGGCCGGCGGTACGCCACTGGAGCTGGACGGAACGGCCGGAATCGCCCTGCGCTACAACCCCGCCATGGAGCGAATAGAATTCATCAACGGCGATGAGGTGATCGCCTGGCTGGATGCCTCGACACGCGGGATTGATTTGGCGGACTGACCCGTTTCAGTCCCTTGCGGCTGTGGTGACCATCGAATTCATCCAGAATCCGATGGTGAGGCTGGAACGTCAGGGTGCCGTGGCGTCCTTGTAGATCTTTCCATCCTTCATCCGGTGTCAGGCCTCATTCCATCCGGCCGCGCAAGTGCCAGGGTCGATTATCCTGAATCCTTCAATTGAACCAGACAGGAATCGCTGCAATGAATCTGAATCGATGGATTCCCTTGGTGCTCGTGCTGCTGTTGGCCGCTTGTGGCCAGGAAGCGCCGCCGACCCCGGTAGTCTCCCCGGTTGAAATGGATCGCAGCGACTCCCGCGTTGATGTAGCGGCGCGCGTGGCGGCGCTGGATGCGCTGTATGAACAATTCTTCGAGGACAGCTTGGCGCTCAACCCATTGCGCGCCACCTTCATGGGCGACCACCGCTGGTCGGACCGCTGGCCCAACACCCTCGGTGAGGCCCACCGCCAGGCCAGCCTGACCCTGCACCAGGACTACCTGGAACGCCTGCTGGCCGCCGGAAGCGACACCGATGGCATGCACGGCCTGTCCAACGGCGAGGCCTGGTACGCTCGCCTGGTTGCCAATACCACTACCACCGATCTGAGCCCGGCCGAGATTCACCAGATCGGTCTGGACGAGGTCGAGCGCATTGACGCCCAGATTCGGGCCGTCATGGCCGAGGTCGGGTTCGAAGGGGACCTGGACGACTTTTTCGAGTTCACCCGCACCGACCCGCGCTTCGTCTTCGATACCCCCGAAGACCTGATCGCCGCGCACGAGGCCATGCGCGAGCGGGTCGATGCCATCGTGCCCGAGTACTTCACCCTGCTGCCCGAAGCCGACTACGAGATTCGTGCCGTCGAGCCTTTCCGCGAGCGCAGTGCCGCCGGCGGCTCCTACATGCGCCCGGCCGCCGATGGCTCGCGGCCCGGCATTTTCCACGCCAACACCTACAATTTGAGCGCCCGCCCAAGCTGGAGCGTCGCCAGTCTGTTCCTGCACGAGGCAGCCCCGGGTCACCATTTCCAGATCGCCCTGCAGCAGGAAACCGAGGCCCTGCCGCGCTTCCGTCGCTTCGGTTCCTACACCGCCTATGTCGAGGGCTGGGCCCTGTATGCCGAGCACCTGGGCCATGAAATGGGAATTTACGGCGATCCCTACGCCCGCTACGGCGCCTATTCCGCCGAACTGTGGCGCGCGATTCGGCTGGTGGTCGATACCGGCCTGCATTACCACGGCTGGTCGCGCGAGGACGTGCTCGACTACATGTACGCCAATTCGGCCGCGGCCGCGCTGGGCGCGGACTTCGATATCCGCCAGTTCCATGCCCGGGTGCTCCAGACCGGCGCCGTGCCGCTGGACGGGCTGGCCGCCCATGTTCGAGACTGGGTGGCCGCCAGCGGCGGCTGATCAGCCCTGACCCTTTTGATTGGAGCCCGAACCGAATGAGTCAAGACGCCCTGCTGGATTGGCTACGACAGGGGAGAATTGGGCGTGTCGGCCCACTGCGGGCTGCAACCGGGGTCAAACACCGGCTGGGCATGGCCCTGGATACTGCTGGAATTCAGTAAATAGGGCGTTTAAGCTTGCGATGCTCGGAGCGTGGGCATGACCCCTGCGAATTCAAAGCCCCAGCGACACACATGCGCAACGTGACCCACATGCACCGCTCGCCTCACCCTCACCACCGCACCCACCACCACCTCCGCCCGCTCCCGTTCGTCCTGGTGGCCCTCGCCCTCCTCGTCGGTTGGGGTGTTGGCGCTCCGCCGGACCCGGCGGATCCCCCCGTGCCGGACCAGGAAGAGGCTCGGATCTCGACCATCGAAAGCTCCATCCTTCCCCTGATCCGGGTGGAAGGCAGGGAGTTGCCTCCGCCGGCCACCCTCGGGGACAGGATGGGGGAGCTCGGCGTGGCCGCGGTGTCCGCAGCCGTGGTTCGGGATGGGGAGGTGGCCTGGGCCAGGGCCTGGGGGACGGCCGATGTGGAGGCGGGACGCCCGGCCAACCCCGAAACCCTCTTCCAGGCGGCCTCCATCAGCAAGCCGGTGGCCGCCATGGGTGCACTCCTTCTCGTGGAGGATGGGGCGCTGCAGCTGGACGGACCCGTCAATGCCCACCTCACCTCCTGGAGGGTTCCGGAGCATAACTGGAGTGGTCGGAGCGAGGTCACCCTCCGTCGGCTTCTCACCCACACCGCTGTACTCAGCGTGCACGGCTTCCCCGGCTACGAGAACGAAGCACCTCTGCCCGACCTTCCCGGGATCCTGGATGGGATCGAACCTGCCAACACGGGGCCCGTGCGGGTCAGCGACGAGCCGGGAAGCCTGTGGCGGTACTCGGGTGGTGGAACCACCGTGGCCCAGCTCGCTATCTCGGACGCCACAGGAGAACCCTTCGCCTCCGGGATGGCCCGCAGGGTTCTGGAACCGGCGGGTATGACCTCCAGCACCTACGAGCAGCCTCTCCCCGAATCCCTTCGCCACCGGGCCGCCTTCGCCTACCGCCAGGATGGGGGATCCCCGCCTGGAGGATGGCACGTGTATCCCGAGCAGGCTGCGGCGGGCCTCTGGACCACTCCGACGGACCTGGCTCGCTGGATCATTTCGGTGCAGCGTTCCCTGGCCGCCTCCGGCAACCCCACCCGAAAGGAGGGCGCCGTCCTCCGACCGGAGACCGCCCTTGCCATGGTGACGCCGGGAGACGGCGACTGGGGCCTCGGACCCGCCATCTCGGGCGAGGGACCAGCACGCCGCTTCTCCCATGGCGGATCCAACCTTGGGTTCAAGGCCGAGATGACGGGCTGGACGGAAGGCGGGCGGGGGCTTGTCGTCCTAACGAATAGCGATCAGGGCGCCATCTTGATCCGGGAGCTGGCCCTGGCCATCGCCCAGGAGTACGGATGGCAGGGCTACGAGCCACGGATACTGACGGCACTGGAGCGAACAGAAGCGGAACTGGCCGAGTACGCAGGCACCTACCGGAGCGAATCCGCAGGATTCGCTCTCGTCGTCGCCCGGGAGGAAGGCTCGCTCTGGCTCATCACTCCCGACGGGACCCGCCGCGAGATGGTTTCTACCGCCGAGGATGAGTTCACGGAGATCCAGATGGGCCAATCCGTGGACTTCCTCAGGTACGACACGGGTCGGGTCGATGCCATCCGGGTCCGCGGCCTTCGCCTGGACAGGGTAGAAGGGGGAGACTCCGGCCCCTGACAGGCACCTCCCTGGAAAGGGAGCGACCCGGGGGACCCGGAGGAAGCTACCGGAGGTCGGTGACGAGCCACCCCACGGTCCGCGGACCCCCGGTGTCAGGAACCCGATTGAAACCGATACTCGTCCTGATCCGTATACAAATCAGGATACGGCACCTCGCGCCCTTCATCCGTCACCACGAGGCGACCATGCTTCCGGACCGACTGACCACACTCCCCCCTTTCCCAGGTTCCTCCCCCGCACCCATCTCCTATTCTGCGCACTCCTGGCGGCGGGCGACGCCGGCGGAAGACCATCGGGCTGGAGCCGCTGCGGCGCGGGCTCTGAGGTCAAGTCAAGTT
>REEW01000033.1 GCA_007694885.1 Wenzhouxiangella sp. | reverse complement strand
CCCATGGCCACGTCTTCCAGCCAGTCGTTGCTGACCGTCAGGCGTTCCACCGCAGCGCCCGCCTCGGCCGCGGCATAGACTTCACGCGGATGGCCCGGGGAGTTGACCGGAAACACCAGGCGGCCGTTTTCGGCCACCGACAAGCCTTCAAAGATCACGCCCTCGTCGTGGTACAGGGTGACCTCGTCGCTGCCGTCGACGGCAATATGCCCGACCCGGGCCTCGACGCCCTCGTAGCTGATGAACAGCACCCGATCGCCGTACCAGTCGACGTGCCAGACGTGGCCTTCCAGGTTCGGCAGCAGGTTGAGCCAGTCGCCGCCGTCCCGGCCGGCGACCATCAGCCGACCCTCGCGGGTGTCGTGGATCGACTTTGTTGCGATGAAGGCGAAATGCTCGCCATCCGGGCTCCAGGCGCTTTGGCCGAGCTTGCCGGGATTGTCGATCCGGCCCAGCTCTTCGCCATCGGGCCGGACGATGCGAATCCGCTGAAACATCAGGGTATCGTCAACCAATTGCCGGGGCGTCACCACGATCGCCAGGCGGTCTCCGGCCGGCGACCACTGCACGCGCTGAACCGAACCATCGGTCTCGACCAGCGCCGGATCTCCGTCTTCCAGGCCGCCCACCCACAGCCGGCGCGGACGCCAGTCTTCTTCGAAGATGATCTGGTCGAAGCCCTTGTCGTGGAGGTCCTGCAATTCGTCGTCCAGCGGCTCGGTGCCGATCAGGGCCACCTGCTCGCCGTCCGGCGACAGGCTGTATCCGGCGACCCCGGTACCGACCGTCACCAGGCGCCTGGCCTCACCGCCGGTGACCGGAATCCGGTACAGCGCCGACTGGCTGTCGTCGCCCCGGCGCGAGACGAAGGTGATTGCCGAGCTGTCCGGCATCCAGCCGATCTGGCCGACATTGACCTGGCCGGTGATGAAGGCACGGCTGACACCTGCTTGATCGATGACGTGCAGTTCGGCCCAGGCCGGGCCGTCGTCATCGACCCCCGGCCGGCGCGGGACGATACGGGTGTAGGCGATGTACTCGCCGCAAGGACTGACTGCAACCTGGCCAACCTGCTGCAGTTTCGCGATCTGCTCCAGCGTCATTCCCTGGTCGGCCTGGGCCGGGACAGCCACTAGCAGCGCCAGGGCAAGGAATGAAAAAAGTATGGTTTTCAATCGCATGAGCGATACTCCTGGGAAATAATGGATTTGTCGTTGGACAAGCGATCAAAGATAACAGATCAAGCCAGCAGCTTGCCCGGGTTCAGCAACCCGGCCGGATCGAACAGCGCCTTGAGTCCGTGCAGGGCATCGATTTCGGCCGCGTCACGGCAATAGTGCAGGTAGTCCCGCTTGAGCAGACCAACCCCGTGCTCGGCGGAAATACTGCCCCCGTGTTCACGCACCAGCTCGAACACCCGCGGGCTCAGACCTTCGCAGGCGGCGCGGAAATCGGCCACGTCCATCGCCTCGGGACAGAGAATGTTCATGTGAAGATTGCCGTCGCCGATGTGGCCGAACCAGACCACTTCGAATGCCGGGTAGTAACGACCGACCAGGGCTTCGAGCGCCTGCAGGAACCGAGGTACCCGCGAAACGCGAACCGACAGGTCGTTTTTGTAGGGGGTGCAGGGCGCGATCGATTCGGTGATCGCTTCGCGCCAGCGCCACAGCTCCGCGGCCTGCGCGTCGGACTGGCTGAGAATGCCGTCGATCACGTGGCCGTCCTCGACCAGCGATTCGAACGCCTCGAGCGCCTTGTCCTGGCCGGCGCCGTCGGGGTCGTCGAACTCGACCACGGCATGGAAATCAGCCTGCTCGGCGAGCGGGAAGCTCGAGCCGGTGTGGGCCGCGACCCGGGCCACCGAACGGCGATCGAAGAACTCGAAGGCCGACAGCGAGAGCGCGTTTCGCAGCGCCGCCAGCGCCGGCATCAGGGCGCTCAGATCGGCAAAAGCCAGCAGCAGAACCGACTGGGCCGGCGGCGGCCGGGTCAAGCCCAGCGTGGCCTCGGTGACGATGCCGAGCACGCCTTCGCTGCCGACCATCAGCTGGCACAGATCCGGCCCGGCGTTGTTCTTGACCAGGCCCCGGTTGAGCCTCAGGACCCGGCCCCGTCCGTCGACCACGACCAGGCCGCGCACCCAGTTGCGGGTCATGCCGTAGCGCAGCACCCGAATGCCGCCCGCGTTCGTGGCGATGCTGCCGCCGACCTGGCTGGAACCGGCGGCGGCCCAGTCGACCGGGTAGTACAGGCCGGCCTCGGCTGCCGTCCGCTGCACCTCGCCGACAGGCACGCCGGCTTCGACGGTCAGGCTGGGCTCGACCGCGTCCAGTTCGATCTGCCGGCGCATCTTTTCCAGCGACACCACCACCTCTCCGGCGGCTGCCACGGCACCTCCGGAAAGCCCGGTTCGGCCGCCGCTGGGCACCAGCTTGCGATTGTTGCTGCCAGCCCAGCGCACCAGCGCGACCACGTCTTCGGTGGAGCGCGGAAACACCACCCGTTCCGGGGCCGGGGTCCAGAAGCGCGTCCAGTCGCGACCGTAATGCAGCCGGCTTTCAGCATCGGTCAGGGTTTCGATATCGGGAAATGCGCTCATTGGTCAAACCGTCCGGTCAAGGTTCCTGCGATAATCCCAGGGGCAAGCTACCAGACTGTCCCTAAAGGATCGGCGATGACGACCAGGCACCATTCTCTGGCCAAGAACAAGATCAAGTTTCTCATGCTCGAGGGCATCCATGCACAGGGCCTGGATGAAATCCGGCGCAGCGGCTACCAGTGGATCGTCACCGAAGCCCAGGCGCCGCCGCCCGAACAGCTGGCCGAAATGATCGAAGACGTGCATTTTCTGGGCATTCGCTCGCGCACCCAGCTGAGCGCGGAGCTGCTCGATCGGGCGCGCAAGCTCACCGCCATCGGCTGTTTCTGCATCGGCACCGACCAGGTCGACCTGACCGAAGCGCGCCGGCGGGGGATTCCGGTCTTCAACGCGCCCTACGCCAACACCCGCTCGGTGGCCGAGCTGGTCCTGGCCGAAATCATCCTGCTGATGCGCGGCATTCCGGCGCGCAATGCCGGCGCCCATCGCGGCCAGTGGCTGAAAAGCGCGCGCGGTTCGCACGAGGTACGCGGCAAGACCCTCGGTATCCTGGGCTACGGCCATATCGGATCGCAGCTCGGCATCCTCGCCGAAGGCCTGGGGATGCGGGTGATTTATTTCGACATCACCGCCAAGCTGCCCCTGGGCAATGCCGAGCCCCGCACAAGCATGGAGCAGGTCCTGGAGCAGGCTGACGTGGTCAGCATCCACGTGCCCGATACCGCGCGGACCCGGAACATGATCGACGAACAGGCACTGGCGCGCATGCAGCCCGGCGCTCATCTGATCAACGCCGCGCGCGGGCGCATTGTCGACATTCCGGCACTGGCAGCGGCCCTGCGCGACGGCCGCCTGGCGGGTGCGGCCATCGACGTCTTTCCGGCCGAACCCAAAGGCGGCGATGAGGTCTTCGAATCCGAACTGCGCGGCATGGACAACGTGCTGCTCACCCCCCACATCGGTGGCAGCACCCAGGAGGCGCAGCAAAACATCGCCCTGGACGTGGCCGTCAAGCTGGTCCGCTATTCCGACAACGGCTCGACCATGGGCGCGGTCAACTTTCCCGAGGTCAGCCTGCCGGACCATGCCAGCGCCCGCCGGATCATGCACATCCACCGCAACGAACCCGGCGTACTCCAGGCCGTCAACGGCGTCATCTCGGGGGCTTCGATCAACATCGCCGCCCAGTACCTGCAGACCCTGCCCGACGTGGGCTACGTGGTCATGGACCTGGAAACCGACGACGCACCGGCCCTGGTCCGCGAACTGGACCGGATCCCGGCGACCATCCGCACCCGTTTCCTGTACTGAGGCCTTTGCCATGAGCGAACCGATCCGCCACGCCAGCGACCAGCAACGCTTCGAGCTTGAAATCGACGGCAACCCCTGTCGGCTGCACTACACGCTGAGCGGAAACATTGTCAGTCTCGACAGCGTTCAGGTCCCGAAAGCGGTCGGCGGACAGGGCATTGCCGGTCGCCTGACCCGCCACGCCCTGGACTGGGCCAGGCAGCAGAACCTGCGGGTCCGGCCGGTCTGCCCGTACGTGGCCGCCTGGATCAAGCGCCACCCCGAGTACGCCGACCTCTTGGCCTGAGCCACTGGCATCAGATGCTAGCGAGGACGCGGGCCAGGCCTTGGCGCAAGGTCGTGGCGGCGATCAGCAATGGCTTGTTAGGGGCGAATATCTCGTTGTCGAGCCCAACCCTTCCGCGATCGGACTCGAACCCGGCCACGCCATCCCGAATGGCCACCGTCCAGCTGGCGTTGTTCCAGTTCGTAGCCAGCCTGCTCTTGCTGGTAGCACTGGCATCGGGGATCCGGCGTCACTTGCTCAGGTCCGAAATGCTGGAACGCTCGGGGCAAGCCTTCGTGAGCTTGAGAGAAGCCGGACTCTATCCCGACTGGCTCGAGATCATCTTCTTCCACGCTCTGATGCTGGCGACCTTGCTGGCAGCCGGGGTCGGTCTGTTTCGCTCGAAGTTGCGCGGGCCCACCGATGCCCTGTTCAACAAGCTGTTGCCAGCCTCGGACGCTGTCGGCTCGTCCCCACTGGCGGACAAGGGCGCCGAATCGGCCTGCCGGCGGGCGAATCCTGAGCGGCTTTGTCTACGGGGCAACAGGCCGAACTGAACCCCAAGGCTCCGGGCCACGGCGGAGACCGCAGCATGCGATGATTCTTCCATGCGCAACACGACAAGCTCACGTCTACAAAACCCTGCGGATCTGACGTTTCGTGGCCTGATCAGGGACGTTTTGCACGACCTGACCAACCTGGACTCCCGGATCTGGTGGACCCTGCGTGGGCTGGCACATCCGGGCCGCCTGGCGGTTGAGTGGGTGGAAGGCCGCGGCGCGAGGTCGTTGCCGCCGATGCGACTCTATCTGATTGCGAGCGCCCTGTTCTTCCTGCTTGGCGGCAGCTCCTGGCTGATGACGTTGATGGCCACCGATATCAGGACCTTGCTGCCCGGCGATGCCATGCCGGACGTCAATATGGGGATGGTGCAGGATGCGGTGCTTTACCGCACGAACAGCTGGGCGGCGGTGATCCGGATGAGCAGTCTTCTGGTGCTGGGCCTGGCGCTGGCGGCCGTCGCGCCCCGGAACGGCCCGCGGCTGGTTCCATCCCTGGTACTGGCCATGCATTTCCACACCGTCTCATTTCTTCTTTCCACACTGGCTGCACTGCTTCTGACGGGCATCGGCCAGTTCGATGTCGATCTTCTGTCTACCAGCCACTGGTTCCTGCTGGCGGAAAGGCTGCTGATGCTGGTCTGGCTCGTGATTGCCTTGCGAACGGTCCATGGTCGATCCTGGCTGGCTGCAATTGCGCTGGCCACCCCGGTGTGGCTGCTGGATTGGTTCCTGCTGGCAGCCGGATTCGGCATGGCGGTCGGAATGATGATCGAATTACTCACAATGACCTGAACGATTCATCAACCGAACTTGGCGCGAACACGAGACCGGCGTTGCGGAACTGCCACGGGAAGATGTCGCCGTCGGAGGCGGAGTTCTCGTCCAGCAGCGCGGCCAGGTGGCTGTTGAAGGCCTGGCCGGGATAAGTGCTCACGTACGGGATGGTGCGCGAGTAGCCCAGCGACATGGGTCGGCGGGCCAGGCGCCCGACCCCGGTTGCGACTCCCAGCGACCCGAATTCCGTTCGATTCCGCCCTGTCATCATCAATTGAACGGCGAAGCACCTCCATCTTACCGGCGTCGACGTGTCACGGCACGAGCGGCACCGGACCGTGCGCCGGCGATGCACGGCCGGAGATCGGTTTTCTCTGGTTCAAAAGTCACGGACGAACCCATTCACCGACTAACCGCGATTAGGCGAAGTTCGCCAAGTAAAAAACAATAAAATCGGAAAGTCACTGAAAGAGATCTGATTTTTCGAGGTCTTCGATGTTTTCAGTGCGTTAGAGTAGGAAAGAACCTTGACTGAGGAGTTTGGCCGTCATGGGTGATGAGTTCAATTCTCGCTCGGCTTCGCGTTCGCAGCCCGACGAACTGCTGCAGACCATTGCCGATTACGTCTGCGATTACGAAATCGACTCTGAAGAAGCCTGGCAGACGGCCCATCTGTGTCTGAAGGACTCACTGGCCTGTGCGCTGCTGGCCCTGAAGTTTCCCGAGTGTGGCAAATTGCTTGGTCCGCTGGTGCCGGGGCTGGAACTGGCCGACGGTGCGCGGGTGCCCGGTACGCCCTATCGACTGGATCCGGTGCAGGCGGCGTTCAATATCGGCACGCTGGTGCGCTACCTGGATTTCAACGACACCTGGCTGGCGGCCGAGTGGGGCCATCCTTCCGACAATCTTGGTGCGATCCTGGCGGTGGCCGACTGGCACTCGCGCGCCAACCGCGCGGCCGGTCGTGCCCAATTGACCATGGCCGAGCTCCTCAAGGCCATGATCAAGGCCCACGAGATCCAGGGCGTGCTGGCGCTGAAGAATTCCTTCAACCGCGTTGGGCTGGATCATGTCCTGCTGGTGCGTATAGCGTCCACGGCGGTGGTCACGCACATGCTCGGCGGCAGCCGCGAAGACGTGATCAACGCGCTCAGCCAGGCCTGGCTCGATGGCGGTGCGCTCAGGGCCTACCGGCATGCCCCCAACACCGGCCCGCGCAAGAGCTGGGCAGCCGGGGATGCCTGCCGGCGCGCGGTGCAGCTTTCATTGCTTACGCTGAAGGGCGAGATCGGTTACCCAACGGCACTGACCGCCAGGGGCTGGGGCTTTCAGGACGTGCTGTTCGGTGGCAAAGAGCTGGTGCTGGAGCGCGAGCTGGGCAGTTATGTCATGGAAAACATCCTGTTCAAGATTGCCTTTCCGGCTGAATTCCATGCCCAGACCGCAGTCGAGTGTGCATTCCAGTTGCACTCGGAAGTGGTCGATCGCCTTGACCGGATCGAACGGGTCGAGATCGAGACCCAGGAGGCAGGCTCGCGCATCATCGACAAGACTGGTCCGCTGGACAACTATGCCGACCGCGACCATTGCATCCAGTACATGGTGGCAATCGGTCTGGTTTTTGGCGAATTGACCGCTGAATCCTACTCGGACCGGTTCGCCGCAGACCCACGCATCGATGGCCTGCGCGAGAAAATGACAGTGAAAGAAAACCCGCGTTTCACCAAAGACTATTTCGCTCCGGACAAGCGTGCGATCGGCAATTCGGTGCAGGTATTCTTCACTGACGGTGCAAGCACTGAAAGGGTCAGCGTTGACTATCCGGTCGGGCATAGACGACGCAGGGACGAGGGCATACCCTTGCTAGAGGACAAGTTCGAACAGGCCATTGCCGGCCATTTCTCGGCTCGCAAGGCCAGTCGTATCCTCCCAGTCTGCGCTGATCACCCGTCGCTGGAACGTCTGACCGTGCCGGAATTTACGCAACTGTGGGCACTGTAGCTCAGGGGGGAGTCCTCAGCCAGTGCCATTCGAATCGATCAGAAGGAATGCGGTCGACCCAGGTGGCGTTGGCGCTGTTTTCAAGAAAAGACTTCCCGGTTGGTCACTTTGCCCCAGACGCGATAGCAGTACTCGATATCGAAACCCACTCAAAAGCGTGAAGACCCCCTTGACTTAATGGGCTGCCATCCACGCCCGCATGCGCTGTTCCAATGCGCTCAAGGGCATCGCCCCCTTGGCCAACAAATGGTCATGGAAATCGCGCAGATCGAAGGCCTCACCCAGCGACGCCTCAGCCTCAGCGCGCAACTCACGGATCAACAATTCACCAGGCTTGTAGGCCAACGCCTGACCAGGCCACGAGATATAACGTTCAACTTCGGTGCGAACATTGTGCTCGGACAGTGCCGAGTTTTCGAGCAAGCACGCCTCGGCCTCGGCCTGGGTCCAGCCAAAGTAGTGCATGCCCGTATCCACCACCAACCGGCAGGCGCGCCACATTTCATAAGTCAGCCGACCAAAATGCTCATACGGGGTCTCATAAATACCCATTTCAATGGCCAGGTGCTCGGTGTACAAGGCCCAGCCCTCGCTGAAGGCGGTGATGCCGGCGTTGCGACGGAAATCAGGCACGCCTTCAAGCTCTTGAGCAATGGCCACCTGATGATGGTGCCCCGGCACCGCTTCATGCACGCTCAACGCCGGCAGTTCATACAGTGGGCGCTGCTCCAACCGATAGGTGTTGACCAGATAACCGCCGGCCACACCCGCTTCCAGATCGCCAGGCCAGTAGCGGCCGGTGGTGTAGTTGGGCGCCATGTCGGCGGGCACTGGGCGCACGCCGTAGGACAGCCGCGGCAAGTGACGGAAAAAGCGCGGCATCTCGTCATCGGCCCGCTTGGAAATGTAGGCGGCGTGCATCAGCAACTCACGCTCGGACTGGGCATAGAACTTGGGATCGGTACGCAGGTAATGCAGAAAGCCCTCGAAACTGCCCTCGAAACCGGTCTCGGCGATGACCTCATCCATTTCAGCTCGAATGCGGGCCACTTCCGACAGGCCGCGTTGATGAACCTCTTCCGGAGTGATGTCCATGGTGGTGTGATGACGGACCACGGCACGGTAGAAGGCGCGACCATTGGCCACGTCTGCGATGCCAATCGACTCACGCGGCTCCGCCAAATAAACTTCCTTGAAAAAAGTCAGCAAGGCCTGATAGGCAGGCATGACCTGTTCGGCAATGGCGGCCTGCATGGCCCCAGCCAATTCAGCGCGACGATCGACATTGACGCGACTCGGCAGCGCATGGATCGGTGCCATCAACCCGTGCTCTTGATCGACGGGTGTGGCCACTATGCTTTCGAGCTGCTCGACCACGCGGCTTGCGATCAGGCCCGGCTGAACAAAGCCATCGTCGATGCCACGCTGCAGCCATGCTGTGTGCTGAGCCAGGAAGTCCGGCAACCCCTCCAGCCGGCGCAACCATGCCTCAGCCTCATCGAAATTGGAGGGTCGAGTGCGCGTGGCGAGCTCGAATGGCCGAGTGAAAAAACCCGAGTCGTTGGTGAAGCCGACCCGCTGCGGGGAGAATTCACCGAGCATCACGCGTGAACTCAGCAAATACTCCATCACCGCATAGCTGATGGCATCACTGTCATCAAACTGGTCTGCGGAAATGGCCTGCAAGCGCTCCAGAAATTCGGCTTCGGCCTGCAATTGGTTGGCCGCGCTCTCAAAGCTGCGATCGGGCCAACGCCCAGCCGCCTGCAGATCGCCGCGCTCGCCGGCCCGAATCGGGTCGTGGGTGAGCTCATGGGCTTCAAAGGCATTGACCAGCGCCTCGAAAGCCTCAGCATGTTGAAGGCCCGCAGCCGCATTCATGGCCAACAGGCCGGCCGCCACTGGCCCACAGGCGTACTTTATTAAACTTCTCATGTTGCACTCCATCCCGATCGCATGCCAATCGCTTGCTGGCCAGCTTAATTGATTTGCTCACCACGCTGAACAACCTGACGCCAGCTGCATGAACCTCGTCATGGATCCCTCCCGTAAGGCCGACCTCCTGGCCTGAGCCGCCAGCCTCAGAGACTGGCGAGAACGCGGTCCAGGCCGCGCTTGAGCTTGTCAGCCAGTTCGGCGATCTGGCTCTCGTTGATGATCAGCGGCGGACAGACCGCGACGATATCGCCCGGCAGGGCGCGCACCACCAGGCCCTCTTCGAGGCAGGCGGCGGCGACCTTGAAGGCCATCTTGTCGGCCGGCGGAAAGGATTGGCGCGTGTCCTTGTCGGCGACCAGCTCCAGGCCGGCGATCAGGCCGATGCCGCGCTGGTTGCCGACCAGGGCGTGATCGCCCAGCCGCTGCAGCGCGGCCTGAAACGTCGGCGCCATGGCCGCCGCGTGCGCCATCAGTCCACGTTCCTCCATCAGCTCCAGGTTGCGCACCGCAACGGCTGCCGCGACCGGATGGCCGGAATAGGTCAGCCCATGGCCGAAAATACCCACCTCGCCGGCGGCTTTTTCGATCGGTTCGTACATGAACGGCGGCACCGCGACCGCTGAGATCGGCACGTAGGCCGACGACAAGGCCTTGGCCATGGTCATGGTGGCCGGGCGCATGCCGTAGGTCTGGCAGCCGAAGGGATTGCCGGTGCGGCCGAAAGCGCACACGACTTCGTCGTCGACCAGCAGGATGTCGTTGGCTTCCAGCACCGGCTGAATGCGTTCGAAATAGCCATCCGGCGGCAGGATCACCCCGCCGGCGCCCATCAGCGGCTCGGCAAACAGGGCGGCGATGTTGTCGGCACCCTCGCGCTCGATGACCTCTTCGAGTTCCCGACCCAGGCGCTCGACGAATCCGGCCTCGGTCTCGCCCGGCCGGCCCTGGCGGTAGAAGTGCGGCGAGGTCAGGTGGACGACCTCGCTCATGTCCAGGCCGAAGTGCTTGTGGAAGGCCGGCAGGCCGGTGAGCGCGGCCGTGGCCACGGTCACCCCGTGGTAGGCATTGCCGCGCGACAGGATCTTGCGCTTGTTCGGCTTGCCGATGGCATGGAAGTAGTAGCGGACCAGCTTGACCTGGGCATCGTTGGCGTCCGATCCGGAACAGCCGAACAAAAAGCGCGCGCCGTCGATCGGCACCCATTCGGCCAGTTTCGCGGCCAGCCGGATGGACGGCTCGTTGCTCTTGCCGGCAAACAGCGGGCCGTAGCAGAAGGTTTCCATCTGCTCGGCCGCCACCCGGGCCAGTTCCTTTTCGCCGTAACCCAAGGCCGTACACCACAGGCCGGCCATGCCTTCCAGGTATTGCTTGCCGTGATTGTCGTAGACATAAACGCCCTCCCCGCGCTGCCAGATCTGCGGACCGGAGCGCGCATGCCCGGCCAGGTCGGTGCAGGGATGGAAAAGATGGGCAAGGTCCTGCTGCTCGAGAGTGGGGTTCAAGACGTTGGGCTCCTCGGATCGCTTTGATGACGGAAAGCGTCATCTTAGCCCGACTGAGAACGCCGATTCACATCTGTGGCCAATCAATTTGACCGCGGTCAATTCCTGCCGGACCGAAGAACATTAGTATTTCCGCAACCGGCGAATCAGCGTTTGCCTTGCCGGCACCGGGGAGCATCGAATCCACCGAGATTCGCTCCACCCATGTAATCGAGAGGACTACAACATGCGCTTGAAATTCATTGTTTATTTGGCGATTGCCGCACTGCTGTTCGGATCCGCCTCCGCGTTGGCCGACGAGGTGCAGGGCCGGATCATGGAAATTTCGCGGATCGCCGGCACCGTCCAGATTGATGTCACCGGCCAGGACCCGGTGGTCGTTCGCTTCGACGAGAACACCCAATTCATCGAGGCCGACGGCATCGGCGATCTTTCCGGCGGCGAACTGATCAAGGTCAGCTTCGAACCGGGCCGCCCGGCGACCTCGATCGAAAAAATCGTCTTCAACCTGCCCGACGGCATGGAAATCACCACCGACGAGCTGCTCGCGATCCTGACCGGCGACCAGCCCTACACGCTCGTCGACGCCCGCCCGGCCGGCCCCTTCATGGCCGCGACCATTCCCTCCTCGGTCAACGCCTTCCCGAATGCCGATGACTTCCTCGACCGGATGGCCGAACTGGCACCCGACCAGGACGAACTGGTGGTGTTTTACTGCGGCGGCCCGACCTGTCCACACACCGGCACCGCCATTCGTGCCGCCCAGGAAGCCGGTTACACCAACATCAAGGGTTACCAGGGCGGCACGCCGGTGTGGCGCCAGGCCCAATTGCCGATGCACACCCAGCCCGAATGGCTGGCAGAGCGCCTGAACCCGGGCCACGTGGTCATTGACACGCGCAACCAGATCACCGCCATGCGCGGTCACCTGCCCACCGCGGTGACCATGCCGGCGGCCAACTTCGAGGCCCTGACCGAGACCTTCATCGCCGAAGAGCGTCAGGCACGCATGCCCGGCGTGTCGGACCGACGCGCTCCCATCATCCTCTATAGCAGCGGACATGCCGACCAGGACGTGCTGGTGGCCTACCGCGAACTGGCCAGCT
>REEW01000136.1 GCA_007694885.1 Wenzhouxiangella sp. | reverse complement strand
CAGCGGCGAGCCGGCAGCGGGGCGATCGAGTATGGATGCGGTCAAGGCCATGGAACGCCTGCTGGCCGAGCTGCCGCCCGGCTACGAGTTTGAATGGGCCGGCCAGACCCGGCAGGAACTGGAGGCAGGCAACCTGATCGTGTTCCTGTTCATCCTGGCCGTCCTGGCCGTCTACCTG
This sequence comes from Wenzhouxiangella sp., assembly GCA_007694885.1. Classification (GTDB taxonomy): domain Bacteria; phylum Pseudomonadota; class Gammaproteobacteria; order Xanthomonadales; family Wenzhouxiangellaceae; genus Wenzhouxiangella. Next base: position 11,993 of record REEW01000136.1, on the reverse strand, counting down.
TTCCTGGTCGCCCTGTACGAAAGCTGGACGCTGCCGATCGCGGTCTTGCTGTCGGTACCACTGGCCTTCCTGGGTTCATTCCTGGCGTTTCTGCTGACCGGTCTGCCGATGGACATTTACGCCCAGATCGGCCTGGTGCTGCTGGTCGCCATGGCCACCAAGACCGCGATCCTGATCGTTGAGTTCGCGGCCCAGCTGCGCGGTGAAGGACGGTCAGTGATCGAGGCGGCTCGGGAGGCGGCCGTGCTGCGCTTCCGCGCCGTGATCATGACCGGACTGTCGTTCATTCTCGGGGTGGTGCCGCTGGTGATGGCGACCGGCGCCGGTGCCGCCAGCCGGGTCAGCCTGGGGGTCACGGTGATGTCGGGCATGATTGCGGCGATGATCATGGTCACCCTGATGACGCCGATCCTGTACGTCATCATCCAGTCCATGCGCGAGCGCTTCGGCAGCAGCCCGGCGGCCTCCGGCCAGCCGGAGCCGCCCCATCAAGAGCCGGACACTCTGGCATCATGAACCATCCCGTTCAGAGCCTGTTCCGGGGCCTGCGCTTTGCCTTCCATGACCGGCGCGTGCAGGGTCTGCTGGCCTTCACCTTCACGATCATCGGCCTGGCTGCGCTGTTCTACTCGGTGGTCGAAGGCTGGCCTTACCTGGATGCGCTCTACTTCGCAGTCATGACCATCGCCACGGTCGGCTACGGGGATCTGGCACCGGTGACCACGCTGGGCCGCCTGTTCACCATCGCCTACGTACTGGTTGGCCTCGGAATTTTCATCGCTGCGGTCAGTGCATTGGCCGAAGCCGTGCTTTCGCAGCGCGAATCGATACCCGGGGATCAGGATTCACCGGAATAAGTCCGCGGCCTACCTCCCGTCCATGCCCCGCGGCATCGGCCGTCCTGCCGGGCCTTGCGGCATGGGTCGCGGCATCGGCCGCCCGGCAGGACCGTGTGGCATGGGTCGCGCCATTTCGCGATACGCGCCGTGCTGCCGGGCAAGATGCGAGCGGTTCAGATCGTAGGTATTGAGCGACGGATACGATGCCGGCCGGGTCGCGGGCACAGACGGACGGGTGCCGGGTGCAACGGGTCTTGTGGCAGGCCGGGTGACCGGGCCGGCAGGACGGGTGGCGGGCCGGCTGTCGGGCATGGTCGGCCGAGTGCCGGGGCGGGTTGCCGGGGCCGTCGGTCGAAGCGCAGGGTCACCGATCGGCCGCCGGTCCGCCACGGCACCGCTGTCTTTCCACCCGCCGGCTTCGCGGGTCTGCCATCGGTCACCATCCAGCCGGGCGACCTGCCCGGACCGGTCGGCAAACACGTTGTTGTCGCGGCCGGTAACCGGCCGGGCCTGCCTGAGATCACGCGCAACGGCGCTGCGGTCGGCCAGGCGGTCCCGGGTTTCGGGCCGGTTGTAGACATTGGCCGAGCGGTCCATCCGGTTGCCGACCGGGCTGCCGGTCTCGGCCAGGCGGTTGCTGATCCGCGCACGATTGCCGATATTGATGTTGTTGCCGATATTGATATCGCCGGTATTGATGATCGTGGGGCCCCGGTAGCCGCCGCCGTACCAGCCGCCGCAGCACTGCCACGGCCGATAGCTGCTGCCGTATCCACCGCCCCAGCTCATCCCGAAGCGGAAAAACCCGCTGCTGTAGGACAGGCCGAAATTCCACCCGGTCCAGGGGTTGTAGCCCATGTTGAAGCCCCAGGTCGGCGGGCGCGGATAGTACCAGTGACCGTAATACGGCGGGTAATACCAGCCGGTGCCGTAGACCGGCACCCCGTAATACGGAAACGACCACAGATAGCCTGGCCGGTAACCGACGTAGACGACCTCGGGCGTGGACTGGTAAATCTCCACGTAGGTGGTGTTGTAGACCGGCGAACTGGGCGGAATGGCGGCAATCTTTTCGCCGGGCACCTCGTCGGCCACCCGCCAGGGGCCGGTGGCAGCCGATGAGACAAACCAGACCCCGTTATCGACCGCGTAGTAGCGCCGGTCGATCTGCAAGACCTGGGCCCCGGTATTGACCGCGTAGGCGACCTCTGTCCCCTGGATGGGCTCGAACCGGGGCTCGCCGTCGTACTCGACCGTCAGGCTCGCCTCACTGCGCTGGATGGCCGCCGTCTGCGGGATGGCCGCGTCACGCACCGCGTCTTGTGCTTCCGGCGTTCCGGCCACCGAGGAGCGCAGCCCGCCGATATCGGACGCCGGCGGAATAGCGGCAAAGCTGGCCGGCAGTTCATCCGGTTTCACGAATACCCAGGGGCCGGCATTGGTTCGGGAGCGGAACCAGCGCCCCGACAGCAGCAGGTACATGTTGCCGGTACCGAGTTCGCGCAGCCAGGGCGATTCCGTGTTGGCCGCATAGAGCAGGTCGCCCCCGGTCAGCGCCGTCCATTCGGGTTTGCCAACGGTCACGATCAGCTCGGTGGGCTCGGTGGCCACCACGATGTCCGGGTGGACATCCGGTGCAGGCTCCAAAGAATCCGCGACCGGCATCATCTGCTCGAGATCGACCGGCGGTGAACGGGTCGCCGTCCAGGGGCCCAGCGGATTGTCGGCCGTGTACCAGAGGGTCCCGCTGGACAACCAGCATTCATTGCCGCGCTGCCTGCACACCACCGCCATGGGGGCATTCAGCACACGCGCATACGGGCTGTTGTCGATGTTTGCCAACCGGGGCTCGCCGTCATACAGCAGCAAGACCGCCAACTCTTCACGAAACACGATGGCAGGGGGGTCGGTGTTGAGGCTTTCCAGGCTTTTTTGCACCAGTTCGGCGATTTCCAGACTGGCACTCAGCCGCTCCAGCGAAATCAGGAAACCGCTCTCCGGCACCGAACCCTCGACGATCGCCGTGAATCTTTGCTCATCGGCATCCCTGGAGTCAGGCCAGACCACGTTGGCGACCTTGACATCGTGCACGCGAGCCGTACCGGCATCCCGGTCGGTGTCGAGCCGGGCGGTAAACCACATCGCACCGAAGATGGGTTCGTCATGCCCGTTGATTTCCAGCGCGATGGCCGCGCGCGCCCCCAGTACGTTGCCGTCAAGCCTTTCCGGCTGCGGCTGGTAGACCACGATGGTGCCTTCCCGTGCGGTAATTTCCTGCGGCCAGTGCAACCCGGCCTGGGCAGTCAAGCTGGCCAGCAGCATCACGCCTGCCAGCAGCATCTGCCCTGCGCCGAACGGGTGTTGCGTCCATGGGGGATCGAATTTGCTCATGTCAAAGGCCTTTTGTTTGTGGCCAATGCTCGCGCAAATCCCCAGGGCGAACTGTCAATTCTTGTCAATTCCTGGCACCCGGGCCCGTGCGTCGACCCGGCTCGTGTCTGGACAGACAGCGTCCAGCCAGCGGTTCAGGCCAATACGGACTTCAATCCATTGGTGAGGCTTTGAGCAGGGTTTGCATGCGCGCGCGGGTGACGGGCTTGGTCAGCCAGTCGTCAAGGACCTCGTTGCCGACATCCGGCGGGCGCTCGGTGCCGCTGACCATGACGATCCGGCGCCGAGGCCGGCCGTGCCGCTGATCCTGCTCACGCAAGCGCCGGGCCAGTTCCAGACCGTCCTCATCGAACAGCTGGCGATCGAGCAGAACCAGTGAAGGATCGTGCTGCTCGATGACCGATTGCATGCTCGGCCAGTCGGCGGCTTCGAAGCGCTCGCAACCGAGACTGTCCAGTACGGCGAGGATGCCCGTGCGGGCGAAGCGGTCATCGTCCACGACCAGCACGCGTCCGCACTTCAGTGGCAGACCCTGGACCGCAGCCGGCCCGCCTGCGTGCTCTGCGGTGGGTGCCTTTGCCGGGCGAAGCGGCAGGCGAATCTCGAATCGGGCTCCGCCCCGGTCGCGGTTGCCGGCCTGCATGTGCCCGCCCATGGCCTCCACGATGCGGGCGCTGATCGACAGCCCCAGGCCGCTGGCCCTGGACTTTCCAGGGCCAGTCTCGCCGCGCGTATAAGGATCGAACAGCCAGTCGCCGACGTCTCCCAGGCCCGGCCCACGATCCTCCACCCGGATCACCAGCGAGTCGCCATCCTCTGTTCGATCGAGGACGAGATCGATATCCTCACGGCCACCGTAGCGCGACGCGTTGACCACCAGGTTGAGCAAGACCTGCATCAGGCGGTCGGCGTCGGCATGAATCCATTCCGGAAGATCGGATGCGGTCGAGACGTTCAGATTGGGCATGGCCTCGCCGAGAAAAGACCGAGCCAGCTGGCGGACGTGCTCGACGAGTTCGAGCAAATGGCAGCGCGCGTCCGTGGAGAGGCGCAACCTGCCCTGTTCGAGCAGCGACACATCCAGATAATCGTTGGCCAGGTGCTGGATCATGCGGGCCGCGGCCAGGGCCGACTGGTGGTCCGGGTTCTGCGCCCGCTGCGGGTCGACCGAAGACTCTCGCTCGAGCAGGCCGATCAGCCCTTGCGCCGGATTGCGAATCTCGTGGCTGGTGCGCGCCAGCAGGTCGATCCGGGTCTGCTCGAGCTTTTGCTGGGCTGCACGCTGCCCGGCGATACTTCGGTTGCGCATCCACAGAACGCCCGCCATGCTGCCCAGCAGCAGCATGCCGAGCACCATCAGGCTGATGCGCAGCTGCTGTTCGGAAACCCGGATCCGCAGATCGCGCTCCTCGTCGGCCAGGCGAGCCAGTTCGCGCAACTGGCGTTCGCTCTGGAATGCGGCCAGGCTGGCCTGCATGGATTCGCTGCGCTGGCGGCTGTGTGCTTCCTGCAGCAGCGACCGGGACTGCTCGACCCGGCCAAAAGCTTCCTCGTAGCGCTGGGCAGCACCAAGGCACCGGGCGAGCGCAGACAGGGTTTCGCTTTGTTCGATCGGCGCATCACTTTGTTCGAACAAAATCGCCGCCTCCTCGAATCGGGCGATGGCCTGGTCGGATTCTCCGCTTCGACACAGGATGCGGCCGAGCTCGGAAAGAGAAAATGCCTGGAAAAACACGCTGTCGATGTTCTCGGCAACGGCGACGGCACGGCGGGCGATGGCGAGGGCCTGATCAATGTTTTCATCAAAGGCGGCAAGGCTCAATTCGGCCATGAGCAGGGACGAGCGGGTCTCGTCGGCCAGGAGCTCCGGCGCGATCGTGTTTGCCTCGGCGATGCGATGGCCCGCTGATTCCAGCCCATCCTGCAGATACTCGATTCGCGCCAGGTTGATGAGTACGCGCGCGCGCAGGTCGGGTTCGTTCAGCGCGCTGGTCAGTTCCAGAGCTGATTCGGCGAACGTTCTCGCCGCCTGCAGATCACCGGCACGCCCCTGCAGCGACGACAGCGACAGGCTTGCCCGGGCCGCAAGATCATTGTCGCCGGTCCGCTCGGCCCGGTCGAGCAGCGACAGATACAGCTCGGTGGCCTCGGCCGCGCGCTCCAGCCTGAGCAGCGCCCGGGCAAGCAAGTGCTCCAGCTCCGGCAACAGTGTCTCGTCTTCGGCAAGTTGCGCCGCCGCGAGTCCGAGCTCTGCGTGAGCCGCCGTTTCAGCCCAGAGCCCGCGCGAAAACATGTGCTCGGCCAGCGCAAGCTGAGCGCGCGCGGTCGCCAGGTTGTCGCCGGCCTCGACGGCCTCCTGCAGCAAGTTCGTGGCGCGTTCCATGTAGAGGGAGTCGCCGGGACCCACGATATCCTCTCCATGCGCCGCACAAGACAGACTGAGCACCAGCGTCACCATCCAGACAGACCAACTCGCCGTACCCAATCGTCCGGTCAAGCGCAAACAAATGTAAATCCCGCCTGGCCTGGGTAGTCTGGAGGAAAGCTGGACGATAGGATGTTGACGCTCGGACCGGCCTCGGACCGGCCTCGAGCTTTTCGCCCGGATCGACTTGGCCGACTTAAAGATCATGCCGAAGGGCCATTTACCGCAGAAAGAGTCTTAATGATATACCGTCAATTCGATCAGCACGATCATTTACTGCATACCCCGCTTGTGCCGGGCTGCCCGACTGATCCGCTATCCCTGCTATAAATAGCCTTGCAAGCAGCAACGAGGAAAAAACCATGATCAGCGACCAGGCCGAACCGATGCAAGAGCCGGCAAAAGATTGCGTGGTCGGCGTGATCGACGATGACCCGGTCAACGCTGCACTGCTGGAAGCCATCCTGGCGAGAGCCGGTTACACGGGATTGACATTTTCTTCAGTCGCTGACTTTCGGCGAAAGTCAGGCCCCGGTGCCGTCGACCTGATTCTTCTTGACTGGGACATGCCCGGCGAGTCCGGGCTGGATTTTCTGCGCTTCATGCGCCAGCAGGAAAAAATGACCACCCCGGTGATTTTCGTGACCCACTACGATCGCGAAGAGCAGGTCGCCCAGGGCCTTAATGCCGGGGCTGATGACTACGTGACCAAGCCGGTCGCAGCGCCGGTCCTGATGGCAAGAATCGAGTCGGTGCTGCGTCGGCTGAGCCGCAAGGACGCGCCCGTGGAAAGCTGGCCGCCGTTCGAATTCGACGTTGCCCAACGTACGCTCCGATTGGATGGAGCAGCCTGCCATGCAACCAACCGGGAGTTCGAACTCATGTTGTTCATGTTCCGCAGACAGGGGCAGATCGTGACCCGTGCATCATTGCTGACCCATGTCTGGCGGATCAGTCCGAATGTCGAGACCCGCTCCATCGATACGCACGTCAGTCGCATGCGCAAGCAGTTCGGTCTGGATGGTTCCAGTGGATGGCTGCTCGAGGGCGTCTACCAGAAGGGTTACTGCCTGAAGCGGGCGGGCGACTCGAAGAACACCCGTCCATGAGCGCGGAACTGCTGGAACCCGGTCAACTCGCCGAAATTCGGGCACTGTCCACGATCCGTCCGGCTTTCCCGGAACAAATGCTCGGTTTGTTCATGGAATCCGCCAACGAAGCACTGGAGGGTTGCCTGGGGGCCTGGATGAGTGGAGATTCCCGTCAACTGCAGGCCTTTGCTCATCGGCTCAAGGGAACCGCAGCCAGCTTCGGAGCATCGCGACTCCGCCAACAGGCCGAAAGCCTCGAAAACGACGCCGAGCTGGAAGTCCAGATCAAGCGTCAACGCCTGGATGCTATCGAACGCACCATAGCGGAAACGCACCAGGCCTACGCCGATTGGCTGCAGCAACCTGCGGGATGATGGATTCTTCAACGGGCGGCATGGTGCCGCCCTCCATCGAAGATCGCGACTTCAGTAGGTGATCATGGGTTCCAGTGACTTCGCCTGCTCTACCCATCTGGCTACCTGCGACGGCTTCGCCGGTGAGCGAACCAGCTTTCTCTTTTCATTGATTTCAACCATCCGACTGGCGAGATTGTCCGGATTGCGACGACGCAATTGTTTGATGGTGTTGCAGTTGGCAGCTTCGAGCAACTCGGAGTACTCCTCGCCAACGCCTGAAATCCGCATCAGGTCTGCCATATTCACCCACTTCAGCAGCCGTACCGTGCTAACCCCGCATTCGTTCGCAATACGCCGGCGACCACTACGGCTGGCGCCATGCTGAAGCAGCAGCGCCGTGTCCTTGATACCCATTTTCGCGAGCTTCTGAGCGCGCGCCTTGCCGATGCCCTCAATATCTTCAATCTTGTAATTCACGGTGCATTTCTCCTGTTCCGTTATCCAGATAAACGAGTGATGGTGGATCTATTGCCTGTATCGCCTCAGCGGCGATGACGGTCGGCATGTTGCGGCTGCCGCCGTTGACAGGATTTATATCATCTTGACCTGGCGGAACCACCATATCAGCTGTAATGAAATGTCAAAGCACTGGGGGTGACGGCGTGGACGGGAGTGTGACCGACACCTCGTGGGTCGCAGGCTTTGCCGGATTGTCAAACACTTTAAATTCCGGGCGCTTCGACTTCCAACAGCTATCACCAAGCCCTACTCTGTCGACTTGAAAAGTACTTTAATTCAAACAGGGTTGGACCCATGATCACTTCACGCCCGCCAGAGAAAGCATCTCGCCCGCTTTCTTCTAAACGTTCAAAAACAAGGAGCAGCATCCTCGTTGCCGGCTCGATCTCGGCAATACTCCTGGCTGGCTGTGCCAGCGTTAGGCCAATGGAAGCAGATCCGGCTGAGCCTCTGGACGACGCGGTCGCTGCGTTGCCGGAACCGCAGCGTGACCTCGCTTCTTTTGCCCTACCGCCGGAGGAGCAAGCCTGCTTTGACCGGGACCAGGAGCCCTACACCACCGTGGTCGATGCGCACTTTCACCCACGTCCGTTCGGCGGGCCAGCAATTTCCACAGAAGAGCTCTATGAATACTTCGACCGGCTTGGGGTGCGCTTTGTCAATTACTTCGGAATTGGCCAGGTGCTGGAACTCGATTCAGGCTGCACCTACTACCTGGACTGCATAGGCACCGCAGCAAAGCCCTCTATCAAGAATGATTTTGTCAACGGCATGGAAGTCGCCGCCCACCCCAACGATAACCTTCACGTCACCCTGTCGATGACCTTTATCGATTTGGTGAATCCGGATATTGTCGTCGAACTCATTGAACTCTACGACCGCGAATATCCGGGTATGTTTCAGTGGGCCGGAGAACTAAATGTCATGAAGCAGGCCCTTCTGGGCAACCTGCACGAGCCTGCAGGCCTGAAGCACATCGACGACTGGGCACCGTTCATGGCGCTGTTGCACGAGCGCGCAATCCCCATCACCCTGCATTCCGATCTTGGAAATGATGAAAACCCGACCGAGTTTTTGTATTTGATGGATTACGTACTGGAGTCGTATCCGGATAACGACATCGTGTGGGCGCACATGGGCTTGTCCAGAGAGCTGACCACGATGGATCCCAACCAACACGTCTCCATCATGTCGGAACGCCTGGACAGTTATCCCAATCTGATGCTCGATATTTCCTGGGATGTACTGTACGACGCGTATCACCAGTGGGGCAGCGTTTTCCTCGAGTTCTTCAACGAATATTCCGATCGTATCCTGCCCGGATCCGACTTTGTAGCGGCTGGGTACAAGAGTTATGGGGATTATGCACGGGAGCTGGAAATCACTGGAAGAGTACACAAATTTCTTGATGATGATGCGTTTCGCAACATCGCGCTGGGGGCCAACTACTTCCGGCTGATGGACCTCGACTACCACGCGCCGCTGATCTGCACGCCAAGCGAACTTGCCATGTAAGAAACCATGATTTTGTTCACATGCAAACCTTTGTTAACTCATAGTCCGTTTGCTTCCTTCTGTCAGCTTTGATCCGTAGTATTGCGGTCGGCTGAAACGAGCCAGACAAAACCCTCACTGCATGCAGCAGGGGCCAAATTTTTTCCGAGCGAAAGGCGTTATAAACATGAGGATCAGGCACAAGACATTGGTCAGTTGGATTTTCGGGTGCGCACTGCTCTTTGGTGCGGTCTTACCCGCCTCCTCGCAGGAGGTTGAGTTCGATTTTTACGGCTACATCATGCTGGACATGATTTACGACTTCAATCGTGTCAACCCCGACTGGAACGACACTCTTCGGCCGTCGCAGATCCCGGTCAACTGTCCAGGAGATGCCGGATGCGGAACGGACGGAGAGACCATTTTCGGCATCCGCCAAACCCGCTTCGGCATGCGCGCCGAAATCCCCACCGGCATCGGTACAGTCAACACCAAACTCGAATTCGAGCTATTCGGCGTCGGCTCGGATGCAGGAAAAACCACTCCGCGACTCCGGCATGCCTGGGCAGAACTCAATCAGTTCGGTGCCGGTCAGACCTGGAGTGTATTCATGGATCCGGACGTATTTCCCAATTCCATCGATTACTGGGGCCCTCCAGGAATGATTTTTTTCCGGAACGTGCAAGCCCGTTGGACGCCGCTTGCCACGGAACGCCATCGCTTCGCCGTCGCCCTGGAGTCGCCATCGTCGGGCGTTGACTCCGGCAAGCTTCCCGAGATCTCGCCTAGCCTGGATGTGCGTGGCAAGGAAAAACTGCCTGATCTGACAGCGCACTGGCGTCTCCAGGAGAAGTGGGGACACTTTCAGGCGGCCGGCATCCTTCGCCAGGTCAGTTATGAAGCCTTTGACGATGCACTGGGACAGTCGTTTTCAGGCGACGAAACCGGTTACGGCGTCAACCTCTCGGGCTCATTCAACACGGTCGGCCGTGATCAACTGCTCTGGCAGATCGTGTACGGCAGAGGCATCGCCAACTATTTCAACGACGGCGGTGTCGACCTGGCCCCGAATGCGCAGTTCCAGGCCGCTGCTGTACCTATCGTCGGTTGGCTGCTTTTCTACAACCGCTGGTGGAGCAATGCATGGAGTTCATCGATCGGCTGGAGCAGCGCCGATCTCGACAATAGAGATGGTCAGAGTGAACAGGCGTTTTCCAAATCAAACTATGGCCTGGTCAACCTGCTGCATTATCCGACCGACAACATCATGGTTGGCGGCGAACTGCTGCACGGAAAACTCGAACTGAACGATGGTTCCGAGGGTACGGATACCCGCGTTCAGTTTTCCTTCCGATTCAGTTTCTGATTCACTACCCTCACTGGAAAAGACCCATGAAACAGCACAATTTCATCACTTCGATCTGGCAATCCGGCCTGGTTTTGTTCATCGCCTTTGCCCTGAGCTTTCCGCTGCAGGCCGCCAACATGGCATCCATGTCCGACAGCGAAATCCAGGCTGTGCTCGATGACGCGCTGGAAGCTTTCAAAGACGTGGAAGACGGCGCCAATGCGGACTACATTCCGGCACTGGCAGAAGTAGATTCCGACATCTTCGGCATCGCGCTGGTCACCCCGGATGGGCGCATATTCACCGCTGGAGACGTACGCAGCGAGGTTTCCATCCAGTCGATCTCAAAGGTCTTCTCGATGGCGCTGGTCATGGAACAGGAAGGCGTCGACTTCGCCCCGGAGGGCGTGGGTGTAGACGCAACGGGCCAGGTCTTCAACTCCATCGTGGCCATCGAGCAGTATCAAGGCGCGCAGATGAACCCGATGGTCAATCCCGGCGCCATCGCCACCACGAGCCGGGTTTCGGGCGATTCGCGGGATGAAATCTTCCAGCGCATTCTCGATTTCCATTCACGCTTTGCCGGCCGCGAACTGACCGTCAACCAGGTGGTCTACGAGTCGGAGGCCGCCACCAATCAGCGCAACGTGGCGATTGGCCGGCTGATGTATGCCTACGGCCACATCGATTCCAATCCGGATCAGGCAACCGATATCTACACCAAGCACTGCTCGATCAACGTCAATGCGCGGGATCTCGCGGTGATGGCCGGCACACTTGCCAATGCCGGACTGAATCCGGTCAGCGCGGACGCGGTGATGTCGCCGGAGCATGTTTCGGAAGTTCTGGCCATCATGGCCACTGCCGGTCTGTACGACGATGCGGGTCAGTGGCTGTACCGCACCGGGCTTCCGGCCAAGAGCGGCGTCGGCGGCGGGCTGATCGCCGTATCTCCCGGCAGATTCGGTATCGCGGCGGTAGCGCCGCCGCTGGACGAAGCCGGCAATAGCGTAAAGGCGCAGTTGGCGATCGAATACGTATCGAGAAAGCTGGGCGGCAACCCCTACGAGGTGGAACCGTTCGTGGCTGACCAACAGCACTGATCGTCTTTCCGAACCGGATCGTTCCCGCGTCCCACGGGCGCGGGCGATCCCGGCGCCCGCCCCACTCCACCACAAGAGAAGACCATGACTCCAGATTCCTCCGCGCCGGCACACCGCCGCTGGATCGGTGTTGCACGCCTGCTTGTGCTGACCTTGACCACAGCGCTGACCTTCAACGCCGCCGCAGCGGAACCGGCCTCTCCTGATGCCGGGGAAGTTCTCGCGCGGCTGGAGGCGCTGGAAGCGCGCCAGCACGACCTGGAACGAGAACTCGCCGAACGCGATGCGCGGATCAGGGAACTCGAAAGTCTCCGGAGCGTAGATGAACGATCGACAGACGACCAACCCCGCCTGGCGCCGGTCGACCGGCCTGCCGAGGTCGCCGGGCAAGAGCCTGCACTCGCGATCGCCGAGACCGTTTCCGGGC
>REEW01000115.1 GCA_007694885.1 Wenzhouxiangella sp. | reverse complement strand
ACCACAATGGGGTTGTGGGGGTCGGGAGTTCGAATCTCCCCGCTCCGACCATTTTCCAAACAATCACAGTTCCTTTATTGCTGCTCTTGTTAAATCGCGTCTCCCCCGCCGGACTTCCTTTCCGGCCGCCAAGGATCAGGAGAAAAGAGGACCATGACCAACAAGAGTAAGCTCGCCAGCATGCCCGACATCGCCACCCACGCCAAGGTGCAGGTTGCTGGCACGCTGGATTGGGTCGGCATGAACGAGATTGAACTGCCGATCCTGCTGGACGGCCCGGACGGCCGTCAGGTTCAGACCAACGCGAGAATCAGCGCATTCGTCAACCTCGGCCAGCCGGACAAACGCGGCATCCACATGTCGCGGTTGTATCTCCATCTCGACCGCGCCCTGTCGGAGCATTCGATCACCCCGGCCGCCCTCAGGCACCTGTTGCGCGACTTCCTCGCCTCGCACGAGGATCTCAGTACCCGGGCAATGATTCGGCTGGATTTCGACTACCTGATCCGGCGTCCGGCGCTGGTCAGCGACAACAGTGGCTGGAAGCAGTACCCGATCAGCCTGATCGCCAATCTCAACGGGCGCGATTTCGCCATGGAGATGGCCTTCCGCGTCATCTACTCCAGCACCTGTCCCTGTTCGGCCGCTCTTGCCCGCCAGTTGATCCAGGAGCAGTTCAAGAAAGACTTCGCCGTCGACTCCCAGGTCGATGCGGGGGCAGTGGCCGAGTGGCTGGGCAGCGAAAAGGGCATCCTGGCGACCCCGCACTCGCAGCGCAGTGCGGCCGATGTCAGGCTGCAGCTGGCCCCGAGCTTCGAGGCTTTCCCGTTCGTGCAGATGATCGACGCGATCGAAGACGCGCTCAAAACGCCGGTACAGGCTGCGGTCAAGCGCGAGGACGAACAGGCCTTTGCCTTGCTCAACGGCCAGAACCTGATGTTTTGCGAGGATGCGGCGCGGCGTGTACAGACCGCACTCAATGACCAGGAGCGGGTGGCCGACTTCTGGGCCCGGGTCAGTCATTTCGAAAGCCTGCATCCGCACAATGCGGTGGCCATCGTGACCAAGGGCGTCGAGACCGGCTACAAGCCGATTGACGGCCACGCGGCGGGCTGGAAGGACTGAAAGCGCGGGACCGGGGCGGGGCGGGTCAGAGCGACCGCCCCGGCCCATCGCCCCTTGCGCCAGCTCAGGGGACCACTAGGGTTCGCGGCGAAGATCGACGCGCAGGCCTGTCAGTCCCAGACCGATCATGGTGGCATCAGGGTCCGCCCAGACCTGGGCCAGGACTTCGGATTCATCCGCGTCAAGCACCTGCAGGCGCAACAACACGTTGTCGGACTCTCGCGGGCGAACCATTTCCAGGTTGAGCACGATACCGAGACTCATCCCTGCCGCATCCAGCGGCTCGACCAGGTCAAGACCGGTCAGAATGCGAACGTCTTCGGATACTCGCCAGTCGACGCCCCCGTCCTGACGTGCCGCGGTGCCGCGGAAGTGCCCCACTCTGCGAAAGTGCAGGATTTCCGGATCGGCCAGCGCGTCCCCGCCGGCCGAAACCAGTTGATCGGCCATCCTGAACCCGCCGCCGTCAAACAGGATTTCCTTGAGCAGACCCACGGCCGCTTCGCCTTCGCCGAAACGGCACTGGCCCGGATCGGTTTCTCCGACCAGCCCGTCGGGCCCGAAGACAAAGCCCATTTGACAGACCATTGATTGAGTGCCCGAGTCTGGTACAACCGGCATGAAGCGGCCGGCCAGCCGGTCCGGGTTCGAGGTCGACTCCAGCGCCAGAATGAAATCTCGGCGCGGCGAACCGGACTGGCGCTGACTCAGTTCGATCAACAGCTCGCCGGGCGCTTCAGCGTGCGCTTCGGTCAGCAGTCGGATTGGACTGCCCTGTCGGTCGGATCGGCCGGCAGCAACGTATTCGCCCGGTATGCTCTCGGCCAGCATTCGCAGCCCACGATGCTCGTTCTGCCCGGCATTGGGATCGCCAGGTGCGGTTGTGGCACAGGCAGCCAGCAGGGTGCATGCGCCGAGGACGGCCAGGGCCCGTATCATTGTTCGGGCTGCGGCGGGACGAGCAGTTCCGGATCGACCCGGGTGTCGCCCAGGCTGATTCGCCAGTCCAGGTGCGGACCGGTGGCTCGACCGGTGGCTCCGACCCGGGCGATGTTGTCGCCTTGCTCCACGCGCTGACCGGTTTCGACCAGGATCTCGCTCAAATGCAGAAACGCCGAGACCAGGCCGTGTCCGTGATCGAGAAACAGCGTGCCGCCGGAAAAATACATGTCCGGGTGGGTCAGAGTGACGACGCCGGCAGCCGGGGCCCGGACCATGGTTCCGGTGGGTGCGGCGATGTCGACCCCCCAGTGCGGGGCGCGCGGCTGATTGTTGAGAATGCGCTGCGATCCGTAGACTCCGGTGATCGGGCCGTACAGTGGCCAGATGAACCCCCCGGTCCAGTCGGTACGCGCGTCTCGACGCTCGCGGACCCGTCGTGCCAGGGACGCTTCATCGCGAATCCGGGCCAGAACTTCGGGGCGCGGAGTGACCTGTTCGGACGGCAGGCCGTCGATACGCTGGATGTCGAACTCTCTGGGTTCGGGCTGGAGATCCCGCGACCAGCTGCTGCCGTTGGGCAGGGTGACCAGCAGCTGACGGGTGTCTGAGTCGTCGCGCGAGAAACCGATCAGAAAGTGGCCGCGCTCGGAGACCATCAGCTCGTCGTCGTCCAGCTGCACCCGGCTGCCCGCCGGGGCCTGCCCGAAGATCAAGCCGCCCTGGACCACGTCCCCTTGCAAATCCACCTCGGCTGCGGCAGTCGTTGCGCCACAGAGCGCGAGCAGCAGCACCAGGCTGGATAGCAGGGTCCGGATCCGGCAGAAGCCGACCGGCCAGCGGGTCGTCCCGAAAAGCGGGTTGCGGATCCGAATCACCTCATCCTCTCTGAATGCGCAGGACCTGGCCTGGCCGCAGAACGCTACTCTCGTTGAGGTTGTTCCAGCGCATCAGGTCAGCCAGCCTCACGTTCATCCGGCGGGCGATCAGCCACAGCGAGTCGCCGGAGCGGACCGTGTATCGAACCGGCTCGGCCGACTGCGGGCTGCGTCCGGCCGGGCCGTCCATGAGAATCACCAGGCGCTGACCGGGTCGAATCATGCTGTTTTGCCCGAGGTTGTTCCAGCGCTGCAGATCGGCGACGCTGACCGAGTAACGCCGGGCGATGACCCACAGGCTTTCGCCGGGGCGGACCTGGTGCTGGAAGCGCCGGGTTGGCAGGAGACGCTGCTGCAGCCTCGCCATTTCCTGGTACCGGTCGGCCCAGGGGCTGTCGGCCGGCGCCGCGTTGTTTGCCCTGGGCAATTGAAGGCGTTGTCCGATGGTGAGGTGATCGCCGTTGAGATTGTTGGCCTCGCGCAGTGCCGAGACGCTGGTGTTGTGTCGCTGGGCCAGCCCGGACAGGGTATCGCCGCGTCGAACACGGATGTTCTCCCAGACCAGGTGGTCGGCTCCGTTGAGTTGCGGAAGAGAGCTGATCACGGTTTCGGCCTGCTCGATCGGAACGAATACATGGTGCGGCCCGCCGGGTGGTGTGAGATGTCGGTTCAGACCGGGGTTGAGGGTGACAAGTTCGGCAATGTCGACATCGGCCACGGCCGACAGGGCGACGACGTCGGTCGGCCCGGAGAGTTCAATGCGGGCGATCAGCGGTTCGTTCGTCCATATCGGCAGTTCCCAGCCGAACCGCTCCGGCTCGCGAAACAGGCAGCCCAGGCCGTGAAGTTTCGGCACATAAGCCTGGGTTTCGCGCGGCAGGGGGAGGTTCTCGTACTCGGTTGAGCGGTTGCGCGCGGCGTTGAAGCGGATGGCCCGCTGAACGCGGCCCTGGCCTCCGTTGTAGGCGGCAAGAGCCAGGTTCCAGTCGCCGTCGAACAAGCCATTGAGGTAGGCCAGGTAGTCCAGCGCGGCGCGCGTGGCCACGTAGACATCGCGCCGTCCGTCGTACCAGTCGTTGATTTCCACGCCGCGGTCGCGGGCGGTAGCGCTCAGAAACTGCCAGGTCCCCGACGCCCGGCCGTGGGAGTAGGCAAAAGGATCGTAGGCGCTCTCGACGATGGGCAGCAAGGCCAGTTCGCCGGGGAGTTCACGCTGCTCCAGTTCGTTGACGATGTTGTACAGCCAGGGATGCGCCCGGTCCAGCACGCGCTGCATGTACTCGGGCCGTTTGCCGAACCATTCGGCCCATTCCAGCGCCCGGCTTCCATCCGGGCAATGGCTGAATTCCAGGCTCTCGACAATGCGTCCGATCAGGTCCGGTTCGGTCTCGGCCGATGGCCTGGCCGCGTCCAAAGACGCAGGCTCCCGCGAGATTCGCCGCGTTGCGCGGTCAACCGCTGCGAACGGATCTTCCAGGTTTGCGGCCAGGTAGAAAGGTACCTTGCTGTCCGGATCCTGCGGCGAGGAGCGCTCGTCGCGCTGCTCCACGGCCGCGCAGGCCGACAGCAGGAGCAACAGGCCGCAAAGAGGGAACCATCGGTGCATCGGTTTGAACGCGGGCAAGAACGCACCTCCATCATTGGCTGCAATCAACCCGTCATTATCGCTCAAGCAAAAGACAGGTCAAGTGCGCCGGTGTTGCCACCTCGCGCTCGCTGTTGACACGACTTTCATCGCCGCTTGATTTCCGCGCCCTTGAACTGGTAGCTTACCCGGGGCCGACTCGAGCAAGAGAGTCCGGCCATTTCCGTGTCAAGGTCGCCAATGCCCTGGAGTCGGGGGCGGGTTACGGCACGGTCCGTTGACGGTCGAGGAGACTCCATCGGCCGCGCGGAACAACAATCTGCAGCCGCGATACCGATGGGGTCGGATCGTGCGCTGTGCCGGAGGACAATGACGATAATGATCCGGATACAAAAGGGTCTGGACCTGCCGCTGGCCGGGGTCCCGGACCAGAGGGTAGAGACTGCGCCGAGGGTGCGGTCTGTTGCCGTGCTGGGAGGCGATTTCCCCGGCATGCGGCCGACCCTGCACGTGGCCGAAGGGGACCGGGTTCGGCGTGGCCAGCTGATTTTCGAAGACAAGAAAAATCCCGGCGTGCGTTTTACCGCGCCGTCCGCCGGTCGTGTGAGCGCGATCCATCGCGGTGAAAAACGATTCATGCAGTCGCTGGTCATTGACGTGACCGAAGGCGAGGGCGATGTTGATTTTGACAGTTTCCGGCCGAGATCCATTGATCGCCTGCAGGCCGAACAGGTCCGTGCGCTTCTGATTGAATCCGGCGAGTGGACGGCGATTCGCGCGCGCCCGTTCGGGCAAACCCCGGCCGTCGACAGCGTGCCGGCGGCCATTTTCGTCCGGGTGATCGATACCCAGCCACTGGCGCCCGACCCGGCCGTGATCATCGAACCGGAGCTCGAAGCCTTCACCCATGGCCTGAAAGTGCTCAAGAGCCTGACCGAGGGTCCGCTGTGGCTGTGTCGCCCGCCGGATTCCCCGCTGCCGGATTTCTCCGGTGACGGCATTCGCGAAGAGGTGTTCGCCGGGCCCCATCCGGCCGGCAATCCCGGCACCCACATGCATTTCCTGTGTCCGGTTGGTCGCCGGCGTTCGGCCTGGGCGGTGGACTACCAGGACGTCATCGCCATCGGTCACCTGTTTGCCAGCGGGCGCCGCTACAGCCGCCGAATCGTCGGGCTGGGCGGACCGCAGGTCCTGCGTCCGCGCCTGCTCAAAACCCGGCTGGGTGCCAACATCGACGAACTGTGCCGCGACAGCCTGGCCGAAGGACCGACCCGGATCGTGTCCGGCTCGGTCTTCGGCGGCCATCACGCGCGCGAAGGTCTGGCCTGGCTCAGTCGCTGGTCAAACCAGGTCACCGCCCTGCGCGAAGACCGCGACCGACGGCTGTTCGGCTACCTCTCCCCGGGGCTTGAACGGCATTCCCGGATGAACATCTATCTGTCGAAGTTCATGCCGGCCAGGCGCCTGGGTCTGACCACCTCGACCAACGGCAGCGAGCGGGCCATGGTTCCCCTGGGTCAGTACGAGACGGTCATGCCCCTGGACATCCTGCCCACGCAGCTGCTGCGTTCCCTGATCGTCGGTGACATCGAAATGGCCGAAAACCTGGGCGCGCTGGAACTGGTCGAGGAAGACCTGGCGCTGTGCACCTACGTGTGCGTCGGCAAGTACGAATACGGCCCGATCCTGCGGGACGTGCTCGAACAGATCCAGAAGGAGGGCTGAGTGGGACTGAGAACCTTCCTGGACCGGCGCGTTGCCCCGCACTTCGAGCGCGGCGGCAGGTACAACCGTTTCTACGTGTTCTACGAGATGTTCGACACCATGCTCTACACCCCGCCGAGCACGACGCGCTCGACGGCGCACGTGCGCGACGGGCTGGATCTGAAGCGGGTGATGATGACGGTGTGGTTTGCCGCTCTGCCGGCACTGTTTTTCGGCATGATCAACGTCGGCTACCAGGCCAATCTTCAGATCAGCGAGTTCGGCTACAGCCCGATTCCGGGCTGGCGCACCGACCTGGTCGCCGTCCTGACCGGTTTCGACCATTCAAACTGGATTGCCAACCTGTTGCACGGTGCGGTCTATTACGTGCCGATCTTTATCGTCACCTACCTGAGCGGATTTATCTGGGAAAGCCTGTTTGCCTGGAAACGTGGTCACGAGGTCAACGAAGGCTTTTTCGTGACCGGCATTCTTTTTACCCTGATCCTGCCGCCGACCATCCCGCTGTGGATGGTGGTCCTGGGCATCAGCTTCGGGGTCGTTGTCGGCAAGGAAGTCTTCGGCGGGACGGGAAAGAACTTTCTCAACCCGGCCCTGACCGGGCGCGCTTTTTTGTTCTTCGCCTACCCGGCCCATCTCACCGGCGACTCCATCTGGACCGCCGTGGACGGCTTCTCGGGGGCCACGCCGCTGGCCATGGCCGCGCTGGGCGATCTGGATTTCAGCGCCGGTCTGACCGCGAACGCCTCGCTCTCGCCGGAGGTGGATCTGACCTGGATGCAGACCGCACTGGGCGGAATCCAGGGCTCGATCGGCGAGACCTCGACCCTGGTCATCGCCTTCGGGGCGCTGGTCCTGCTGGTCACCAAGATCGCCTCATGGCGCATCATGCTGAGCATGCTGCTGGGCATGATGGCGATGACGATGGTGCTCAACTGGGCCGGCAGCGAGACCAACCCGATGTTCGCCATGCCCTGGTACTGGCACCTGACCCTGGGCGGGTTCGCCTTCGGCCTGGTCTACATGGCCACCGACCCGGTCTCGGCGTCCATGACCAATGCCGGCAAGTGGGTGTTCGGAATCCTGATCGGGGTGATGGTCGTGTTGATCCGGGTGGTCAACCCGGCCTTTCCCGAAGGGGTGATGCTGGCGATTCTGTTCGGCAACCTGTGTGCGCCGCTGATCGACTACGTGGTCATCAAGGCCAACATCGCGCGCCGCAAGCGGCGGCTTCTGGAGGTCCCCGGTGAGGGATAAGAACAGCGTGGCCAACGTACTGCGGGTGGCGACCGGCGTGTGCCTGGTCTGCGCCGTCATCGTCTCCACCGCGGCAGTCACCCTGCGTCCGTTCCAGGAAGAAAACCGCGCGACTTTCCGCCAGCTCAACGTGCTCCAGGCGGCCGGCTGGTACGAACCCGGCATGGACGTGGCCCTGGCCTTCGAGCGCATCGATCGGCGCGTTGTCGACTTCGAAACCGGCGAGTACGTCGACCCGCCCGGCGGTTTCGATCCGGTCCGGGCGGTGCGCGACCCGGCCCAGTCCAGCGCCCTGGCCGGGGATCCGGCCGGCATCGGTCGCCGCAGCCACTACGGGGAGGTGTTTCTGGCGCGTGCCGAAGACGGTACCCTGGAACGGGTCATCCTGCCGGTGCACGCCTACGGCCTGTGGTCGACCATGTACGC
Source organism: Wenzhouxiangella sp. (assembly GCA_007694885.1). Lineage (GTDB taxonomy): Bacteria > Pseudomonadota > Gammaproteobacteria > Xanthomonadales > Wenzhouxiangellaceae > Wenzhouxiangella. Next base: position 37,614 of record REEW01000115.1, on the reverse strand, counting down.
ATTTCTGGCCCTGGAGTCGGATCTGCGCACGGTTTCCGGGATCAGCTTCTTCGAGCACGGCGAAACGCCCGGCCTGGGCGGCGAGATCGAGAACCCGCGCTGGCAGGAGAACTGGATCGGCAAGCAGGTGCGCGACGCTGACGGCAGCGTCCGCTTCCAGGTCGACCGCGGCCGAACACCGGACGGCGCGGCCGACGCCGACCACCGCATCGACGGACTGTCCGGGGCAACGATTACCTCGCGCGGGGTGGAAAACATGGTGACGTTCTGGCTGGGTGAGCAGGGCTACGGCCCCTACCTGGCGCGCATGGAACGACGACTCAACATCGGGGAGGCACTGTAGGCATGGCTCAACTCAAGGCACGCGAGGTCCTGTTCGCGCCGATTTTTGCCAACAACCCCATCGCCCTGCAGATCCTCGGGGTCTGTTCGGCGCTGGCCATCACGACCAAGCTTTCGACGACCATCACCATGTGCGCGGCGGTGATCTTCGTTCTGACCTTTTCCAACTATTTCGTCTCGCTGATCCGCAACATGATCCCGTCGAACATCCGGATCATCGTCCAGATGACCATCATCACCGCCCTGGTGATCGTGGTCGATCAGTTCCTGCAGGCGTTCGCCTTCCAGCTCAGCCGCGAGCTGTCGGTGTTCGTCGGCCTGATCATCACCAACTGCATCGTGCTCGGTCGAGCCGAAGCCTTCGCCATGCAGAATCCGCCGCTGATTTCGGCCGTTGACGGCCTCGGCAACGCCCTCGGCTACTCGGTGGTGCTGTTGGCGGTGGGTTTTTCGCGCGAGCTGTTCGGTTCGGGCAGTGTTCTCGGCGCACAGGTTCTGCCGCTGGTGGCCGAAGGCGGCTGGTACCAGCCCAACGGCCTGATGCTGCTGCCGCCGAGTGCGTTTTTTCTGATCGGCGGTTTCATCTGGATTCTGCGCAGCTACCGAACCGAGCAGGTCGAGAAGGAGCCGTTCGAGATCGGCCCCAACACGCGCACCTCACCGGCGTTCTGATCAGGCGGAGGAATCACGGATGTTCGAGCATTACCTGAGCCTGTTCATTCGCGCCGTGTTCGTCGAGAACATGGCGCTGGCTTTTTTTCTCGGCATGTGCACGTTTCTGGCGATCTCGAAAAAGGTCGAGACCGCTTTCGGGCTGGGCGTTGCCGTGATCGTGGTTCTGACCCTGACCGTGCCGGTCAACAACTTCATCCTGCACAACTTCCTTGACGAGGGCTCGCTGGCCTGGACCGGCATCGCCGCCCTGGAGCAGGTTGACCTGCGTTTTCTGGGGCTGATGTGCTACATCGGCCTGATCGCCGCCATCGTCCAGATCCTGGAGATGTTCCTGGATCGCTACGTGCCGGCGCTGTACAACGCGCTGGGGATTTTCCTGCCGCTGATTACGGTCAACTGCGCGATCCTGGGCGCGAGCCTGTTCATGGTCGAGCGCAATTACCAGTTCGGCGAGTCGGTGGTGTTCGGCTTCGGGGCCGGCTTCGGCTGGGCCCTGGCCATTGTTCTGCTCGCCGCCATTCGCGAGAAACTCAAGTACAGCGACGTTCCCGAGGGCTTGCGTGGCCTGGGGATCGTGTTCATCATCACCGGCCTGATGTCGCTGGGCTTCATGTCGTTTGCCGGGGTGCAGCTGTGATCTGGACCGAAATCATTGCCGGGGTGGTCATGTTTACCGGGGCCGTTCTGGTCATGGTCGCGCTCATCCTGGTCGCGCGCGCCCGCCTGGTCAGCACCGGCGATGTCGAAATCGAGATCAACGGCGATCCGGACAAGACCGTGACCACGTCGGCCGGCGACAAGCTGCTCGGCACCCTGGCCGAGCAGGGCATTTTCCTGTCATCGGCCTGCGGCGGCGGCGGCACCTGCGGTCAATGCGTGTGCAAGGTGATCGAAGGCGGCGGCGATGCCCTGCCGACCGAGCGCGAGAAGCTTTCCCGCGGTGAAATCCGCGCCGGCAAGCGCCTGTCCTGCCAGGTGGCGGTCAAGCGCGACATGAAGATCGAGGTGCCCGAGGAGTTTTTCGGGGTCAAGAAGATCGAGTGCGAGGTGATCTCCAACGACAACGTCGCTACCTTCATCAAGGAACTGGTCCTGAAGCTGCCCGAGGGACTGGAGCTGGATTTTCGGGCCGGTGGCTTCATGCAGTTCGCCATTCCCAGGTTCGAGACCCATTTCGCCGACTTCGAGGTGCTGGAGGAATACCGCGAGGACTGGGACCGCTTCGACCTGTTCAAGCTCCGCCTCAACAACCGCGAGGATGAAACGGTCCGGGCCTACTCGATGGCCAACTACCCCGAAGAGAAGGGCGTTTTGAAGTTCAACATCCGCATTGCCACGCCGCCGCCGCGCCAGGCCGATGCACCGCCCGGCATCGCCTCGACCTACCTGTTCAAACTCAAACCCGGCGACAAGGTCACCGTGTTCGGGCCGTTCGGGGAGTTTTTCGCCAAGGATACCGACGCCGAGATGGTGTTCATCGGCGGGGGCGCCGGCATGGCGCCTTTGCGGGCGCACATCTTCGACCAGCTCAACCGACTCAATACGGACCGCAAGATCACCTTCTGGTACGGTGCCCGTTCGCTGCGCGAGGCGTTCTACGTCGAGGAGTTCGATCAACTGGCCGCCGAACACGACAACTTCGAATGGCACCTGGCCCTGTCCGATCCGCTGCCCGAAGACAACTGGACCGGGCATACCGGGTTCATCCACAAGGTCGCGCTGGACAACTACCTCGCCGATCACCCCGCCCCGGAAGACTGCGAGTACTACCTGTGCGGTCCGCCGATGATGAACGCCGCGGTGCTGGCCATGCTCGACGACCTGGGCGTGGAGCCTGAAAACATTCTGCTCGATGACTTCGGCGGCTGAGCGCATCTGCGTGGTCGACGGCCTGGTGAAGGCGGCGATCGGCTGCCTGGCGCTGCTGCTGGTGGCGGCCTGCAGCCGTCCGGCCGAACCGGTCACCTTCAGCGGTACCACCATGGGCACGGTCTGGACCGTTCGGGTAACGGAACTGCCGGACGGGGTTTCCGGGCCCGAGCTGCGCGAGCAGATTGAGGCCGTGCTCGAGCAGGTCAACGCGGAGATGAGTACCTATCGGGCCGATTCGGTCATCACCGCCTTCAACCAGTCCGAGGCCGGCGCACGAGTGGTCCTGCCGCCGGGTTTTGCCCAGGTTCTGGAGGAGGCCCTGTACTGGGCCAGGGTGACCGACGGCGCTTTCGACCCCACCGCGGGATTGCTGGTCAACCTGTGGGGCTTCGGTCCGCCGATGCGGCCGGATGAGGCGCCCGGGCGCGAAGAAATCCAGCGCGCGCTGGAAAACGTCGGCTGGTGGCGGCTGTCGTTTGATTCTGAAAGCCGCGAGTTGACCCAACCCGGCGGCGTCTACCTGGATCTGTCGGCCATCGCCAAGGGCTGGGGCGTGGACCAGGTGGCCGAATATCTGGGTGATGCCGGCGTCGCCGGCTTTCTGGTCGACATCGGCGGTGATCTGCGCGCCCGGGGTCTGCGGCCCGACGGCCAGCGCTGGCGGGTGGCGATCGAGCGACCCCGGCCGGGCGCACGCGACGTTCACGACGTCATCGGACTGGAAGCAGTCGCCCTGGCGACCAGCGGTGACTACCGCAACTTCTTCGAGGTCGACGGCCGCCGCGTTTCCCATCTGATCGATCCGCGCACGGGCTCTCCAATCGTCAACGATACGGTCTCGGTGACTGTGGCCCATCAGCGCTGCACCACCGCCGATGCGCTGGCCACGGCGCTCAGCGTGTTGTCTTTCGAGCAGGGCTGGGCGCTTGCGCTCGAGCGCGATCTGGCGGTACTCTGGATGCTTGTCGACGGCGACGAGCTGGTCGAACGCATAACCCCGGCCTTCGCCCGACTGATTGAACACGGAGCCCTGTAATGCTGGTTACGCTCATGCTGAGCATCGTCGTGATTGTTGCCCTGTTCGCGGCCATGATGGTTGGCGTTCTGATGGGACGCGCGCCAATCAAGGGTTCCTGCGGGGGCGTGGGGAGCCAGGCCGAATGCCCGTGCGGGCGCACCCCGACCACCTGCGGGGCGCGCAAGGACTCCGGGTCGGTCTGATCGCTTGCCATGCCCGGTTTCGGGGCGGGCGCGATGTCAGCGTTTCAGAATGAAGCGATGGTTGACCAGTTCCTGCAGGTTGGGCGGAAACTTCCTTGACGCCTTGTCCTTGTAGGCCTCTTCGTAAAAGCGGTTCAGGGCGTGCAGGATGTCGCGACGGCTGACGATGCCGAGCAGGCGGCCGTCCAGCGCCACCGGCAGGTGGCGATAGCGGTGATTGACGAAGATCGATGCCAGGGTAAAGATATCCATATCGGGCTCGACGCAGACCGGATGCATTTTCATCATGGTCCGAACCGTCTGCTGCGGTGCCGGGCTGCCGAAAAACACTTCGTTGGACAGATGTTCCAGGCAGTCGCCCTCGGACAGGAATCCGACCAGCATCCTGTGGCCTTCCGCATCGTCCTCCACGACCGGTGCATTCGACACCTTGTGGCGCTTGAGAAACGCGACGGCTTCGCTCAAGGACATGGCCGGCGTCACGGTCCGGACCTTGCGCGTCATGAAATCCTGAGCTTGCGGGGCGGTCGTTTTTTTCACGCTGTGGGCTCCCTTGCCGGGCCGGGCCGCTGTCGCGCCCCGGCAATCGAATCAAGACCGCTTTCGAGTATAGACCCGGGGCGTGCTTTTCGCCACGCGCGCCGGGTGCCAGCAGGGCTTGGGCGGGGCTGAATCCTCGGGCTATACTGGCCCCACGACAATAAATGACCAAGGAGTCGAGGGTGCACAACGTTCGTCAGATACTGGAGGAGAAAGGCAGCGAGATCTGGTCGGTCGAACCCGCTGATCTTGTGATCGACGCGGTCCGGCGGATGGCCGAATACGGCGTAGGCGCCATGCTCGTGATGGAAGACGGCCGGATGGTGGGAATGTTCACCGAGAGAGACTACGCACGCAAGGTCATCCTGGCCGGGCGCTCCTCGCGCGAAACCCGGGTCGAAGAGATCATGACCACGGCCCTGGTGACGCTTGATCCCAGGGCGACGGCCGAGGAAGGGCTGGCCTTGATGACGCGCAAGCGCATCCGCCATTTGCCGGTACTCGATCAGGGCAAACTGGTCGGGCTGGTGTCGATCGGCGACCTGGTCAATGCCGTCATCGGCGATCAGCGTCTTCTGATCGAACAACTCGAAAGCTACGTGCGCGGCTGAAGAATCCGGGCCGCGGCCCGTTCAGATCCGTAGCCGCTCCGAATTGCTCCCGGCAGAGTATGATGGCCGCCATGACTGAGTCCACAACCCCAACCGCCGCCGAGATCCGGCGCATTCTCGCCGAGGCCAAGCGGCCTCTGACCCGCCGCCAGCTCTCGGCCATCTTCGGCCTGAGCAAGGAAGATTCCGACCGTCTGATCAAGCCGATCCTGGTCGAGCTGGTCGGTACCGGCGAGGTGGTCCGCAACCGTCGCGCAGCCTACGGGCTGGCACGCGAGATGGACCTGGTGTCCGGTCGCATCAGCGCCCATCCGGACGGCTTCGGCTTCGTCATTCCGGAGGAGGGCGAAGGTGACTTGTACCTTTCACCTCGCCAGATGCGCCAGGTCTTTCATGGCGATCGTGTGCTGGCTGCCGTGACCGGCGTCGACCGGCGCGGGCGCAAGGAAGGCGGCATCGTCGAGATCGTCGACCGTGCCCATGCCCAGGTGGTTGGCCGGCTGCTGATCGAAAGCGGGGTGGCCATGGTCGTGCCCGACGATCCACGCCTGACCCAGGATGTTCTGATACCGCTGGACAAGGTCGGCAAGGCAAGCCCGGGCCAGATCGTGGTGGCGCGGATCGACAAGCCGCCGACCATGGATCGGGGCCCGGTCGGCGAGATTACCGCGGTCCTGGGGCAGGCCGACGAGCCGGGCATCGCCACCGATGTTGCGATTTTTTCTCACCAGCTGCCGCTGGAATTCCCCGAAGCCGTCCTGGCCGAGGCCGAAGCCTTCGGCGAGCGGATCGATCCGGAGATCGGCTCGCGCCGGATCGATTTGCGTGATCTGGCGCTGATCACCATTGACGGCGCGGATGCCCGCGATTTCGACGATGCCGTCTACGCCGAAGCGCGTGGCGACGGCCATCGCCTGATCGTGGCGATTGCCGACGTGGCCGAATACGTCCAGCCCGACAGCCCGCTGGATGCCGAAGCGCAGCAGCGCGGGACCTCGGTCTACTTCCCCGACCGGGTGATTCCGATGCTGCCCGAGGCCCTGTCCAACGGCTTGTGCTCGATCAACCCGGAGGTCGATCGGCTGTGCGTGGTCTGCGACATGAAGCTCGACGAAAAGGGCAAGGTTCGCAGCGCTCGATTCTACGAGGCGGTCATGCGCTCGCATGCGCGCATGACCTACGATCAGGTCGAGCGCATGATCAACGGCGGTGATCCCGAACTGGGCGAACGCTTTGCCCACGTGCGCGCCAACCTCGATCAGCTGTTTGCCGTTTATCGCTCGCTTGCCCGCCGGCGCGAGCGCCGCGGCGCCCTGGATTTCGACTCGCAGGCCGTGTACTTCCAGTTCGATGCCGACGGACGGGTCGCCGATATCCGTTTGAGTACCCGCCACGACGCCCATCGTCTGATCGAGGAGTGCATGATTGCCGCCAACGTCGAGGCGGCCCGTTTCGTCAGCGACCAGCTGCCCATGCTCTACCGGGTTCATGAACCACCCAAGGCCGACAAGCTCGAGTCACTGGAAGAATTCCTGCGCGCCCAGGGCCTGAGCGTGCGCTGGAAGGAAGAACCTGATCCGGCCCAGTTCGCCGCAATTCAGAATCAGGTCACCGACCAGTCGCTTCGGCGCCTGGTCGATGCCGTCTTGCTGCGCTCCCTGTCCCTGGCCGTCTACCAGCCCGAAAACCGCGGCCATTTCGGCCTGGCCCTGGCCAGCTATGCCCACTTCACCTCGCCGATCCGGCGCTACCCGGACCTGTTGCTGCACCGGGCGATCAAGCACCTGTGCCGCAAGCGCAAGCGCCGCGACTTCCCCTACGGCGACGAGCGCATGCTCGAACTGGGCCGTCATTGTTCGCGCACCGAGCGTCGCGCCGAGGAGGCCTCACGCGAGGTCGACGAGCGGCTCAAGGCCCAGTTCATGAAGCGCCACATCGGCGATGTGTTCGACGGCATCGTGTCGGGGGTGACCAGCTTCGGGCTGTTCGTGGAGCTGCCCGAATTCGGCGTCAGCGGCCTGGTCCACGTGACCGCCTTGCCCAATGATTACTACACCTTCGATCCGGTCACGCGCAGCCTGACCGGCAAACGCCGCGGTGTGCGGCTGCGCCTGGCCGATCGCGTGCGGGTCGAGGTCACGGCGGTCAACCTGGAAGAACGCAAGATCGACCTGGGCCTGGTTGAAGGTGGTTCCAAGGCGTGAAGCGCGAACTGGCGATGGGTGTCAATGCCGTCGCCGCACTGCTGGATCACTCGCCCGAAAGAATAGTAAGAGGATGGGTCAGCAAGTCATCTAAACGCATTGAAAAGGTTCATGAAACGCTTCTCGAATTGGGTGTTCCGGTGGAGCCCGCCGACGACCGTGCGCTGGATCGTCGGGCAGCGGGTGTGCGCCACCAGGGCGTAATCGTGGAGTTTCGGGCCAGCGAACCGCTGGGCCTGGGCGACCTGCAAACACTGCTGGAGAGCGCATCCAATCCGCTGATCCTGGTCCTGGACGGCGTCACCGACCCGCACAACCTGGGCGCGTGCATGCGCTCGGCGGCCGCGGCCGGCGCCGTGGCCGTGGTCGTGCCGCGGGACCGTGCGGCCGGTCTGACCCCGGTGGCCCGGCGCGCGGCCGCCGGCGCCGCTGAATTGATTCCGCTGGTTGCGGTGACCAACCTGGCCCGAGCGCTGGCCGCGCTGGCTGATCAGGGCCTCTGGCGCGTGGGCCTGGCCGGCCAGGGCGAGAGCTCGCTGTACCAGGCCGACCTGGCCGGACCGCTGGCCCTGATCGCCGGCAGCGAGGAGCGCGGCCTGCGCCGGCTGACCCGTGAACACTGCGATCAGCTGGTGTGCATTCCCATGGCCGGGCCCACGGATAGCCTCAACGTGTCGGTCGCGGCCGGGATCGCGCTGTTCGAAGCCCTCCGGGTCAGGTCGACCTGATGCTTCAGCCCGGCTCGGTCCAGATTCATCTTCCGGCCTGGGCCGGAGAGTTCTGTGCGCGCCTGCCGTTGGCCCTGGAAAGTCCCGAGGAGCGGATGCGTGTCGCCATCAGCCTGGCCGAACAGAACGTGGCCAATCAGAGCGGCGGTCCGTTCGGTGCGGTGGTGGTGGCTGCCGATACCGGCCAGGTGCTGGCGGTCGGAGTCAACCGGGTAGAGCCCGGCAATTGCTCTTCTGCGCACGCCGAGATTGTCGCCTTGAGCCTGGCCCAGCAGCGCTTGGGCATGGCATCGCTGGCCGATGCCGGCATCGGCCCGGTCGAGCTGGTCACCTCCTGCGAGCCCTGTGCGATGTGCCTGGGTGCGGTTCCCTGGTCCGGGGTCAGCGCCTTGCTGTGCGGGGCAAGCAAGGCCGATGCCGAGGCGGCGGGGTTCGACGAGGGTGACCGCGCCGACGACTGGGTCGACCAGCTCGAGCGTCGCGGGATTTCCGTCACAACCGGCATTCTGCGTTCGGCTGCTGCAAAAGTACTCGAGCGCTACGCCCGCAGCGGCGGAACGATTTATTGACGAAAAAAAGCCCGGACTCGTTGCCGAGCCCGGGCTGGTCTGACGCGGCGCTTCGTTAGACGGAAGCGCCGATGTTGCCGGTTTTACTGATGATCTTGCAGGAGCGCGGTCAGGCGCTGCTGCAGCTCGGGATCGTTCTGAATCGCCATGGCGATCTCGTTGAACGATTCCACGTCCAGGCCGGCGTCGGACACCGCACTGGTCATCTCTTCATTGGCCTGAACCTGCAGTTCATGGGCCTTTTCCGGATCTTCCACTTCCTGCAGCCGGCCTGAGAAATCCTGCTGGATTTCGATGATCGCAACCTGCGCTTCGGCAAACTGCTCGAGCTGGGCGTCAGAGACATCCATTTCCACCTGCGGCGGCGGTGCCTGCTCCATCTGGTGTTCCTGGGCAATGGCTCCGGCGACTCCGAAGGACATGGCGAGGGCGAAAATCATCAGTGATCTGCGAATGTTCATTTTGAGTACTCCTGTTGGTTCAAATGTTTGTATCTTGCGCCAAGGTATATGCAGGTTGTGTGCCAAGCGCTTCGCCAGCGGTTAATCAGTGACTTACGATGAATCCGTCCACGCCCTGTGACCCAAAGATGTGCCATAATGGCGCATGTACCAATTTTGGAAGCCTTCTTGAACAGTCTGCGAACACGACTTTTTGTACAGATTCTTCTTCCCCTGATCCTGCTCGCCGCCGCCGTGGTGTGGATGACGTTCCATGCCGTGGAAGGGCTGATCGAGCGCCGCCTGGAAAAAGAAATCGAGCTGGTCGCGCGCGCCATACGCATGCCGGTTCAGCAAGCCTATGCCGATGGCGATCTGGTCCGCGTTGCCCAGTCGCTGAACGCGGTCTTCGATATCGGTCGGGTCTATGGTGCCAACGTCTACGACGCCGATGGTCGGCGAGTGGTGATTGCCGGCGATGCGCGCCCCGGGCCGCGCGAACAGGTTCAGGCCGCAGAGCTGGTTGAACTGGGGATGGAAGTCGGTGAATACGCCCGCCTGGGTGGCGAAGCGGTGTATTCGTATTTTGTCCCGCTGACCGGGCGTACCGGCCATATCATCGGCCTGCTGCAGGTGGTCCGGCAGGAAAGCGACATGGCGCTTCAGCTGTCTGAAGTCAGGCAACGCGGCTGGTGGGTCTGGGGCGGCGTTGTGGTGCTGATGATCCTGGTCGTGCTGATCGGTCATCGCCAGGCCGTGAGTCGGCATGTTCGCTCGCTGCTCGACTCCATGAGCCGGGTCGAGGCCGGCGATCGTGATCACCGGACCGATGTGCACGGCCCGTCGGAGCTGGCCGACCTGGGCGCCGGACTGAATCGCATGCTCGACGCAATCGCGGCCATGGAGCGCCAGCTCGATCAGCAACGCCGGGAGCACTTGAGAATGACCGAACGCCTGCGCGAGCAGGAAAAGCTGGCCGCGCTTGGACGCTTCTCGTCGGGGGTAGCGCACGAACTCGGAGCGCCGCTGACGGTGATCGACGGCGACGCGCGCCGCCTTGAACAAGGTGAAGGTCTTGACGATGACGCCCGCCGCCGACTGGACCGAATGCGCACCCAGATCCAGCGCACCCGGCAGCTGATCGGTCAGCTGATGGAGTTTGTCCGTGGTGACGAGCCGGCCAGCCGGCCGGTTCGCATCGCGCGCTTGTTCGAACGGGTGCTGGGCGGGATCGCGCCGGAGCGCGAAAGTCGCGCGGTCGAGCTTGAAGCAACCGCCGGACCACCGGACCTGGAGGTTTCCGGATACGAGGTGCGCCTGGAGCATGCCCTGCTCAACCTGGTCCGGAACGCGCTGCAGTCGGCCAGCCGGCAGGTCCGGGTCCATGCCGACCGTGACCAGGACGGCAGGGTCTGGATCAGCGTCGAAGACGACGGCCCCGGCGTTCCGGAAGGCCTGGGCGAGAAGATTTTCGAGCCCTTCCACACCCGGCGCCCGGGCGGGGAGGGAACCGGGCTGGGCCTGGCCATCGTGCGCGCGGTTGCCGAAGAGCATGGCGCGGACATCGTTGTCGATCGTTCGCCGGTCCTCGGCGGCGCCCGCTTCACCCTGCGATTCAAGGAGGCGAACTGATGGCCGAGCCGACGCGCGTCATGGTGGTGGAAGACGATACGGCGCTGGCCGACCTGCTGGTCGAGGAACTGGAGGCCGAGGGGTACCGCGCGCTGGCTTTTTCCAGCGCCGAATCGGCCCTGGAGTCTTACGACCGGATCGAGCCGGAACTGGTCGTGAGCGATCTCCAGCTGCCCGGCGCCGACGGCCTGGCCTTGCTCGAAGAGATTCGCTCGCGGGCGTATCCGCCGGCGCTGCTGATGATCAGCGCGTACGGAACAGTGGATCGCGCCGTCGCTGCGCTCAAGGCGGGCGCGGACAACTTCCTGACCAAGCCGCTGGACATGGACCATTTCATGCTCAGCGTGGAGCGCCTGCTGGCCCACCGCCGGCTGCACGACCAGGTGCGCCACTACCGGGAGGCTTTCGAGGATGAGGGTTTCCACGGCATTGAAGGGACCAGCGCGGTCATGCTGGCCCTGTTCGAACGGATTCGCAAGATTGCCCGCGCGGACGGGCCGGTTCTGATCAGCGGTGAATCCGGTACCGGCAAGGATCTGGTCGCCCGCGCCATCCATGCCGAAAGCCGACGCGCCGACTGGCCTTTCCTCGCGGTCAACTGCGCCGGCGTGCCGACCGAACTTCTGGAGAGCGAATTTTTCGGTCACTCGGCCGGCGCGTTCTCCGGGGCCGATCAGGCCCGGCCCGGCTTGTTCCGCGAAGCCGACGGCGGCAGCCTGTTTCTGGACGAGATCGGCGAGATGCCCGTGGCGCTGCAGGCCAAGCTGCTCAGGGCGCTGCAGGACGGCAGGATTCGTCCGGTCGGCGCCGACCACGAGTACGTTGTCGACGTGCGCCTGATTGCGGCAACCAACATCGATCTCCCCGAAAAAGTCGCCGCCGGCGCTTTTCGAGAGGACCTGTACTACCGGCTCGAAGCCTTCCAGCTGGAACTGCCGCCCCTGCGCGAGCGCGGCGACGACATGGAGTTGCTCGCCATGCGCTTCATGGCGCGCTTTGCCGTCGCTCGCCAGCGCCCGGCCCGGACCCTGTCGGAACGAGCGATGGCCCTGATGCGCGCCTACCCCTGGCCCGGCAACGTGCGCGAACTGCGCAACGCGATGGAGCGGGCCGTCACATTCTGTGACCAGGCCGAGATCGCGCCGGAGCATTTGCCGGAGCGCATCCGCCGGGTCAGCCGGGCGCCCTCGAGCGGATCGTCCGGCATTCCGGAACCCCTGCTCGAGGGCGACATGCTGCCGAGCCTGAACGAGCTGCGGCGCCGCTATGTCCACTATGTCCTGGAGCGCGTGGACGGCAACAAACGACGTGCGGCGGCCTTGCTGGGCGTTGGCCGAAGAACCCTGTACCGCTGGCTCGACGACGACGAGGCCGAGGCCTGATTCAGAGGGCGTTCAGGGCCAACCGGCAAACTGGCACTACACTGGATACCGACCCGATTTTGAGGAGAACTTCATGAGTTCGCAAACCACGACCCGATCCATCGCCCTTGCCTTCAGCGTGGCCCTGCTAGCCGGCTGCGCCACCACCACCACCGATCCATGGACCGGGGAACCACGGGCGACCCGGACCGGGCAGGGGGCAGCGGTCGGGGCCGGAATCGGTGCGGTCATCGGCGCGATCTCGGGCGGTGATCGGCTCAAGCGAGCCGCGATCGGGGCCGGCCTGGGCGCGCTCACTGGTGCGGCGGTCGGCAACTACATGGACCGCAACGAAGAAGCGCTCCGGGAGCAGCTGGCCGGGACGGGCGTAAGCGTGACCCGGCGCGGCGACGACATCATTCTGAACATGCCCGGTCACGTCACCTTCGACTTCGATTCAGCGGCACTCAACCCCGACTTCTTCGAGGTGCTGGATTCGGTTGCCCTGGTCGTGGAGGAGTTCGAACAGACGGTGCTGGTTGTCGACGGCCACACCGACTCCACCGGCACCCGCAGCTACAACCTGCGCCTGTCCGATGAACGAGCCGAGACCGTCGGTCGCTATCTTGCCAGCCGCGGGGTCAGCCCGGTCCGGATCGCTACCTACGGCTATGGACCGGACTACCCGGTCGCGAGCAACGAAACCGCCGAAGGCCGCGCCATGAACCGTCGGGTGGAGTTGACGCTGATGCCGCTGACCGACTGAGAATCGCCCGTCTCAGGAAGGCTGACGCTGCAGCAGCAGTTCCACCGGCTGCGGCGGCAGACCGACGTCCTCGCGCAGGATGCGATGATCCTCGGGTCCGATCTCCTGGTAGCGGCCGGTCCGGACCGCGGCCGGCAGAAACACCGGCCCGAAACGTACGCGCTTGAGCCGGGCGACCTGGGCGCCGACCGCCTCCCACAGGCGCCGGACCTCGCGATTGCGGCCCTCGAGAATGGTGACGGTGTACCAGGCATGGCTGCCGGTGACCTCGCCGGGAACGACATCGGAGAAGCGGCCCGGGCCGTCTTCCAACTCGACCCCGGCCAGCAGCTTGTCGACCTGTTCGTCCGACACGGTGCCGCGAATCCGGCACAGGTATTCGCGGTCGACCCGGCTGGACGGATGCATCATGCGGTTGGCCAGTTCGCCGTCGGTGGTCAGCAGCAGCAGGCCGGCGGTGTTGAGATCGAGACGACCGATGGCGATCCAGCGTCCGTCGCGCAGGCGCGGCAGCCGATCGAAGACGGTTCTGCGTCCTTCCGGGTCGCTGGTGGTGGTCACCTCGCCTTCGGGCTTGTGATAAATCAGGGTGCGATGCGCCGGTGATGCGGCGATCACCCGGAAAGACTTGCCGTCCAGCGTGATCAGGTCACCGCTGCTGACCGTTGCGCCGAGCTTGGCCGGCACCTTGTTGATCAGGATTTCGCCCCGTTCGATGCGCGTCTCCAGGGCCCGGCGCGAGCCCAGGCCGGCGCGTGCCAGCACCTTTTGCAGACGCTCGCCGCCTTCAAACTGGACGGTCTTGTCGCGCTCAGTCGGCGCCGTGCTTTTGGTCGTTCGCCGCCGCTTCGGGCTCGGCCGACGGTTGTTCGACGTCTTCGCCGCCGACGGATTCCTGCGCGGTTTCTTCTTCGGTGGTTTCGTTTCCATGAGACTCCAAAGGGCCAGCTTCAGCCATGGCGGGATGGACCAGCTCGAGCTCGGGTTCGAGGTTGTCGATGTCCTTGATTTCGGCCAGTGTCGGCAACTCGTCGAGCGACTTGAGATTGAAATAGTCGAGGAAAGCGCGCGTCGTGCCCAGCAGCTCCGGCCGGCCGGGGACGTCGCGATGACCAACGACCTTGATCCATTCTCGTTCCTGCAGCGTGCGCAGGATGTTGGCGCTCAGCGACACGCCGCGGATCTGTTCGATCTCGCCCCGGGTGATCGGCTGACGGTAGGCGATGATGGCCAGGGTTTCGAGCAACGCGCGCGAGTAGCGCGGCGTCTTTTCGGTCCACAACTGGGAAATCACCGGCATCAGGCCGGAGCGCACCTGGATTCGAAAGCCGCTGCCGACTTCGGTCAGCTCGACCGCCCGACCTTCAAGGTCGGCGTCCAGGGCGGCCAGCGCTTCCCTGAGCAGCCCGTGACCGGGTTTCTCCTCGTCCGGAAACAAGGCGTTGAGCTGATTCAGGTTCAGTGGCCCGCCGGTGGCCAGCAGGGCGCCTTCGACAACGGTTTTCAGATGGGCAATGTCCATGGGCAGTCTTGCTGAAGATGGGTGGTCCGGTTGTGTCGGTCAGGTTTCGCCTGGGCTGCGCAGGTAGATGGTACCGAACAGCTCCTGCTGAACCAGGTCGATCAGGTGTTCGCGCAACAACTCGAGCAGGGCCAGAAACGTGACCACGGCCCCGGTGCGCCCCTCGTCGAGATCGAAACACTGCCCGAACTCGACGAACTGGTTGTTCGAGACCAGGCCGATCACGCGCGTCATGCGTTCGCGCACGCTCAGCGGCTCGCTCTGGACCTGGTGATGGGCGAGCATGTCGGCCCGTGCCATCACGTCGCGCAGGGCGAGCAGCAGTTCACGCAGATCAACCTCGGGCGGCAGACGCACCTGGCCCTGGTCTTCGATGGCGGCCGAGGCCGCGACCAGGTCACGCTCCAGCCGGGGCAGGGCATCGAGATCGTCGGCCGCCTGCTTGAAGCGCTCGTATTCCTGCAGCCTTCGGATCAGGTCGGCGCGCGGGTCGTGCTCGTCTTGATCTTCCAGCTGGGGGCGCGGCAGCAGCATGCGCGATTTGATTTCGGCCAGGATCGCGGCCATGACCAGGTATTCAGCGGCCAGCTCCAGGCGCATGCCGGCCATCATCTCGATGTAGCCGGTGTACTGGCGGGTGATCTCGGCGATGGGAATGTCGAGAATGTCCAGATTCTGGCGCCGGATGAGATACAACAACAGATCAAGCGGCCCTTCGAAGGCTTCGAGAAAGACTTCCAGCGCATCCGGCGGAATGTACAGATCGTCGGGCAGCTTGAGCAGCGGCTGGCCCTGGACCATGGCGAAGGGCATTTCCTGCTGGGCGACGACGGTGCTTGGCGGCTGGCTGGGGCGCATTGATGCAGTGTAGCGAGTTCACGGCCGGCCTGCCGGCGCATCGGCATCCGGACCGGGCCCGCGGTGGCCGGGAGCGTGGGTACAATGCAGCCTGACGATTGCGACCGGAAGATCGGAACAACACCATGTATTACTGCATTATCGGATACGACGTCGAGGACAGTCTGGCGCGGCGGTCGGGCGCGCGCGCGGATCATCTCGACCGCCTGCACGGCCTGTGCAGTGCGGGACGACTGCTGACGGCCGGTCCCCTGCCGGCCATCGACTCACCCGACCCGGGTCCGGCCGGCTTTGCCGGCTCGCTGATCATCGCCGAATTTTCCAGCATGGAAGAGGCGCAACGCTGGGCCGATGCCGATCCCTACATCCTGTCCGGCGCCTGGAGCGGGACCGAGGTGCACCCCTACAAGGCGGTGCTGCCATGACCGAGCAAAGGGTAGCGATGATACGGGCGTGCCTGGAAGAGCACCTGGCGCCGATCGAGATGGAGATCGTCGACGAGTCCCACCTGCACGCAGGCCATCCGGGCGCACGCGACGGCCGCGGCCATTTCCGCGTGCGCCTGGTCAGCGAAGCCTTCGACGGCCTGCCGCGCCTGGCCCGTCACCGCAAGGTCTACAGCGCCGTCGGCGACCTGATGACCACCGACATTCATGCGCTGAACATTGAGGCCATTTCTCCAAATGAACGGTAAGGTGCTGGTTTTACTAATTTCGATTTCGGCCATGGTTGCGTTTCTGTCGGCTTGCCAGCCGGCCCCTTCCGATCCCTTGATCGATCCCGAAGACGTCATTCTGGTCGAGGTCGATGGCCGTGCGGTCTCGCTGCCGATGCTGGAGTACATGATGGTCCAGCGCGGCATCGATGAAGACGATCACGAGGGCATGCGCGAGCTGCTCGACGAGTTGATTCGGCTTCGCGCCGTGGCCAACGCCGCCGAGCGGGACGGTCTGGCCGAGCAGGCCGAAGTCCGGGCCCAGCGCGCCCTGCGCGACATGGAAACGCTGCAGCTGCGCTATTTCAGCCGCATTCACGAGGAATACCCGGTCACCGATGAAGACATCCAGGCAGTGTATGAAGCCCAGCTGCAACGTTCCGGGGACCGCCAGTTTCGGCTCGAAACCATCGCCTACCCGAGCCAGCGGCAGGCGCTTCTGGCGATCGCGTCGCTGGAGGATGGCGAAACCGATTTCGCCGCCTTGAGCGAGCAGGCGCGCCGTGATGGCCTGACGGTGGAGCCGACCGGCTGGGTCGACCGCAGCCAGGTCGGCGACGAGCTTGGGCCGCTGTTTGCCGAGGCCGAAGCCGGTGACGTGCTGTCGGCGCCGCTGCAGACGCCGCAGGGATGGCGCCTGGTGCGAATTGCCGATGAACGGCCCCTGCAGGCCCCGGCGCTGGACGATGTCCGCGAAGGCATCGCTCGCCAGCTCGTCCGGCAGCGCCTCGAGGCCCTGGTCGAGGACTTGTACGACGCCGCCGAGATCACCCCGATGTTGCCGCTGGAAGAAGCGTCGGCCGATTAGATCGGGCCTGTCTTGAACCGGGCCGAAGCCCGGCGCTGTCAGGGCAGAACGACGGCTGGAGCCGCCTGCCAGCCTTCGGCGCGGTGTTCGGCCACCACGGCGGTGTAAATGCCGCCGCGAACGTTGAAATCGGCGGTCACGCGCATGAAGCGCGGCTGGGTTGCCGCGACCAGGTCTTGCAGAATGCGGTTGGTGACGGCTTCGTGGAAGGCGCCCTCGTCGCGAAAGCTCCAGACGTAGTTTTTCAGCGCCTTGAGCTCGACGCAGAACCGGTCGGGAACGTATTCGAGCAGGAGCTCGGCAAAGTCGGGCTGCCCGGTCTTGGGGCACAGGCAGGTAAACTCGGGAACCCGGATCCGGATGGTATAATCCCGCGCCGGCTGCGGGTTGGGAAAGACTTCAAGTTCCTTGCTGGGCTGGGATGGCATTTCGATGGTTTCTCCGACCGGCTGATGATGCGCCGGACGAGCCCCGGCAAAGCCGTATTAGAACAAAAACAGCTGACGGATGCGTCAATGCGACTGACCGCAATCAAACTGTCGGGCTTCAAGTCCTTCGTAGAGCCGACCACGGTGCGATTCCCCTCGAACCTGATGGCGATCGTCGGGCCCAATGGCTGCGGCAAATCCAACATCATCGACGCGGTGCGCTGGGTGATGGGAGAAAGCTCGGCCCGCCAGCTGCGTGGCGAATCCATGAGCGACGTGATTTTTTCCGGCTCGAGCGCGCGCAAGCCGGTTGCCACAGCAACCGTGGAACTGCTGTTTGACAACAGCGACGGCCGCGCCGGTGGCGAGTATGCCGCCTACGGCGAAATCTCGGTCAAGCGCCAGGTCAGCCGTGACGGCCAGTCGGCCTATTTTCTCAACGGCACGCGATGCCGGCGCCGGGACATTACCGATCTTTTCCTCGGCACCGGCCTGGGGCCGCGCAGCTACGCCATCATCGAGCAGGGCATGATCTCGCAGATCGTGGAGGCGCGGCCCGAGGAATTGCGCGGTTTTCTTGAAGAAGCGGCCGGCGTGTCGCGCTACAAGGAGCGTCGGCGCGAGACCGAAAACCGGATCCGGCATACCCGGGAAAACCTGGAGCGCCTGCGCGACCTGCGCGAGGAGGTCGGCAAACAGCTCGAAAAACTGCGCCGCCAGGCGCGTGCCGCCGAGCGTTATCGCAAGTTCAAGAAGCGCTACCGCGAAGACGAGGCCCGTCTGACCGCCCTGCGCTGGCGCGAAACCAGCGCCCTGGCCGAGGCCCGCCAGGCCAACCTGGCCAAAGTCGAAACATCGCTGCAGGCGGCGTTGTCCGGACAGCGATCGGCCGAAAAAGAGCTCGAGACCCTGCGCCAGCAGCAGCACGAGGCCGGCGAACAGGCCGCATCGATCCAGGCCGAACTCTACGAGGTCGCCGGCGAGATTGCCCGCCTGGAGCAGGCGATCGAGCACCAGCGCGACATCCGCCAGCGCCAGAAAGCCGAATTCGCCGAAACCGAGACCCAGCTCAACGACCTGCAGCAGCACCTGATACTCGACAAGGCCCAGGTCAGCGAGACCTCGGAGCTGATTGCCCGGCTGCAGCCCGAGCTCGAGCAGGCACGCTCGGCAGAAACACAGGCGCTTGCCCAGGCCGAGCAGGGCGAGCAGGCGGTGGGGCACTGGCAGCAGCAGTGGCAGGAGCACCAGCAATCCTCCGCCCAGGCCGCCGCTCATGCCGAGCTGCTGCGCCAGCGCATCGAGCATCTGGACGATCGCATGGGCCGGGCCGCCGAGCGGATCAGGAACCTGGCCGCCCAGGGCGGGGCGGCGGCCGAGGAAGAAGTCCAGGGCCAGCTCGGGCGGGCGCGCGAAGAGCTCGAGGCGGCCGGGCACAAGCTCCAGACCCTGCGCGCGGACGGCGAGCAGGCCAGGACCGGCGGGGCGCGCCTTCGCGATCGGATCGAGACCTTGCGCAACGAGCTCGAGCAGGCCCGCGCCGGCCGCCACGAGCGCAGCGCCCGCTGCGATTCGCTGCGTCTGCTCAACCGCGGCGGCGATGGGGACCAAGGCCTCGGCGAATGGCTGCAGGCCCGCAACATCGGTCCGACCCGCAGGGTTCTGAGCCGTATCCGGGTGCGCGATGCGCACTGGACCGGCGCGGTCGAGCACGTTCTGGCCGACTGGCTGCAGGCGGCCACGGTCGAGCAACTGGAGCCGCTGCTGGACACGGAACTGCCCGACGCGGGCTTGAGCCTGGTTGCCGATGCGGCCGTCGACCCCACCCCCGGAACCCTGGCCGCGCAGACCGAAGGCGCCGGGGTCCTGGCCCGAAGACTCAACCGCGTCCGCTGTGCCGAGAGCCTGGCCGAAGCGCGCGCCCTGCTGGCCGATCTCGGGCCGCTGGAGTCGGTGATCACGCCCGACGGTGTCTGGCTGGGTCCGGGCTGGATGCGCCAGCCCGCCCACCTCGAAGGAGCGGCCGGAGTGCTCCGCCGCGAAGCCGAAATCCGGGAGCTGGAGCAGCGCCTGGCCAGCGATGCAACAACCATCGAGCGCCTCGAATCCGAGCTGAAGAAAGGGCGCGCAGAGCTCCATGCCAGCGAACAGGAAGCACAGCGTCTCGATCAGGAAATGCACCAGGCCGAGCGCGAACGCGCCCAGGTCCAGGGGCAGATCAGCGCGCTCAACAGCCGAATCGAGACCCTGGCGCGACAGCGTGAGGCGGTCAACCGGGAACTGGAAACCCTGAAAGCCCGCCAGGCCGAGGACACCCGCGCCGTCGGCGCGGCCCGGGCTGAACTGCAGGAAGCGATGAACGCCATGGAAGCGGCCGAACAGGCGCGAGATCCGCTGGAGCAGGAAAAAAAGCGCCTGGCCGAAGTGCTCGACCAGGCGCGTCGCGTCTACCGCGAAGCCCGCGAGCGGCGCGAAGCGGTGTCACTGAAGCTCGAATCCAGCCGTGCCGGGCTGGATTCGCTGCGCCAGGCGATCGCACGGATCGACAACCAGGTCGGCCAGCTGCAGTCCAGGTACGTAGAGCTGAGCGAAGCGCTGGCCCAGGGCGACGAGCCGGTCCGCGCCCAGCAAACACAGCGCGACGCGCTGCTGGAGCGACGCCTGGAAGTGGAAGGGCGCCTGCGTCGGGCCCGGGAAGTGCTTGAAGAACTCGAGGCCGCCTGGCGCGAGCAGGACGAACGGCGCCGGCAAAGCGCGGCCGAGGCCGAAGCGGTGCGCGAGCGCCAGTCCGCGCTGCAGCTCGAACTGCACGAGACCCAGCTCAAGGCGCGCAGCCTGGCCGAGCACGTCGAGGAACTGGAAGGCGACATGGACTCGCTGCTCGAGACCCTGCCCGAGGGCGCGCAGGCGCGCCAGTACCAGGCCGATCTCGAGCAGCTGGAAGAAAAGATTCGTCGTCTCGAGCCGGTCAACCTGGCCGCCATCGACGAGCACGTGACCGAATCGGAGCGCAAGGACTACCTGGACCGTCAGCACGAAGACCTGGAACAGGCCCTGGATACCCTGGAAAAGGCGATCAGCCGGATCGACCGGGATTCCCGCACGCGCTTTCGCGAGACCTTCGAGAAGGTCAACCAGAACATGGAAACCCTGTTTCCGCGCCTGTTCGGCGGTGGCCACGGGCATCTGGAAATGGTCGGCGATGACTGGCTTTCGGCCGGCGTGGCGATCATGGCCCGCCCGCCCGGCAAACGGATTGCGCGGATCCACATGATGTCGGGCGGCGAGAAAGCCCTGACCGCCGTCGCCTTCGTTTTTGCCATCTTCAACCTGAACCCGGCGCCGTTCTGCCTGCTCGACGAGGTCGATGCACCGCTCGATGACGCCAACGTCGGCCGGTTCTCCGAAATGGTCCGGGAAATGTCCGAGCAGGTTCAGTTTCTGCTGGTCACCCACAACAAGGTCACCATGGAAGTCGCCCACCAGATGCTGGGGGTGACCATGCGCGAACCGGGCGTATCAAGAATCGTCAGCGTGGATCTGGATCGGGCCGTGGCCCTGGCTGATGCCTGAGACCGCCAAGCGCCGGCGGTCCATGCGTTAAACTCTCAAGTTGTTTTGGAACGGGTCTTCGAAGTGGATAATCTGCGCCTGATCCTGATCCTGCTGGGCCTGATCATCCTGGCCGCCATCGTGCTGTTTCACCGCCCCAAGGGCCAGTCTCAGCCCAACCACGCCCGTTGGCGTCAGGACCGCCGCGAGCCCAGCCTGGGAGAAGTCGACAGCGAGACCGAATCGTCAGACCAGGGCCCGGATGGAAACAAAAGTCCTCGCCAGCCAACCTTCCCCGCGCTGGATCGTGAGCCGGGATCGGGCGGCCCGGCCGATCCGGTCCGGCCCAGGCCGACCGACAGCCGCGCCGAAGATGCCGAAAAAATCGTCACCGTCTATGTCCGCCGCCGCGACGAGCGCCGCATCGGCGGCTCGGATCTGCTCGATGCGGCCCTGAAGGCCGGGCTGACCTTCGGCGAAATGAGCATTTTTCATCGCCGTCATGAAGGCGCCGACAAACCGGTCTTCAGCATGGCCAATCTCACCCCGCCGGGTCATTTCGACGCCAGCACCTGGAACGTCTTCGACACGCCCGGAGTGGCGATTTTTGCCACCCTGCCGGGTCCGGTCAGCGCGCTCGACACCTGGGATGCCATGCTGGCAACCGCTCGCCGTATCGCCGAGCTGCTCGACGCCGAGGTGCTCGACGATGCGACCTGCCTGCTGACCCGCCAGCGCATTGCCCAGATTCGCGAGGAAATGCGCGAATTCGACCGCCAGCACGGTCTGGCCAGCGGCGGCTGAGACGAGCCGCGATGGCCGCCAGCCCGGACGAGCAGGTCCGCCGCCGGGTCGAGCGCCTGCGGCGCGAGATCGACGAGCACAATCACCGCTACTACGTGCTCGATGCACCGACGGTGTCCGACGCCGAGTACGACCGCCTGCTCCGTGAGCTCGAAGCACTGGAGGCCGAACACCCGGAACTGGTGCGCCCGGATTCGCCGACCCAGCGCGTCGGCGCGCGACCGGCCGATGCGTTCGAAAGTGTTACCCATGCCGTTCCCATGCTCTCACTGGCCAACGCATTTTCCGAACAGGAAGTGTCCGAGTTCGACCGCCGCGTTCGCGATCGGCTCGATATCGAGTGCGTCACCTATGCCGTGGAACCCAAGCTGGACGGACTGGCCATCGCCCTGCGCTACGAGGACCGGCGACTGGTGCTGGCGGCAACCCGCGGCGACGGCCGCCAGGGCGAAAACGTCACCGCCAACGTGCGCACGATCCGGGCCATCCCGCTGAAACTGCGCGGCGACGGTATTCCCGCCGTGCTCGAAGTGCGCGGCGAGGTGTTCATGACCCGCTCCGGCTTCGAGCGCCTCAACCAGGGCCTGCTGGAAGCCGAAGAGAAACCCTTCGTCAACCCCAGAAATGCGGCGGCCGGCAGCCTGCGACAGCTCGACTCGGCGGTGACCGCAAGACGGCCGCTGCACTTTTTCTGCTACGGCGCGGCCTCGACCGAGGGCCTGCCGGAGACGCATTCCGGCATCCTGGAGCAGCTGGCCGCCTGGGGCTTGCCGGTCAGCCCCGAGTGCACGGTAGTGGAGGGCCTTGCCGGCCTGCTGGGCCGCTACGCCGAGCTGGGAGAGCGCAGAGAGCGGCTCGACTACGACATCGACGGCGTGGTCTACAAGGTCGACTCGCTGGACCAGCAACGCGAGCTGGGTGCGGTTTCGCGTGCGCCGCGCTGGGCCCTGGCCCACAAGTTTCCCGCCCAGGAAGAGACCACCCGGCTGCTGGCCATCGAGGTCCAGGTCGGCCGGACCGGCGCCGTGACCCCGGTCGCGCGCCTGGAACCGGTGTTCGTCGGCGGGGTGACGGTGACCAATGCGACCCTGCACAACGCCGAGGAAATCCGGCGCAAGGACGTGCGCCCCGGCGATCTTGTCGTCGTTCGCAGGGCCGGGGACGTGATTCCGGAAGTCGTGACCGCGGTGGTCGAGCGACGCCCGGCCGACAGCCAGCCCTGGACCATGCCGGAACACTGCCCGGAATGCGGCTCGGCAGTGGAAACGGTCGAAGGCGAAGCGGTGGCCCGCTGCACCGGCGGGCTGGTCTGTCCGGCCCAGCGCCGACGCGCCCTGGAGCACTTTGCCGGACGCGCCGCAATGGACATCGACGGTCTCGGCAGCAAGCTGATCGCGCAGCTGGTTGAAAAAGACCTGGTCAAAAGCCCGGCCGACCTGTATCGGCTGGATACGGAAACGCTGAGCGGGCTGGAGCGGCTGGCCGAAAAGTCAGCTCGAAACCTGGTTCAGGCGCTCGACGAAAGCAGGCAGACAACATTACCCAGGCTGCTGTTCGCGCTCGGGATTCGCGAAGTGGGGCAGGTCACGGCAAACCAGCTGGCGCGCCATTTCGGCACCCTCGACAGGATCGCCGCCGCCAGCGCCGAGCAGCTGGCCGAGGTGCCCGATGTCGGCCCCGTGGTAGCAGCGCATGTCGAAGCGTTTTTCGACCAGGCGCACAACCGCCGGGTGATCGCCGAATTGCTTGAGTGCGGAATTCGGTATCCGGAAGAAGAGCCGGTCCGTCGCGAGCAGGCAAGCCTGGACGGCAAGACCTACGTTCTGACCGGGGCGCTGGAACGCCTGACCCGGTCCGAGGCGCGCACGGCCCTGGAGGCCAGGGGTGCGAAGGTCACCTCCAGCGTTTCCAAAAACACCACCGCGGTCATCGCCGGCAGTGATCCCGGCTCGAAACTGGCCAGGGCCGAGGAGCTGGGGATTGCCGTGCTGAGCGAACAGGATCTGCTCGATCTGCTCGAGCGCGAATGACCGGCGGGTTTGACCGGCATCAATACGCAACGGCCCGAAATTGTTAGTATCAGGGGTGAACTACAACAACAGGGCCTGCAAGGGCGAAGGAGCGTAGTCATGAGCAAGCACATCACCGAAATCGTGGTTCCCGTCGACGGGTCTGAAAACTCCATCCGCGCAGCAACCTTTGCCATGGACATGGCCGGTGCGATGGGGGTGGGCGTACGCCTGTTCTACGTCTTCCCGGCCGCGTCGGTGGAAGTGATCGGCATCGCCGGGATGTCCCGGTCGGATATCGATCAGGCCGCCCAGTCGGCCGCCCAGCGGGCCTTCGACACGACCCGCAAAGGGGTCGGCGAGGCGATGATCGACAAGGTCGAGCAGGAAACCTCGATCGGCGACCCGGCCGAAGAAATCATCCGCCTGACCGAAGACAACGAGAAGGCCATGGTGGTCATCGGTCGCCGCGGCCTGAGCCGCATGCGCTCGCTGATGCTCGGCAGCGTCAGCGACAAGGTCCTGCGCCACGCCAAGAGCCCGGTGACCGTCATCACCTGACCGTCGCGGTCGCCAACGGTTCAGAACTGGAGGCAGATCTTGCCGAAGTGTCGTCCGGCCTCCTGGTAACGAAATGCCTCGGCGATTTCGTCGAAGGCGAAGCAGCGGTCGATGACCGGCTGGATACCCGTGACCTCGAGTGCGCGCACCATGTCGTGCTGGTCGGCGCGGCTGCCGACGATCAGCCCCTGGAGGCGCGCCTGCTTCGCCTTGAGGTTCGCGATGGGCACTTCGCCGGAAGCGCCGGTCAGCCCGCCGATCATCGCGATGTGGCCGCCGATGCGCACGGCCTGGATCGACTGCGGCAGGGTGCCTGGACCGCCGACCTCGATGACGTGGTCGGCACCGGCACCGTCGGTCAGTTCCAGTACCCGCTTGCCCCAGTCGGGGTCGGATTTGTAGTTGATGGTGTGGTCGGCGCCCAGTTCGCGCAGTCGCTCGATCTTTTGATCCGATGAAGAGGTCGCAATCACCACAGCGCCCATCGCCTTGGCGAACTGCAGCGCGAAGACCGAAACGCCGCCGGTACCCAGGGTCAACACGGTTTCCCCGGCCCTGACTTGGCCGTTGACCACCAGCGCGCGCCAGGCCGTCAGGCCGGCCGTGGTCAGCGTCGCAGCCTGCTGATGACTGTAGCCGTCGGGCGCGCGGGTGAAGCATTGCGGCGGCGCCAGCACCTGTTCGCGCGCGTAGCCATCGACGCCGTCACCCGGCGTTGTGCGGAAATTGTCGACCCTGGGCTGGCCTTCCAGCCATCCGGGAAAGAAGGTCGACACCACGCGATCACCGACGGTGAACTCGCTCACGCCTTTACCGACCGCTTCGACCACACCGGCGCCGTCAGACATCGGAATCCGACCGTCCGCGGTCTTGATCGACCCGTTGACGACCATGTAGTCATGGAAGTTCAGGGAGCTGGCGTGGATGCGCACACACATTTCGCCAGGTCCGGGCTGTCCGGGGCTTTCCCTTGCGATCACCTCGAGATTTTCCAGCCCGCCTGGGCTTCTGAGCGAAACAACTTTCATCGTCGATCCCGTTGTTGACCGGTTTCTCACACTACCATTATCGTTATCTTGTCGCTATCGGACTGCTTCATCAACAATGCCGGCCGGAGCGTGCAGGGCCAGTAGCGATTCAGCCCGGATTTGATTCGAGCAGGGCGGCCAGGTGCTCCAGCCCTTTGCCGATTCGGACGTCTTCACGCTGCAATGGCAGGTGCAGCCGCGGCCACCTGGCAAAGCGCCGCTCGATGTCGGCCAGATGCGTTTCCTGGACCTGGCGTCGTCCGGCCAGGAACTGGCCTTCGGCCTGGTCGGGCAGAACCTGGTTGATGACCAGGCCGGCAATCGGCACCTTGAAATCAACCAGGCTGTCGAGCGTGCGCGCGGTTTCGGTCACCGGCAGGCGCTCGGGGACTAACACCAGGACAAAGCCACTGTGGCTGGCATCAACCAGGCGTTCGCGCGCCTTGAGAAAACACTGGCGGCGGCCTTCCAGCGTTCGCGCCAGTTTGGCCCGCCGCTCATCGCCGGCGGTATCGGCCTGACCTGGCAGCAAACCGCGAAAAGCCCGCCCAACCGCTTCGCTGTGACGCTGCTGGCCGAGCAGGCCATCGGTCCAGGCGGCCATGGCTTCCGGCAGCGACAGCAGGCGCAGGGTATGGCCGGTCGGCGCGGTATCGAAGATCAGCAGGTCGACCTCGTCCGGCGGCTCGCTGATCATCCTGGCGACCTGTTCGAGCAAGGCGGCCTCCATGGCCCCGGGTGCATGCCGGGCCTGGGCCATCTGGCGGTCGATTTCGCCATACAGTGCGGGTTTGACATAGTCGCGCAATCGCCCGGCGACCTCGTCCAGATAGGTCTGCACTGCCTGCTCCGGGTCAATCTCCATGGCTTCGAAGCCGGCCGCGACGCGCCTTGGCCGATGGTCGAGCCGGGTCTCGAGGAGGTCGCCCAGGGAGTGGGCCGGGTCGGTCGAGACAATCCGGACCCGACGGCCTCGTTGGGTGGCCAGCAGAGCAAGCGCTGCCGCCACGGTGGTCTTGCCGACGCCACCCTTGCCGCCGCAGAAAATCACTCGGCGCTGAAGCAGTTGTTCAATCAATGTTCAGGCGCTTCAGCAGCAGCGAAAGTCATCCAGCGGCGAGTGTTCCAGACCCTGACGCTGATGCCACTGATGAAACTCCTCGAGCATGATGCCGCGCAGTTCCAGGGTATACCAGGCGGTCGGGTTGGGAATGCCGAGCGTTTCGGAAAACAGCAGTAGCATGAACAGGTCCTCACGATCCCGCAGGTCTCGCGCCAGGCCCTGCTTCCAGCGCCCGGCATAGTATTTTTCGAGAAAAACGTCGACCGACCTCAGCGCCGCCTTCATGTCGGTCTGGGATCCGTTTTGCCTTCTTTCAGCGCCCGGGCGAGGGTCGAGGTAACCTCCAGGACCACGGCCAGGGCGGCCACCAGCACAACCAGATCGAGACCGAGCAGGAACCAGTTCTCTGCGCGATAGAACTGGATCAGCTGGTAGAACAGGGCGGCCAGGGTCATGATCAGCATCAACGCCATGGGCACCAGGGTGAACCAGGGTGGCCGGCCCAGACGCACCACCATCAGGGTGACCACCAGCAGGGTCAAGGCGGCCAATAACTGGTTGGTGGTGCCAAACAGCGGCCAGATGATCAGGCCGCCGGTGCCGTCCATGCCGCCGGCGCCGAAGGCCAGGGCCAGGCAGGCGGTCACGGCGAGGATCGTGGCCGGGCCGTTCCTGCGCAGCCAGCCCAGCTCGTAGATCTGGCCCCATTCCTGGATGATGTAGCGCTGCAAGCGCACGCCCGTGTCCATGGTCGTGGCGGCGAACAGCACGGCCATGACCGCCAGCAGCGTGGTCCCGACCGCCATGGGCAGGCCGTAGCCGTTGTTCATGATGGTCGCGCCGCCTTCGACAAAGGCGTTGACGCCGCCGGCGCCGAAGGCGGTGTACATCGCCTCCCATTCGCCCAGGGTGGCGAATCCGGCGGTGGTGGCGATGATGGCGGCCAGGGCCAGCGAGCCTTCGCCCACGGCGCCGAAATAGCCGACAAAACGGGCATCGCTTTCGCGGTCGAGTTGCTTGGACGTGGTACCCGAAGACACCAGGCCATGGAACCCGGAAATCGCGCCACAGGCGATGGTGACAAACAGCAGCGGAATCAATGGCGGCGTTCCGGCCGGAATATTGGTATTGAAAGCCGGGGCGACGACCTGCGGGCTGGCGATCAGCACGGCGGTGAACAACAGGCCCAGGCCGACAAACAGCTGCAGGCCGTTGATGTAGTCGCGCGGTTGCAGCAGGACCCAGACCGGCAGCAGCGAGGCAATGCCGGCATAGACAAACAACAACACGATCCATTGGGCATTGGCCCCGAGCCCAAGGGCCTGGTCCGGAAGCACCACCGGGGTGTATTGTCCCACCCAGATCATCAGGTAGAGCACGGCCACACCGATGATCGACAGCAGCGTCAGCCCGATCAGCTTGCGGTAGATCAGCTGACCAAGCACCAGGGCGACCACGATCGCGCTCCAGGCCGGGACCACGCTTTCGGGGAAGTTGACAAACAGCCCGGCGATGACCACCGCGAAGACCGCGTTGACCATCAACAGCAGCAAAAAGATCACGATCATGAAAATGCTCTGGGCACGCTTGCCGACCAGTGCCCCGGTCAGCGACCCGACCGACTGGGCCTTGTTGCGCACGCTGGCCCAGATCGCACCGAAGTCGTGCACCCCGGCAATGAAGATCGTGCCGACCACCACCCAGATAAACGCCGGCAGCCAACCCCAGATGACAGCAATGGCCGGGCCGACGATGGGGGCGGCGCCGGCCACCGAAGTGAAGTGGTGGCCCCAGAGGATGAAACGGTTGGTTGGTACGTAGTCGACCCCGTCTTCCATTTCGTGGGCCGGCGTTGTTCGACTGTCGTCGAGGCCGTAGATTTTGTCGGCAATGAAGCGCGAGTAGAACAAATACCCCAGCGCAAATGCACCGAGACCGATCAACATCAGGGCGATGGCGTTCATGTCAGGCTCCCTCTGGCTTCAGGTCAACTTGGCACCGGCCGGCGCTGCAAGCGCAGGCAAGCATTGTGCTTGAACGCTTTGACCATGCCGAGGTGCGGCGCACAATGTTTGTAGCAACGGGCAGGCCATGGTCATCATCGGTCGCCGCCAAGTCTGAGCCGGACATTTGTTGTACCCTCGGTACGCTCGTCTTTCAGGACAGGACGAGGGCAGGCATAGCGATACGCCTGCTCAATAAAAAACACAAATTTTTTCGAGGGTAGATCATGACCAGACCAAGACTCGCAGGGTTACTCCCTGTGTCCATCGTATCGTTCACGTTCGCCTGCCTGGCCCTGCTGGGGGTGGGTTCGGTCTTCGCCGGCAACGGGGGGCCGCCGCCATTCGGGGGCACGCTGACCGTCAGCGGCAGCGTTGAACAGATGTATATCGCCCACGCCGACCCGAACGCGCCGGTCAACATCAGCGGGCCCGGCGGGTTCAGCTTCGATGGCACGACCGACGACTGGGGTGGCCTGGTGCTGCGCGATGTCCCTGCCGGTAGCGACTACCAGGTTGTACTGGGCGGGCCGCGCGGCGGCGGATTCTCGATCGATGTGCTGGCGCCCGGGGATCATCCGTCCGCATCCTTCTACAGCGCCCAGACCCTGGACCCCAGCACCGGTTATTTCGAGACGCGTGATGGCACGCTGCTGGCCTACCAGGTAGTGCTCCCCGACCCGGATGTGTTTGGACCCGGTCCGTACCCGGTGGTGATCGACTACTCGGCCTATCGCCCGTCAATCAACTTTTTCGATGGCGTGGGCTCGCGCTTCCCGGCCCTTGGCTACGCGGCCGTTGGCGTCAACATGCGGGGTTCGGCCTGTTCGGGCGGTTCCTTTGATTATTTCGAGCAGATCCAGGCCATCGATGGTTACGACATGGTCGAAGTCCTTGCCGCGCAGGACTGGTCCGACGGGATTGCCTTGATCGGCAAGTCCTATCCCGGCATCAGCCAGCTGTTCGTGGCCGCCACCCGGCCCCCTTCGCTGAATGCCATCGTGCCGGGTCACGTCATCGGCGAGTTCTACCGCGACGTGGCCTATCCCGGGGGTGTACTGAACTTTGCCTTTGCCGCCGTATTCAGCCAGGACCAGGATGAACGCTCGGCCTGGCCCAGCTCGTATTCCCAGGTCAACGAGCGCACCGACCCGTCCAATCCGCTGTTCGACCCGGTCTGCCTGGAAAATCAGGCCTTGAGGCTGCAAAACGTCAGCATGGAGGCCGGTATCTTCGGCAACCCCTACGACGGTGCCTACTGGCAGGGCAGGGCGCCGGAGACTCTGGTCGGCGACATTGCCGTGCCCACCCTGCTGGTCAATGCCTGGCAGGACGAGCAGACCGGCAGTGGCCCGGCCAAGCTCCTGGAGCGTTTCGATCCGAACGTCCCGGCCCGCTTGCTGGGCATGAACGGCGACCACGGTGAATATTTCCGCGGCGATATCTGGGCGGAAGTCGTGCGTTTCCTCGATGTCTACCTGGGTGAAAGCACGGCCGCGGAAGTCGCTGCCTACGAGGCCGAGCCGCCGGTGGAAATCCTGCTGGAGGTCGATAGGGACGGGATTGCCGCGAGCCGCTTCAGCCTGCCCAGCTTCGAGGCTGCCGGCAGCGGTCGGCGCTGGTGGATGGAGTCCGGTTCGCTGTTCAGCACGCCCGCGGCTGAAAACGACACCAGCAGCTTCAATTACGATCCGCCAGGTCTGCTCGACTTTGCCGGCGGCTGGATGATGCCGGGCCAGAACCAGTGGATGCCGCCGCTGCAGGATCGGGCGACCTTCACGTCCGCCCCGCTGGATAGTCAATTGGTCATGGCCGGTTCCGGATCGGTCGATTTGTGGGTGGCCTCGAGCGAGCCTGCCGTCGACCTCGAGGTGACCCTGACCGAGATTCGGCCCGATGGCACCGAAATGCTGGTCCAGTCCGGCTGGCTGCGCACCAGTGCTCGCGCTCTCGACGGCTCATCCACGGCACTTCGGCCGCGGCATACGCATCGGGTCGAGGATGAACTGCCGCTGGACCCCGCGGGTTTTGTTCCGGTGCGAGTCGAGCTGTTTCCGTTTGCTCACGTATTCCGTGCCGACTCGCGTATCCGGGTGACCGTCGACGGCCCCGGCGGCAACCGCTGGCGCTGGGGTTTTGCCCCGATTCCGGGCGGCAGCGATGCCGAGGTGATCATCGCCCATGGGCCGGACCATCCGTCATCCGTGGTGTTGCCGGTAGTCGGCGCGGCCGTGGATGCCGGCGATTACCCGGACTGCAGTCCGGCAGAGTTCTCCAGCGCGGTCAGCAGTCAGCCCTGCCGTGAGGCCACGGGCCTGCCCGGGCCGGAGGCCGATCGCTTACCCCCGCCAGCCGTTCCCGTGCCGGTTGCCGGCCCGGTGTTCGTGGCCTTGTTGAGCCTGCTGATGCTGCTGACCGGCCTGTTCGGCCAGCGCCTGTACTGGCGTCGAGGCTGAACAAGCGGAACCGGGCCTGGTCGTGCGGCCAGGCCCGGTTTCCATTCCAATCGGTACGGATCGATCAAGAACGCCCGGTCAGTGCCTCCCAGCCTGCCGGCCCGAGCGCTCGCAGCGTCTCGACGTTACGTTGGTAAATCGCCTCGGGATCGGGCAGACTGGCCGTGGCCGCCTCGATGCTGGCCTCGCGCAACAGGTGCAGCATGGGGTAGGGCGATCGGTTGGTGCAGTTGGCCACGTCGTCGGGCCGGCTGTCGGCGAACCGGTAGTCGGGGTGGAAACTGGCAATCTGGATCGTGCCGTCCAATTCAAGCTGCTCCAGCAGTCCGTCGGCGATATCGAGAAAGTCGTTGTAGTCGAGAAAGTCGCCCAGCACCTGGGGATGGACCAGCAGCGTGGTTTCGCACTCGGCCGGATCGGCCGCGTGCAGCGCCAGCAGTTCGTCGGCCAGGTCCTCGACCAGCTGCTGCTGGCTGCTTGCTTCACTGACCCGCAATCGCACCCGTCCCTGGCGCCACGGCACGCGGGCAAACGGGCACAGGTTCAAGCCGATCACGGCCTTTTCCAGCCACTCGCGGGTGGCCTCGATGATGCGATCTGTTTCCGAGGTTCCTGACATGTCAGGATTGTAGAGGGTACGTTGCGGTTCGAGCCGAAAAGTTGGGCAGCCATGAAAAACGACGTCGGGGCAATCTGGACAAGATGGGTTCTCGCTTTGGCCTATCTGGGCCTGATCGTCTTTTGGGTCTTCCTGCTCAGGGAGGCTTCCGGTCCGCTGTTGCCGGCCGTTTTCTTCCTGATTCTTGCCATTCCGGCCGGCCTCTTCGGAACCTATCTTGCAACTCTCAGGCGCATTCACTGGCTGAGTGCCTGGTCGACCGACTCATTCGCCGTGCGCTGGCTGTCCGGTCCCTGGTTGCGATTGCTGACCGGATTCCTGATGGCCTTTGTGGCGTCAGCACTGCTGTCGTTCCGCTTCTCCGTCGCCGACGGCGTGGACCTGACCCTGCTGGCGATGTGCGTCTTGCTCCTGGGCCTCGTCTTGTCCCTGTTCGGCAACTGGCTGCGCAAGCAATTCCAGCCCCTCTACCGGGAAGGACGAGCGCTGTTCTGGGCCGCAGTGATCTGTGCTGCCGTGATGAGCCTGGTCGATCCGGCGGCACGGTTTGCAGCGGGCGCTTACGTGAACTACGCCACGGTGGGCGAGGCCATCGAGGCCGTGCGCGGGCAGGGCAACTGGCTTGGCGACAGTGCCGTGGCGCATTGGGTGAGCGATTGGGGCAGCAGCTGGGGCGGCCTCGAACGCTTTGTCCTCGGTCAGCTGGCGGAAAATCCGGGCTTCGGGACCCTGCTCGCCGTCATGGTTTCGGTGCTGACGCGTTTTCCCCTGTATTTCATGCTGGGGCTTAGCGTTTGTGCCTTCGTTCTGCCGTTCAGCGAATACCGACGCGTTCTTCTGCCCAGCAGTTCTTCGGATGAGCCCGGAAGGCTCTCGTCGAGCCGGATCGCGTGGGCGAGCGCATCGGCGACCATCCTGGTCCTGTTCATCTATTTGCCCGTCATCGGGATGATCGAAAGCAAAATCGAAAGCCAGCACGCGACGCGCAGCCCGGAAGCAGTTGTCGTGCGCACGGTCGAGTTGATCGGAGATCAATACCATGCCGTCGGAACCATGGACGAGGTCGGTCGCCTGGCAGAATCCATGGTCTACGAACGCGGCGATGTCCTGCGGCCGATCGACCAGGCCCTGGGCCAGGGGTTTTCGATCATGCGCGCCAACGTCGATACCTACCTGGACTGGTATTACAGCTTGCCGGGTGAATGGACACGCCTGGCGCAACTGCTGACGGGCAATATCGAAGACCATCTCCGCGCCAAGCTGACAGAACAACTTGGCGCCGGCGAACCCTTCGCGAGCTTTGAGCAGGAGTTTGAACAAGCGCTCCGGGGGCAAACGGAAAGCGTGGACGAATTCCGGCGGCTGGCGGATGAACTCCTGGACGCACGACGCGTCGAGGTCGCAGCCGGGGAGGAAGTGCACGTGGTTGCACGCGGCGACCGGGAAGACCTGCTCTCGTTGCCGATCCACTCCGGCATCACCAGCCTGGAGCAGCGCCTGGGGGTCACGGCGGCGACCGCCGGTATCTCCGGCGTGGTCGCAGCCGCCGCGACTCGCCAGGTGATCGTGCGCCTGGCCACGCGCGGAACCCTGCGCACCGCGGCCACAGCCATCGCCCGCCTGACCCTGATCCGGACCGGATCGAGCGGCGGCGGCGCGGCAGGCGGTGCCGTCCTCGGCGGCGCCATCGGCTCCGTGCTACCCGGGCTCGGAACCGCGATCGGTGCGGCGGTTGGCGGCGCGATCGGCGGCCTTGCCATCGGCGTCGGGGCGGAGTACCTGATCCTGAAGCTGGAAGAGTGGTACTCGCGCGACCGTCATCGCCAGGAACTGATTGCCTCGATCGACGAGGCCGAAGCCGGCCTGCGCCAACAGTTTGGCCTGGAGCGCACGAGCGAGCGCTGACCATGGACACGGATAATGGTGCACCCTCGGTGCGGGTTCCGGCACTTTGCGCTGAATTGTCCCCCGTTCAGCAAGCAATCAGCTTCACGCGCTATGCTGACCGCATGCGCCTGACAATCGCCATCGTTCTGGCCCTGATCCTGGCCGCGCCCGCCTGGGCATCCTGCTCGCTGCAGTCCGTGCGCCTGCCCGCCGGCCTGATCATGGTCGGCGACTCCGAGCGCGCCGTGATCGAGGCCGGACCGGACCGGACCGTGCAACTGCAGACCCGGCAGGGCGGTGCGGCCGGCTACCGCCATGACTTCTATCGCCGCGGCGAAACCGTCCAGATCTACATTCAGGCCGGGCGCGTGGTTCGGGTTTGCAGGGTGCGCGACTGATCTTCGACCGACTGGGCTTCAAGCGGGCATGCTGAATTTGAATTTGGGGTGAATCTGGACATATGAAGGCTCTCATGAACAGAATCTCTACAAACTTGCAGCCGCCCACCTTGCTTGCCGCGCTGTGCCTGCTGCTGGCCGTACCCAGCTCCCATGCCCAGGCCCAGATTGCCAGCGAGGAGCGGGCAGCACTGATCGAGCTGTACCAGGCCACCGGTGGCGCCAACTGGTACCGAAAAAGACTCTGGTTGGGTGTCGCCGGATCGGAGTGCGAGTGGTACGGCGTCATCTGCAGCGGGCCGGCCAATGACCGCTATGTGCAGCGCCTGGTCCTGCGCGACAACAACCTGGTCGGTGAACTGCCGGCCTCGCTGGCGGCGCTTGAGCGACTTGACTCCCTGCAGCTTTCCGACAACCAGCTCGGCGGCAGCCTGCCCGAAAGCCTGTGGAACCTGCCGGCCTTGCAGTATCTCTGGCTGGCCGGCAACGAGTTCGAAGGCAGTCTGCCCGGCCGCTTGCTGGCCAATAACCTGACGTGGATCGACCTGAGCGACAACCGGCTCGAAGGCTATGGCGCCCTGCCCGAAGCCGTGGGCACGGCCCCGCGCGAACTGCGGCTGGCCGGCAACCGCTTCGATGAACCACCGCCGGCAGCCTGGCGCCAGAGCGGCGCCATTGGCAACCTGGATCTGGCCCGCAACCGCCTGGCCAACCTGATCGACCTCGGCCCCGACGGCTGGCCCGGCCTGAGCGGCCTGAACCTCGCCCACAACCAGATCGAGACCCTGATTGCCGCTGAGTTGCCAGATCTGGTCGAACTGGATCTGGCCGACAACCGGATCAGTGACTGGACGCTGGCCAACGCCGCCGTGCCTGCCCTCGAGGCGCTGAACCTGCGCGCCAACCGGATCGACAGCGCCCGCCCCGGTGAGCTGCCGTCGCACCCGAACCTCAAGAGCCTGGATCTTTCTTTCAACCGGATCGAGGGGCCCTGGACACTCCTGGACGGTGACTGGCCGGCCCTCGAGGCCCTGCACTTGGCCGGTAACAAACTCAGCGGCGTGCTGCCTGAGCAGCTGCCCGAACAGGGGCAGCTGCGCCTGCTGGACCTGGCTGAAAACGGCTTCGATGGCCTGCCCCCGGATTTCGAGTGGCCAGCCGGGCTGGAGAACCTGGACCTGAGCGGAAATGGCTTCAGCGGTGAGATTCCGCCGGGGCTGATGATGCTGGAAAACCTGGTTCCGGCCGCAGCCTATGGCGCCACCCGCGGCTTGAACCTGTGCTGGAACGACTGGGAACCCGGCAGCGAGGACATGGCCGACTTTATCGCCGAACACCATCGCGGCCGCAACTTCGGCCTGTGCATCGCACGCGAGCGGGCCGAGCTCAATCCGGCAATTTCCGGTTCCTACTTCGACCCGGAGCGCGATGGCGAAGGCATCAACCTGATGCTGCTCGAAGACGGCAGCGCCCTGTTCTACTGGTTCACCTACGACCACCAGGGCGATCAGCACTGGCGTATCGGCCAGGCCGATGCCAGCGGCAAGTTCGTCGAGTTCCCGGTGCTTTACCAGGCCCGCGGCCGCTTCGGCTTCGGCCATTCAAAGCGCATCACCCACCACGGCGGCCTGAGCACGCTCGGCCACGCCCGCATCGATGCCCTGGCCGACGGCGGTCTCGGCATACTGTTCGGTCACCGCTACCCGGTGATCCTTACCCCGCCGCCCGGCAGCCAGCCGGACATTGGCGTGACCGAACTGCGCCTGGACTACCAGCCACTCAGCCGCCTGGCCGGCACCCGCTGTGACAATCAGCATCCGCAACAGGGCCTGTCCGGCCCCTGGTTCAGCCCCGAACGCGAGGGCGAAGGCTTTGTGCTCGAAGTCACCGAGAACGGCAATGCCCTGGTTTACTGGTACACCTACCAGCCCGGCGCCTCCGGTGAACAGGCCTGGATGATCGGCACCGGCCAGTTTGACGGCATGGAGCTGGTCATCGACCCGCTCTATCAACCCGTCGGCGGCGGGTTCTGGCTCAACTTCGACCCCGATGGCGTAGACCTCGTGCCCTGGGGCCGGCTGAGCCTGAGCTTCGATGACGAGCTCAATGGTCAGATCGAATACGTAAGCGAGCTGCCGCTCTACGGCAGTGGCAGTTATTCAATTCAGCGCCTGGCCCGCCCGATGCTGGCCGATTGCGAAGGCTGATCCAGTCGACCGCGATTCAGCAATTCGAACAAGGCCAACACCCTTAAGTTACCTAATCCCCAAATTGAAAAGGCCTTGCGCCGTCGAAACAGTCGCAAGGCCTTGATTTTGTTGGCTCCCCGGGTCGGATTCGAACCAACGACCTAGTGATTAACAGTCACCCGCTCTAACCAGCTGAGCTACCGGGGAATCGCAAGAGCGGAATTATCCCTGAATTCCGGCAGTCGGTCAACCGCTGTTCAGTCCCCGAACTCGTCGACGTAGTCCTCGATCGACGCCTTGACCACGGCGGCGGCATGTTCGTGGCCGTAAATCTTGTCGATGTGGGTGGTCGGGGTTTCGCCGGGCAGCAGCTTGTAGGTCAGAAAGTAGTGGCGCAGGCGTTCAGCCAGGCTGTCGGGCAGTTCGGTGATATCGCGCGCATCGCCCCAGAGCGGATCGTTTTCCAGCACGGCGACGATCTTGTCGTCGGCTTCTTCGTCGTCGATCATCTGCAATCCCCCGATGACGCGCACGTTGAGCACCACCTCGGCCCGGGTAATGGGTCGTTCGGAAAACACGCAGATGTCCAGCGGGTCGCCGTCGCCGCGCTTGGCCTGGGGAATGAGATCACCGACCCGTTGCCCGCAGAAGGTCCTGGGAATGAATCCGTACAGGGTAGGGGGCTGGGACGAGGTGCGCTGGGGCCGATCTACGCGCAGGTAACCGGTCTTCTTGTCGATTTCGTACTTGACCGTATCGAACGGAGTGATCTCGATGTAGGCCTGGACCAGGTACGGCGGTTCGCGGCCGACTTCCAGGCCATGCCAGGGATGCGGACGCCAGCGATAGAACGGTTGCGGAAATGAGGGCATGCAGGTGAATCCCGATAATAGCCAGCGGTGAGTATAAACGCCCTCAAACCGCCCGTAGGCGGTAAACGGTCTCGTGCAGTGATCGAATGCCTCGGTTTTTGAATTTGGCGCTTTCGGCCAGGACGTCGCGCCGCTCCAGAACCTCCGAGATAAAGCCCTGCAGCCCGGAAGCCTCTTCAGGCAAAACCGAGAAAGGTGGGCCTTCCTTTTGTTTTTGATCATATTCCAGCGTGACGAGAAGCCCACCAGCCCCGGCTTTCAGGCAGCGGCGCAAGTGGCCGATGTAGGCGGCGCGCATCTCCGGCGGCAAGGCGATCAGCGCCGCGCGGTCATAGAAGGCGGTGAAGGTTTGGGCTGGTCGATAGTCGAAGAAATCACCTTGCCAGAGGACGACGTCGTCGGCCCGATAAGCGGCGAGCTCCGTGGTGACGGTGTCCAGCGCTTGCGGTTGCCGACCCCATTCGGCAAAGAAATCACGTACCGCGATCGGGTCAAGCTCGATACCGTGGACCGGGTGGCCGTGGTCGCGCAGCCAGTGCATGTCCAGTGACTTCCCGGACAGCGGGACCAGAACCGGCTCGCCCTGGGCGTGCGCCAGGCTGGCCCAGTGCCGCGTCAGCGCCCAGTGGACCTGGTCGCTGTGGAAGCCGATCTGGCCCTGGCGCCAGCGCTGATGCCAGAATTCCTTTTCCATGGTTTCATTCTAGCCGGCGGCAGGCGGACATGGCCGCCGCGTTGCCTGCAAACACCTCAAGTTTTACATAATATACATTATGCGAACTATTGGATCAGCCGGATGTGGCCCTTGCGTAGCTGCCTCAATCACTGTTGAGTCTGCCGAAACGCCCCGCCGCCTAGTGAAAATCTTCCTCCAGCTGATG
>REEW01000074.1 GCA_007694885.1 Wenzhouxiangella sp. | reverse complement strand
TGAGCGAGATCGGCGGCGAGCAGAACTCGACCATCGTCTTCCCGCTGCCGCTGGACGTCATCACGCCGTTCATGAAGCTGGCCAAGAAAGACTGATCCGGCTTAGTCGTCCCAGTCCGGCGCCAGCCCCTCGGGCTGGCACAGCCGCAGTTTCTTGTCCAGCGCGGCGATGCGTTGCTGGTCTTCAAGGCTCAGGCTGAAATTGAAGATCTCGATATTCGCCTTGACATGGTGCGGGTTGGAGGTGGACGGGATCGCGGCCACGCGATCCTGTTCGACCAGCCAGCGCAGCGCCACCTGGGGCGCGGTCTTGCCGTACTGCGCGCCGATCTCCCAGAGCACCGGATCGTTCACGGCGTGCGCCTTGGCCAGCGGCATGTAGGCGGTCAGGATCAGGTTGTTCCGGGCCAGGACCCGCCGGAGCCGCTTCTGGCCCAGGTAGACGTGGTACTCCACCTGGCTGGACGTCAACACATCCGGCCCGCAGAAGGCCACCGCCCGCTCGGTTTGCTCGATGTTGAAATTGCTGATCCCGATGTGTCGGGCCAGGCCGTCGGAACGGACCCGCATCAGCGCTTCCAGGGTCGGATTCATGCCATGACCGGAAAACACCGGCCAGTGCAGCAGCAACAGGTCGACGTAGTCGGTGCGCAGCCGCTCCAGGCTTTCTTCAACGGAAGCCAGCAGGTCGTCGGGTTGGTAGCGGTCGACCCAGACCTTGGTCGTGATGAAGAGCTCGTCGCGGTCAAGGCCTGAATTCTGCAGAACCTGTCCGATGGCCTGCTCGTTGCGATAGATCTGGGCGGTGTCGACGTGACGATAGCCGGCTTCCAGGGCCACCGGCAGAATGGATTCAATGGTTTCGGGTGACAATTCCCAGGTGCCCAGCCCGAGGGCCGGCATGTTGGAGCCGTTGGTGGCAATGCCCGGCACTTCCGGGGCCATGGTGGAGTCTCCCTGTATACTGCTGTCAGCCAGCGACGATCAAGTGTAAGCAAAAATGGCGGTTCTGGATACAGGCGCGGACAAGCTGCTGCAACGCTGGATGGACGCGGTCAATCACCGCGACGTCCCCGAAGTTGTTGCCCTCTACCATCCCCGGGCCCAGTTCTGGGGCACCCTGGCGGGGCATCTGCGGACCCGGCCGGCAGATTTTCAGGACTATTTCAGCCGCTTTCTGAGCTGTGACCGGATGCAGGTCGAGCTTGGGGAGATGCGGCAGTGGCCGCAGGGCGAAGACCTGGTGCTGGCCGCCGGCGATTATCGGTTTGTCTGGCAGACCGGCCCGCGCACCGCGCCGGTGGCGGCACGCGCCCGCTTCACCATGGTCCTGGGCCGGCACGAGCAGCACTGGCTGATCCTGCAGCATCACTCCTCGGAGTGGATCAACAACGGCATCTGACGGCCTCAGGGCGCGCTGGCGAGGTAGCGATCCTTGAGCTTGACGTAGTGATCGGCCGAGTAGCGCAGCATCTCCAGCTCTTCGGGCGTGAGCCGGCGTGCCGGGGTCGCCGGCCGACCGCGATACAGCCAGCCCGACTCCAGCCGCTTGCCGGGGCTGACCAGGCTGCCGGCGCCGAGCATGACGTCATCGGCGATCACCGCGCCGTCGAGCACGATGCTGCCCATGCCGATCAGGCAGCGGTCGCCGATGGTGCAGGCGTGCAGTATCGCCGCGTGGCCGACGGTGATGTCGGCACCCAGGATCAGGGCGATGCCGCCCGGTGAGTAGCGGCCGTCGTGGGTGACGTGGCAGACGGTGCCGTCCTGGACGTTGGTCCGCGCGCCGATCACGATGCGGTTGACGTCGCCGCGCAGCACCGTCCGGGGCCAGACCGAGACGTCGTCGCCCAGTTCGACCCGGCCGATCACCGTGGCGTCCGGATCGATCCAGACCCGCTCACCGAGCTGCGGGCGGTGTTCGAGATAGGCGCGGTTTTGGCTCATTGGCCGATCACTCCATCAGTGGTTATGCACATTGTCCCGCGCTTGCAATGAAACAGAGGCTTAGGGCGAGAGTCCTGTCAAAGAATCGACGAAGACAATGTAAAAAATTGATATTAAACGATATTAATCAATTGGCCAATTTCTTGCCAATCCGCTGGGAAGGCCGTGATTGCCGTTCATCTTCCCGTCATCAAACGATTGCCCACACGCTTATCCACAGCCTTTGTGGATAACGCCGCCAGACTCGCTGAGGCCTCCGCGGCCGTTACAATAGCGCCTGTTCCGCCAGATTGCCAATCCATGCGCGCCCACATCAAGGAACTCGTCACCCAGGCCCTGGGCTATCTCAAGCGCGACGGCGTGCTCGTGATCGACCAGGCGCCGGAGCCGGAAGTCGAGCGCACCCGCTCGCGCGAGCACGGGGACTATGCCTGCAACATCGCCCTGGGCCTTGCCCGCGTCGTGGGCAAGAATCCGCGTGAACTGGCCGAGCTGATCCGCTCGCGTCTGCCGGATTCGCGCCGGGTCGAAAAAGTGGACATCGCCGGTCCGGGGTTTTTGAATTTCTTTGCCAGCCCGCACTATCTGCGCGTGGTCGTGCGCGACATTCTGCGCGCCGGCGACGACTACGGCCGGGCACCGGAAGGCAGTCGCGACGACGTCCTGCTCGAATACGTCAGCGCCAACCCCACCGGCCCGCTGCACGTCGGCCACGGCCGCGGCGCCGCCTACGGCGCCAGCCTGGCGTCGATTTTGAGCGCGGCCGGCCATCGCGTGCAGCGCGAATACTACGTCAACGACTACGGCCGCCAGATGGACATCCTGGCGGTGTCGGTGTGGCTGCGCTATCTGGAACTGGCCGGCGAGCGGGTGGCGTTCCCGTCCAACGGCTACCACGGCGACTACATCTACGACATCGCCCGCGAAGTCCGTCGTCGTCACGGCGATCATCTGCGCCACACCGGCATGGACGTCGCCGAAGGTCTGCCGGTCGACGCCGACCGCGACGGCGGTGCCGAAGCCCACATCGATGCCCTGATCGAGCGCGCCCGCCAACTCCTCGGCGAACAAGGCTACGAGGCCTGTTTCAGCGCCGCCCTGGAGATCATGGTGGCCGATATCCGCGACGACCTGGACGGCTTCGGCGTGGTGTTCGATCGCTGGTTTTCCGAGCGCGGCCTGCAGCAGTCCGGCGCCCTGGACCGGGCGCTCAAGCGGCTGGAGGCGGGCGGCTGGCTGTATCGCAAGGACGGCGCGACCTGGTTCAAGGCGACCGAGCTCGGCGACGACAAGGACCGCGTGGTCGTGCGCGAGAACGGCCGGTCCACGTATTTCGCTTCGGATGTGGCCTACCTGCTCGACAAGCTCGAGCGCTGCTCCGGAACTTCGCTGTACATCTTCGGCGCCGACCATCACGGCTACGTGCCGCGTCTCAAGGCCGCCGCCCGCGGGCTGGGCGAGAATCCCGACCGGCTCGATTTCCAGCTGGTTCAGTTTGCCGTGTTGTATCGGGGTCAGACCAAGGTCCAGATGTCGACCCGCTCGGGCAGCTTCGTCACCCTGCGCGAACTGCGCGAGGAGGTCGGCAACGACGCCGCGCGCTATTTCTACGTCATGCGCTCGCACGACCAGCACCTCGATTTCGATCTCGAACTGGCCAAGTCGCGGGCCAGCGAAAACCCGGTCTACTACATCCAGTACGCCCACGCCCGGATCGCCAGCGTGTTCCGCAAGCTCGAAGAAACCGGGCAGCGTCACAACCTGGCCATCGGTGAATCGTCCATCCACCGCCTCGACGGCGACCACGAGCAGGAACTGCTGCGCTCCCTGGGCCGCTACCCCGAGGTGGTCGAAAACGCCGCCGAGCGCCGCTCCGCCCACCTGCTCGCCCATTACCTCTATGAGCTCGCCGGGCAGTTCCACGCCTGGTACAACAACAGCCATTTCCTGGTCGAAGACGAAGAAGTCCGCAATGCCCGCCTCAATCTGACCGCGGCCACCGGCCAGGTGCTGCGCAACGGGTTGGGTCTACTCGGGGTCAGCGCGCCGGAGGAGATGTAGGTGGCCAGGCGCCAGGCACGACGGGGCGGCGGCAGTGGCCTGCTCTGGTTCGGCAGCGGGTTGCTGTGCGGGCTGGGTCTGGCCACGCTGGCCCTGCTGACGGGGGTGATTCCGGGTGCGCGCGATGGCACCGAGGTCGGTGCGCCGCTGGGCCACGACGAACCGCCGATCGCCGAAAGCGAAGCACCGGCGAGGTCCCGCAGCTACGAGTTTTTCACCGTGCTGCCCGAAATCGAGGTCGTGGTGCCCGGGCCGGAAATCGAGGAGCGCGCGCGCGAGACCGCACCCGATCCCGACGCTCCCGCGGAGGGTCCGTACATGCTCCAGGTCGGATCGTTCCGCTCGGCCGAAGACGCCGAGGGCCTGCGCGCCCAGGTCACCCTGCTGGGCCTGAGCGCGCGCATCCAGACCGTGACCGTCGACGACAACACCTGGCACCGGGTCCGGGTCGGGCCGTTCGACAACGCCCGTTCAGCCGATGAAGCGCGGCGCCGGCTCCAGGACAACGGCTTCGAGGCCATGGTGCTCAGAGGCGGCTGACGGCGGGCTGGTTGCTGCCCGGCTTTTGGGCTAGGCTATGGGCCTGATTCGATGAGGGACATCGCATGCTGGAGCTGATCACTGCCGCCAACAGCTGGCTCAATGGCATTGTCTGGGGACCGCCGTTCATGATTTTGCTGGTCGGTACCGGCCTGTACCTGACCGTGCGTCTCGGCTTTTTCCAGTTCCGCCACCTTGCTCATGCCTGGAAACACAGCTTCGGCCGCATGTTCCGGTCCAGCGCAAAGGACGAGGCCGGCGCAATCACCCCCTTCCAGGCCGTTACCGCGGCCATGGCCGCCACCATCGGTGTCGGCAATATTGCCGGGGTCGCCACGGCCATCGTGCTCGGCGGGCCTGGGGCGGTGTTCTGGATGTGGATGGTGGCCCTGGTCGGCATGGCGACCAAGATGGCCGAGGCCACGCTGGGCCTGAAATACCGTCACGTCGACGCCGACGGCCACATCTCCGGCGGGGTGTTCTACTACATCGAAAAAGGCCTGGGTCCGCAGTGGAAATGGCTGGCGGTGCTGTACGCCTTTCTGGCCGGCCTGGCCGCCTTCGGCATCGGCAACATGGTCCAGTCCAACACCCTGGCCCAGTCGGTCGCGACCGGTTTCGGTGTCCCGACCTGGGTGACCGGCCTGGTCCTGGTGCTGCTGGTCGGTGCGGTCACCCTGGGCGGCATCAGCCGGATCGCGGTGACCGCCGAGAAGATCGTGCCGATCATGGCCGTGGCCTACCTGGCCGGATCGCTCGGCATCCTGGCCATCCACATCACCGAAATTCCGGCCGCGCTGGGCATGATTGTCCAGCACGCCTTCCAGCCGATGTCGGCGGTCGGCGGGTTTGCCGGAGCTTCCATGGCCATGGCGATCCGCTTCGGCATCGCCCGCGGCATTTTCTCCAATGAAGCCGGCCTGGGTTCGGCATCCATTGTCCACGCCCAGGCCCGCAATCATCCCTTCCGCCAGGGTTTCTGGGGCGTGTGGGAAGTGTTCATCGACACCCTGGTGGTGTGCACCATGACCGCATTGGTGATTCTCGTGACCGGTGTCCTCGGCAGCGTCGACGACAGCGGCCAGGTCATCACCGGCGCGGTGCTGACCAGCCAGGCCTTTACCCAGGGACTGCCCGGCGTGGGCGGCTACGTGGTCTTGCTGGCGATCGTGTTTTTTGCCTACACCACCATGCTGACCTGGAATTTCTACGGCGAGAAGAGCTGGGAATACCTGTTCGGGCGGCGCGTGGTCGTGCCCTATCGCATGCTGTTCCTGGTGTTCGTGTTCCTCGGTTCGGTCGGGGCGCTGGAGCTGGTCTGGGACGTTGCCGATACCTTCAACGGCCTGATGGCCGCGCCCAACCTGGTCGCCTTGATCCTCCTGGCTGGCGTGATGGCGCGCGAGAAGCTGGATTACTTCAACCAGTTGCGCGATCGCAACGGATCGAAATAAGACCAAATCGGTCTGGAATTTCCGCGGTTGACGCGGTAGGCTTGTCGGTCAGAAGAGAGAAGAGATATCCGGGGAATGAGTGAAACCAACCAGAACGTGCTGAAGTTGCGCGTGCTGCAGGATACGCGCAAGCGCCCGCTGAAGGATCTGCGCATTTCGGTCATGGACCGCTGCAACTTCCGCTGCCCGTACTGCATGCCGGAAGACAAGTACGACCGCAACTTTCAGTTCCTGCACAAGAACGAACGCCTGTCGTTTGCCGAAATCTTGCGCCTGGCCCGGCTGTTCGTCGATCGTGGCGTGACCAAGCTGCGCCTGACCGGCGGCGAGCCGCTGCTCAGGCGCGACCTGGTCGACCTGGTCGGCGAGCTGAGCCTGATCGACGGCGTCGAGGACCTGGCCCTGACCACCAACGGCATCATGCTGCCGCAGCACGCCGCGGCCCTGAAAGCGGCCGGGCTGGACCGGGTCACGGTCAGCTTCGACTCGCTGGACCCGGACATCTTCCGCATGCTCAGCGGCGGCCGCGGCAGCCCGGAGCAAGTGCTCGACGGCATTGATGCGGCGATCGAGGCCGGGCTGACGCCGATCAAGATCAACACCGTCATCCAGCGCGGCGTCAACGATGAGACCATCCACAACCTGCTGGAGCGCTTCCGCGGCACCGGCGTGGTGGTGCGCTTCATCGAGTTCATGGACGTCGGCACGCTCAACGACTGGGACGAAAACCAGCTCGTGCCATCGGCCGATCTGCTCGAGCGCATCAGCCGAAAATGGAAGATGGAGCCGCTCGACGCCAACTACCGCGGCGAGGTCGCCCAGCGCTACCGCTATGCCGATGGCCAGGGCGAGATCGGCTTCATCAGCTCGGTCACCCAGCCGTTTTGCGGCGACTGCACCCGCGCCCGGCTGTCGTCGGAAGGCAGCATCTACACCTGTCTGTTCGCCAACCAGGGCGTCGACCTGCGTGGTCCCCTGCGCGAAGGCGCCGACGACGCCGCCCTCGGCCAGATCATCGATCGTGTCTGGCGCAAGCGCACCGACCGCTACAGCGAAGTCCGTTCCGAACTCAGCGGCGAGCGCGAAAAAATCGAGATGTACTACATCGGCGGCTGACCCCCGGGTCAGCCAATCACTGCCGCTTCAACCGAATCAGCGCCGCGGTGTTTTTGCCGGTGTATGACTGATTGCCATAAAGTATTATCACGTCATGGACAACATTTCGATCAAGATTTCCCACGAACTGCGGCAAAAGCTGTCCAGTGCTGCT
Source organism: Wenzhouxiangella sp. (assembly GCA_007694885.1). Classification (GTDB taxonomy): domain Bacteria; phylum Pseudomonadota; class Gammaproteobacteria; order Xanthomonadales; family Wenzhouxiangellaceae; genus Wenzhouxiangella. Next base: position 5,022 of record REEW01000074.1, on the reverse strand, counting down.
CGCACGACCCGGTTGAGTCAGTCCGAAGTCGTTCGCCGCGCGCTGACCCTGTACCTGGACGAGCAAGTCCAGTCGCGGGATTTTCAAAGCGCCGCCGATCTGGCCGGCGACCTGGCCGGGTGCGTCAAGGGCGGTCCCGTTGATCTGGCCGAAAACCCCGAGTTCCTGGAAGATTTCGGTCGTTGATGAGGCCCGCGGTCTTGCTCGATACCGGGCCTTTGGTGGCGTTTTTACATGCAGGAGACCGTCACCATTACTGGGCTAAGCATCAATTCAGGGAATTCGAAGCGCCTCTGCTGACCTGTGAGGCAGTCATCGCCGAGAGTTGCCACTTGCTCAGACGAATCCCCGGTGCTTTGACGCGGGTCTTTCAGTTGATCGAGCGGGGAAGCATTCGGATTGATTTGTCGCTGCAACAGGAGCACAGGGCATTGGCCTCGTTGCTGAAGCGATACAGTGACCTGCCGATATCACTCGCCGATGCCTGTCTGGTTCGAATGAGCGAAATGCATGACCCCTCCGTCGTTCTGACGCTGGACTCCGACTTCCACGTGTATCGGCGCCTGAGGCGCAAGACCATAGCGGTGATCTGCCCCTGAAAATCTACTGCCGCTTCAACCGAATCAGCGCCGAGATGTCCTTGCCGGGCGCACCGTGACTGATCACGGCAAACGTTCTTCTGTTTGCAAGATCTGCTCGATTTGCTTCAGCAGTTTTGGAGCCTGATTCGTGGCCACGTCCCAGACAATGTCGTAGTCGACGCCAAAGTAGGCGTGGATCAGACGGTCGCGCATGCCACTGATAGCGCGCCAGTTCACAGCGGGGTGTTTCTCTCGAAGGTCAGTTGGCAGGCGCTTGGTGGCTTCGCCGATTACTTCCAGCGCTCGGACGAAGGCGCGTTGAAGCGTCTCGTCGGCGTGAAACGCTTCCGGAGAAAGGGTTGAGGATTGGCGGACGAGGTAGGCCGCTTCGTCGCGGATGTGACGCAGTTCGTCAGGCGGCCAGTGGGACATTTTCCGAAGTTTCAAGAATGCGGGGGCCGAGGTACGGGCTCAGCGACTCGCGCGTGACCAGTTCAACCCGCCGCCCCAGCAGGTCTTCAAGGAAAAAATTCAAGCTCATGAAATTGTCGAACGACTTCTGGCCGGGGTCGAAAGACACCAGCAGATCCACATCGCTATCGCCGCGCGGACTGTCGGTGACGAAGGAGCCGAAAAGACTGATCTGGCGGACTCCGAAACGACGCAGATCGGCGCTGTTGTCCACCAACAGCGCGAGAACGTCAGACTTGGAAGCAACCCGTTGATTCGTCATTCCTACAGCATAGAACCAGCAGTAAGCGGGGTCAATTCTGCCGCTTCAACCGAATCAGCGCCGAGATGTCCTTGCCGGTCTCGCCCTGGTCGATCAGGGTGCTGTAGTCGGCGATCGCCTGGCGGATTACGCTGGATTCGAAGCCGGCTTCTTCGCACAGGCTGCGGCAGATCTTCAGATCCTTGAGGAAGAGCGCCGGGGCGAAGCCGACTTCGAACTCGTCGGCCAGCATGGTCCGGCCGCGCTTTTCAAGGAACCACGACCCGGCCGCGCCGCTGGAGAGCAGTTCCAGCATATGTTCCCTGGGCAGGTCGAGTTTGTCCATTAGGGCCAGTGCTTCGCACACCGCCTCGGCGATGCCGCCCACCATCAACTGATTGACCGCCTTGGCCGCCTGGCCGCTGCCGACATGGCCCAGGTGGTGGGTTACCCGGGCATAGGCTGAAATCTGTGGCTGGACGGATTGAAACGTGCCCCAGTCGCCGCCGGCCATGATCGCCAGCTGACCCTTGACCGCGCCTTCGACCCCGCCGGTGACGGGCGCGTCGATGAAGCCGACTTCACGCTCGGCCACCCGCTCGGCCACGCGCCGCGCCGCGGCCGGGCTGACCGTGGAATGATCGACCAGCACCTGGCCCGGCTGCAGGCTGGGCAGCATGGACTCGACCACCGATTCCAGATCCTGGTCGGCCGACACGCACAGCATGATCACCTGGCAGCGCTCGGCCAGGGTTTCCGGCGTGGTCGCCGCGAGGGTGTCGGGATGCTGTTCGGCAAACGCGGCTGACTTGTTCAGGGTGCGGTTCCAGACCGCCTTGAGCTGGCCTGCGGCATGCAGGTGACCGGCCATGGGCCAGCCCATGGCACCCAGTCCGATCCAGCCGGTGTTGGCTTGTGTGCTCATTTCGTCTCCAGGTAGGTGTAGGCCGAAAGCCCTTCGGCCAGCAGGCGCTCCAGCGCCTCGGCCTGGGCCGCTTCCAGCCCGGCGGCCGAGACCTTGGCCCGGCAGGCCGTCATCAGCGCGCGCGCATCGTAGCCGCACAGGCCCAGCAGCATGTCGGCCGAATCCCCCGAGCGGCCATTGTCCAGGCGCACGCCGGTCTCGTCCAGGGTCACGTCCACGCTGTCGGTATCGCCGAACAGGTTGTGGATGTCGCCCAGGGTTTCCTGGTAGGCCCCGGCCATGAAAATACCCAGCAGGTAGGTCTCGCCCGGCGCGATTGCATGCACCGGCAGGGTCGGCTCGAGCAGGCCGCGGTCGACGTACTGATCAATCCGCCCGTCGGAATCGCAGGTCAGGTCTTCGAGCACGGCCCGTTCGGTCGGGGTTTCATTCAACCGGCTCAGCGGCACGATCGGAAACACCTGGTCGATGGCCCAGATATCGGGCAGCGACTGGAAGATCGACAAGTTGATGAAGTACTTGTCCGAGAGCTGGTAGCGGATGCGATCGCGCAGCTCGCGATGGCGCCGGTGCTCCGGGTCGAGCCGGTCGACCAGGCCCTCGAGGATGGCGTAGTACAGCGGCTCGATCCGGGCCCGGTCGGCCAGCGACAGGTCGCCGTACAGGAACAGGTTGCGGCCCTCCTCGAGCAGGTGCTCGGCTTCCAGGAACAGCTCCTCGGGCTCGTGCCGGTCGAAGCCTTCGAGCACTTCGAACAGGCCGCGGATGACGGCGTGGTCGTTCTCGCCCGGGCTGCCCGGGTTGCGCGGCAGGCGCTCGGTGGCGGTGACATTGGTGATCAGCACTGCGTGATGGGCGGTCAGCGCGCGGCCGGATTCCGACAAAAGATGCGGCGGCGTCAGGTCGCGCTCGCGGCACAGCTCGGCCAGCCCGGCGACGATGGCATGGGCGTACTGGGCCAGCGAATAGTTCATCGAGCAGAAACTGCGCGTGCCGCCGCCCTCGTAGTCCACGCCCAGGCCCCCGCCGATGTCCAGGTAGCGCACGTTGACTCCGGCCTGGCTCAGTTCGACAAAGTAGCGCCCGGCCTCGCGCACGCCGCGCTGGATGTCGCGCAGGTTGGAAATCTGCGAGCCCATGTGGAAGTGCAACAGGCCCAGCCAGTCCAGGCAGCCGGAAGCGCGCATGGTCTCGACCAGGTCCAGCAGCTGGCTGGCGGCCAGGCCGAACTTGGCCCGCTCGCCGCCGGTGTTTTGCCAGTTGCCGGTGCCCAGCGAGGCCAGGCGCAGGCGCACGCCCACCGTCGGAGTAACGCCCAGGGCGCGGGCCTCGCGCTCGATCAGCGGCCACTCGCCCGGTTTTTCGATCACGATCACCGGCTTCAAGCCCAGCTGGATACCGCCCAGGGCCAGGCGAATATAGGCCGCGTCCTTGTAGCCGTTGCAGATGATGGTCGTGCCCGGGCGGCTGACGGCCAGCGCGGTGATCAGCTCGGGCTTGCTGCCCACTTCCAGGCCCAGCCCGTCCAGCCCGGCCAGGGTGCGCACCACCGTGGCCTGCTGGTTGACCTTGATCGGGTAGACCGGGGTATAGCCGGACGGGTAGTCGACCTGTTCCATGGCCTGGGCAAAGGCATCGCCGAGCTGGCTTGCCCGGCGACGCAGGATATCGGGAAAGCGCACCAGCAGCGGCAGGCGCAGGCCCTGTCCGCGGGCCTGGTCGACAACCTCGTTCAGGGCGATGGTCGCGCTGGCATCGGCCTCGGGCCGGGCCACCAGCCGGCCGGAATCATCAACGTCGAAAAAGCCTTCCGACCAGCGCGCCATGGCGTAGCGGCGGCGGGCATCGGCAATGGGGTCTGGCTTCATGGAAGGTCTCGGTCAGCGCTGGTTGGAGGGAAGCCGCGATTGTACCGCCCGGCCCGGTATCCGGCGTATTCGCGGTACCATCTTCAGGCATGCCCAACCGGAGCCCGTCCATGCTGCCTGCCCACGAAAAATGGTTCACCGAAGTCTGCAAGGAGGCCGGCTCGGCCATCTCCTGGGGGGTCGAGGCCCACCTGGCCCACGCGACCACCGACTACCAGACCATCGATATCTACCAGACCACCCACTGGGGCAAGCTGATGGTCATCGACGGCTTCGTCATGCTGACCACGCGCGACAACTTTCTTTACCACGAGATGCTTACCCATCCGGCCCTGTTCAGCCATCCCGACCCGAAGCAGGTGGTGATCATCGGCGGTGGCGACTGCGGCACGCTGCGCGAGGTGCTGGCCCACGACGGCGTGCAGGCCGCAACCCAGGTCGAAATCGACGAGCAGGTCACCCGCCTGGCCGAGGAGCATTTCCCGGAGTTGTGCGAGCGCAACCACGACCCGCGCGCAACACTGCTGTTCGACGACGGCCTGGCCTACATCAAAAACGTTCCGCCGGGCAGCGTGGATGTCATCATCGTCGACTCCACCGACCCCATCGGCCCGGCAGAGGGCCTGTTCGGGCCCGGTTTCGTCGCCGACTGCTTCGCCGCCCTGGCCGACGGCGGCATCCTGGTCCAGCAAAGCGAATCACCCCTGCTGCACCAGAAACTCATCCATGGGGTCCGCGCCAACATGGAACAGGCCGGCTTCGAAACCATCCGCACCCTGGGCTTCCCGCAGCCGTGCTACCCCTCGGGCTGGTGGTCAGCCACCCAGGCCCGCAAAGGCGGGCCCATCGAACCGGTCAGCCCGGAACGCTTCACCGCCAGCGGCATCCAGACCCGCTACTTCAACCCAGGCGTGCACGTGGGGGCGCTGGCGACGC
>REEW01000090.1 GCA_007694885.1 Wenzhouxiangella sp. | reverse complement strand
CTGCTCGCCTGGCGCCAGCTCGAACTGCTGGCCGGCCTGCGCCAGCGTGGCCATGCCGCTCAGCAGCCGCTGCGTGCCGAAGGGCGCGAGCACTGGACGGCCGAACGTTTGCCGCGCCCCCTGGCCCGGGCGCGGCATCATCCCGAGTGGTCCAGCCTCAATCCGGCCGACGGGTCGATGCAGGGCGGCCAGGAAGCCGTGGCGCGGCTTGCGGCCGAGCTTCAAAAAACCCTGGAAAGCGACAGCGCCGGCGGCGCCGGGCAAGCGGCGGATCACGAAGATTGAACAAGATGCTGGCAATTGGCCGCAGTCTGCGATATACTCCGACGGCCTGTAGAATATGGCAGAGAGCGTTCAGGTCGTTTTTCCCTTCCGGTTTACCTCCGAAACTCCCCCCATACACTGCAAGCGCATTCTCTTTTAGCAATTTACAAGGTAGTTAGAAACATGGCAACAGGTTCCGTCAAGTGGTTCAACGAGGCGAAGGGTTTTGGTTTCATCAGTCAGGATGATGGTGGCAAGGACGTATTCGTACATTTCAGCGCTATCTCGGGTTCCGGGTTCAAGACGCTGGCCGAAGGCCAGAAGGTCGAATTCGACATTCAGGATGGCCCGAAGGGTCCGCAGGCAGCGAACGTACAACCTGCCTGATCCATTTTTCTCCACTGGAGAAGACGAAAAACCCCGCTCTCGAGCGGGGTTTTTTGATCTGGGTCTGGTTACAGCGCCAATGGACTGCCTACACTCGTGAATCAGAATGACGCAACAACGATTGCACGGGACTCCGATGACTGAAGAAAACACACCCACTGCCGACTGCCCGCTCGACCCTCCCTTGAGCATGGAAGAGGCACGAATTCTCGGTTGTCTGATTGAAAAAGAGGCGACCACGCCCGAGGCTTACCCGCTGACTCAGAACGCCTGCGTGACCGCGGCCAACCAGAAGACCAGCCGCCATCCGGTGATGAAGCTGGATCCGGGTCGGGTCGGCCAGGCCTTGCGCCGGCTTGAGCAGCGCGGACTGGTCCGGAGTGAGTTCGGCGCGCGCGCCACCCGTTATGCGCATCTTGCCGATGCCGGGCTTTCCCTGACGCCGCCACAGCGCGTTCTGCTGGGTCTGCTGCTGCTGCGCGGACCGCAGACCCTGGCCGAGTTGTTCGCCCGCAGCGAGCGTCTCCACCGCTTCGACGACCTGGACGAGGTTCGCTACTGCCTGGAACGAATGACCGGGCGTGAAAACCCGCTGGTCGTGTTGTTGCCGCGCGGTCCGGGTCAGCGTGAGGACCGCTATGCCCAGCTTCTGTCCGGGCCGGTGGACGTCGGGACACGCCGAGCCGATGTCGCTGAACGCGTTGAGCCGTCGGAGGATGCGGGCATCGAGAAGCGCCTGGCGGCGCTGGAAGAACGGGTCGCCTCGCTGGAGGCGGGTATGAAGATGCTGCTGCCCGAAGGGCCGCTTTCGTCAAGCTGAATCGGCGGCCGCCAACAGTTCCGGCGGCGCCTCCCCCTCGCAGCTCAAGCGCTCGATATCGCGCTTGAGTCCGTGCAGACGAGCCGAGAGTCGATTGAGGTGGCGCTGGTCTGCAAGCTCTAGCACCTCTTCCAGAGCGTCCAGCGTCAACCCGCGATTGTTTTCCATGATGGCTCGATACTCGTCGGACCAGGCCGATTCAGGACGCAAGAAGGCGGCCATTTCTCCTTCCAGAAAAGACCGATCGTCGCGCCGTTCCAGCGCTGTGGCCAGACGATCCTGCCAGTAAATTCGCTGACGGAGGTGATGGGGCTGGGTTGCGGTAACCGAAGCGGCCCAGCTCTGCAGCCGTTGCTGCTGGGCCGAGTTGGTCCTGCCCATCGTGCGCCGCAGGGCACGCTCCATGGATTCCAGTCGATCGGCTGACAACTCCTCCGGGGTTTTTTCTTCGACGGCAACCCGCACCTCTTCCGTGCCCTCCGCGAACGCTGCCAGGACTTCCTCGACCTGATCATCGTCGAGCGAGGCGGCCAGGTCGACCAGGATGGGAATGCTGCGTTCGCTGAGCACGCGTCCGAAACCGGCAGCGGTCCGGCCGTGGTCGGCCAGCCGATCCCGATCCAGTCGATAGGCCAGCAGGTCCATGCGGATTTCGTCGATCCAGGCCTGGTATCCGGGCAGCTGGGTGGCGCAGTGCCAGACCAGTTGTTCGTCGAGAAACTCGCGCAGCATCTGGCGCTGGTCGCCGTTCAGGGTGACCTGCTGATTGACCCAGCGAACGGTCAGCCAGTCCAGGTTGTTGTAGGCGGTGCGGACACCGCAGCCGCTCAACCCGGCCAGCATGACCGCCCCTGCCAAGAGAATCCGCCAATTTGTCATGGTCGGGAGACTACGACTGGTTGCGGCAAGGCCATGTCGTCGGCCCGAACCGCAAGGGCGGCAGGGTGCAACAGATCATTGGGGCTGGGCGCGTCCCGGCCCGATCGGCATCTGGCGGCGCTCTTCAGGGCACAGGAAGGGTTCCCGGCCGCCGCCGGCGTGGTAGTGGAATTCCTGATCGTTTGCGGCCAGCACGATCTGCAGTCCTTCGACCAGCGCCTGGGTGTACATGCCGTCGGGCTGCGGGCAGCCGATGGCCCCGTCGGGCCAGGTGACCGCGCGGGCGCTGCGGACTTCGATCGTCTCGGCCGGAATCTCCAGGCGCTCGGCGAGATCTTGCACGGCGATCCTTTCGGCCGGTCCCGTATCGGGCTGATCGGCGGGGGGTTCGGTCATTGGCATGGACTGCGGCTCGGGCGGCTCGGCCGGTGGTGGTGCGTCGTTGCAGGCGCTGACCATGAGGGCGAGCCCGACGATCACGACGCCGGACAGTACGCGTGAGCCGGGCCGGGTTGCGAGTCCTTTCATGTTGATTACCTTGGTTCCGATTTCGATGGCTTGGTGAAAGAGTATGACAGCTGCGGCGACCTCGAAATTCGCCGGCCCCGATCATGCAGGCCGTGGGTCGGGTCAAGAACGATCGGGTCTTGTGCCCGCGTCACGCCAAGTGTGCGAGCATGAGAATTGAACTCAACCCAAGGCCTGGAGGCATTTGACATGGTCGTCGTTCACCATCTCGAAGATTCACGCTCGCAGCGCGTCCTGTGGTTGCTCGAGGAACTGGGCGTGGAGTACCGCATCAAGCGCTACGAGCGCGACGCCAAGACTTCGCTGGCGCCGGAGTCCCTGCGCAAGGTGCATCCGCTGGGCAAGTCGCCGGTGATCACCGACCAGGGCGAGACCTACGCCGAATCCGGCGTGATCATCGAGTACCTGGCGCGGACCTACGGCGACAAGCAGTGGGCGCCCGAGCCCGGGGACGAAGGCTACTGGCGCTTCGCCTACTGGATGCACTACGCCGAAGGCTCCCTGATGCCGCCGCTGCTGCTGAAGCTGGTCTTTGACAGGATCCGCAAGGGGCCGGGTCCGTTTTTCATCCGGCCGATCCTGCGCAAGATCGCCGACGAAGTCGACAACGCCTTCATCAACCAGCAGATCACGACCCACTTCGGCTACGTCGACCGCCACCTGGCCGAACACCAGTGGTTCGGCGGCGACGAGATCTCGGCGGCCGATATCCAGATGAGCTTTCCGCTGGAAGCCGCCCTGTCGCAGGGTACGATTTCGGAGGCTTATCCGGCCATCATCGCCTTTGTCGAGCGGTTCCAGGCCCGCGAAGCCTACCGCGAGGCGCTGCGGCGCGGCGGCGACTACGCCTACGGGCCGGGCGACTGATCCCGAAACCGTCAGGCCGGATCATCCGGCCCCGACGGGCCGATGCCGGTCATCGATCCACGGCGTAGCTGAGGTCAACGCCGGTGTCGCGCTCGCCGGAGACCACGCGCACGCCCCAGCGCTGTGAAAGCTCGTAGCGGCCAGAGAGCACGTTGCCGGCCTCGAACAGGCCGATGCCGTAGCTGACGAACAGCCGCGGCAGCAGGTAAAAGCCGAGGCTGATCGCGGCCTGGCCGCTGGCGTGGTCGAAATCGGCCCCGGTGACCACGTAGGCCAGGGCTTTTTCTTCGCTGGTCGGCGGTTCGGTGAACAGGGTGATGCGCGGATCGCGGGCGTTGCCGCGGATGCGCACCCCGGCGGTCTCGACCTGGGGATCGCCGAAGATGTCGCGCACTGCCTCGATGTTCAGGCTGGGATTGTCGATGGCGTGGCCGGTAAAGACGATCTCACCGTCATCGATTTCCAGGTTCTGGCCGTAGGCCCGGTACGAGCCTTCCGGAATCCGGATCACCCCGCGCGCGCGTGGTTCCAGGCTCTGGCGGTTCCACGTCATTTCCAGGTCGCCGGCCAGCCGGGCCTGCATACCCAGCGCCGACAGGCGGGCATCATCGCCCAGGTCCAGGCCGAGACGGCCCTGCAGGACCTCGGCGAGTTCCGACGCGATTTCGTCCTCCTCGGTTTCGCCCCGGACGCGCACATCGGCTGAGGCATTGACGCGCTGCTCGGCACCCGGCGGCATGCCGGCGCGCAGCCGGTCGATCTGAACGTCGCCGTCCAGGGTGAGCAGACCTTCGCCGGAGCGCTGCAGCCGGATCGTCGGACTGGCGCTCAAACGCAGCCAGCTGACGTCAGCGAACTGGAAGCGATCGCCCTCGATGGAGGTGTCGAGCTGCCACTGGTTCTCGATCAGTTCCAGGTCGCCGCTGATCTCGAGACTGCCGTCGCCGCTGCGCATATGGCCGCTGAGGCTGGCCTGCTCCTGGGTGCCGTCCAGGGCCAGGGTCAGGTCTTCGACCCTCAGCCCCAGCGGGGCGTGAACGAGATGGCCGTCGTCCAGGCGCATCTGGCCATCCAGGCTGGGGCCGAGCAGGGCACCGCTGAGCTGCATCTCGCCGGTCAGGCGGCCGCCAAGATCGTCGAGCTCGGTGACCAGGCGGTTGAACACGCCGATATCGGGCAGGTTCAGGCGGGCCCGGGCATCCAGCGTTGCCGACGACAGGTCGTTCAGATCGACCAGCTGGGCTTGTCCGGTCAGTCGACTGTCGCCCTCGAGCGCGGCATCCAGGGTGATGCGCAGAAAGTCCGGTTCGGGCAGTAAATCCAGCCGGATCGATTCCAGATCCAGCAGGCTGTCGTCGGTTCCCAGGGGTTTGAGGGCGCCCGCACCCAGTTCCAGGAATCCGCTGATCCGCTGCAAACCCTCGGCAACATCCCAGGCAGCCTCGAGCTCGCCCGACAGCGGGGTGGTGAGACTGAACACCGGGTCGAGCGGAATCAGCAGCAGGTCCATCGGCACCTCTTCGATACCGACCTCGACCCGGCTGGACTCGGCCAGGCCAAGATCCAGCGCGCGCAGGCAGATTCGGCCGTGCCGTTCGCCGGCATCGGTCAGGCAGCCCCGGCTGGCCTGGATCCGGTCCGCGGATACCGTCAGCTCCAGCGGCTGGTTCAGTTCCCAGTCGCCGGCCGCGGTGTCGCCGATCAACAGGTTCTCGATGGCGCCGGCCCAGACCGACAGGTCGTCCAGCGCGCAACTGTCGAGGGCTCCACGAGCGCCGAGGTCGACGTTGCCGCGGCTGCCGGCCAGGTTCAGGCGCGCAGTGTGGGCCAGGCAGTCGCCGTCGATGTTCAACTCCAGCTGATCGACCCGCTCCCAGGGGTTGAGATCGAGGTCGTCCAGACTCAGGCGCAGTTGTCCGCCGGGTCGCTCGGCTTTCCAGTCGAAGGCTGTTTCCAGGTGGGCGCCATGGACCGTGATCTCGCCCCAGCCGGCCTCGGACAGGTCGGCTTCGAGACGGACTTCGCCGGGTTCGAGATCGATGCGACCCTCGGCGCTCAACTGACCGCTGAGCTCGGGGAGGAGCTGGTTGAGGGCGTCGGCCTGAAGCCCTATGAGCCAGACCTGGCCCTCATCGCTGGACAGCGTGAGCGCGTTGTCGCCGGCCTGCAGGCTGAGCTGCCCGCCGCGGGCCGCCTCGTCGTCGATCTCCAGCTGGCCGCTGCCGCTTACCACCTGGTCGCGGACCACGCCGTCGAGCCGCCGCAGATCAATGTGCAACTGGCTTGGCGATCGGGCGACGAGCGTCAGCTCGGCGTTCAGCCGACCGGGAAAATCCGGTGCAAACCAGGCCGGATCGAACTCGTCCAGGCGCAGGTCGAGCTCACCGGCCGGTTCCGGATCCCAGGCGACGGCACCGCTGGCCAGAAGCGTTCCGGCCGTGCCGGCGTCCAGCGCCAGCCTGCGGATGTTGGCGCCCGCCTGGCTGCCGCTGGCCGAAGCCTCGACCCGGGTTTCGGGCTGGTCGAGGAATCGCAGCACGGCTTCAAGCTCGAGCCGCCAGTCGCTCAGGAGCCCGGTCAGTCGGACCGAGCCCGACTCGCTGCCAAACAGGGGCTCGGTGTCATCCAGTACCGGTGGCCAGTTCAGGTCGTTCCAGCGCAGGTCCAGGTCCAGCTCGTCGCTGTCGAGCACCCAGCTCGCCTGTCCGGTCAGGCTCATCGGCGAAGGAGGCGCGCTGATCGAGAGGCCGTTGACGACCAGCCGTTCCGGTGTGGCGTCCAGATCGAAGCGGCCTTCGAGCAGGGCCTGATCCGGCCAGTCCGGGTACAGCGAGGTCAGGTCCAGTTCGTGCAGGCCAACATTGAGCCGGGCTTGCGGGCCATCGGCAAGTCGGGCCTGGCCGCCGAGATCGACATGACCGTCCAGGACATCGACCCGGCCGCGGCGAATCTCGACTTCTTCGAGATTTCCGCCCAGGGTGAAGCGCCACTGATTGTCGGGTATGTCGGGCCCCACGGCCCGTCCGGCGAGCTCGAGCTCCCAGTTTTCAAGCCGGCCCTGGCCGCTGACCTCCAGACCCTCCAGCGCCACGTCGAGACCCGGCCAGTTGCCCAGGTCACCGGACAGCTCGATCTGGAAAGCGGGTTCGCTGAGGACCTTGTCCAGTTCGATTCGACCGCTTTTGGTCGCCGGGCCCTGCGCGTCGATATCGATCACCAGGGCGTCCAGGTCGCCATGGATCCGGGCCATGAGCCGCTGTTCGAGATCCGGCTGAATCCGGTACCGGGCGTCGAAATCCAGTTCGCCGCCGAACGGCGCATCCAGCCCCCAGTGGCCGCTCAGGCCTGCCTCCAGTTCGGGCAGGGTCAACGCCAGCGAGTCCAGCTGGAGACGGTCGAAATAGCTGGCAGAGAGGGCAAGGCGGTCGACCCGGACCGGTTCGGCTTCGGCGTCCGACAGGTGGACCGTCAGCGTCTCGACCAGGAATTCGCGCACGCGGATTTCGATCGGGCTGGACAGGTCCGGCAGCGTCACCGGTTCAGGCTCCGGCACCGGGTCCTCCGCGGGCGGCAGGTGCAGGTTGGTGTCGAACACCCGCAGCCAGTGCACGTCCACCCTCGGCGAGGGTGGAAGATGAATTCGAACGGCCAGCTCCAGCCGTTCGATGTCGACGGCCGTCCCGGCCTCGTCCAGCGTGATCCCTTCGAGCACCAGCCCTTCGCGCAAATTACCTTCCAGGCGTTCCCACTCCAGCGACGGCGCAGCCCCCGCCGCCCGGTTGAGAAGCCAGTTCGCGCCCGGCTGGGTCGCGGTCAGCCACCACCATCCGGACACGGTCAGCAGGATCAGGATCAGCAGCAGGCTGACAGCGATGATCAGAAGCTTTTTCATAGCAGTCGGGTCCCGATGCTGAAGTGCAGGCGCCAGGGCGTGTCGATATCGTCCAGGGCCTGGGCGATGTCCACCTGGATCGGGCCGATCACGGTATACCAGCGAAAGCCGGCCCCCACGCCGCGCTTGAGCTTGCGCTCGTTCCAGTCATTGAAGGCGTTGCCGACGTCGTAAAAGGCGGCCAGCGACCAGTTTTCTCCAAACCGGTATTCGTATTCGACCGAGGCGGTCAGGATGTGGTTGGCCCCGTTGCGGTTGGTGCTCAGGGTCTCGAAACCGTAGCCGCGCACGGTCCGGTCGCCGCCGGTCTTGAAGCGATAGCGTTCGGGCAGTTCGGTGATCGAGAGGTTCAGGAAACGATCGTCCAGGGCCAGGTCGAGTTCGATCGTGTCGGCCTCGGTGTAGCCGATTTCACCGCTGAGAAGGATCTTGTGGCGATCCGTGAGCAGGTGGTGCCAGCGCCCGCGCACGTAGGCCTGGGCGAAGCTGACGTCGGAGGCGACCGATTCATGGGCGGCCAGCAGACGCGCTTCAACGATCTGGCCTTCGGTGAAAAAGCCGGTCCCGGTGATGTTGGGCAGGCGCCATTCGGCGCCCAGGGCGAGGGTGTTGGTCTCGGTCTTGAGCAGATCTTCCAGGGCTGGATTGGCCTCCAGCAGGGCTTCGTTTTCCTCGCTGAAGCGCGCCTCCCTGAAGGCGTCGAAGGATTCGTTGAGGACCGCCACGAACAGGCGTTCTTCCAGGGCCTGGAAGCGGTCCTGGAAGAACAGCCGCTCCTCGAGCCGGCCGAAGCGCAGTTCAACCTGTTCGCGGCGGCCGCTGAACGAGTCGAAGATCGCCTCGCGCTTGTCCTCGTCGCTGAAGCGGAAGTTGTCCTGTTGACGTCGCAGCAGGGCGCTGGCGGTCAGGAAGTCGCCCGGGTCGCTGCCGCGCGGATGCAGATACTCGGAGCGCAAAACGTACTCGCTGTCGCTTTGCTGTACGCCGAAGCCGGAATCCAGGCGGTTGCCGCGCGAGGACAGGTAGTGACGAATCCAGCCCAGCTGCAGGCGGGCACCGGTGTCGGTGCCGAAGCCCACGGTGGCTCGATACGAGTTGGGCGGGCGCGGATTGAGACGGTAGGTCAGATCGACCGTACCCGTTTCGGCATCGCGCCGCTCCTCGACCACGATACGATCGAACAGGCCGGATCGGGCCAGTACCTCGCGCTGCTCGTCGACGCGTTGGCGCGTGTAGTCCTCGCCGGGCTCGATGATGTTCAGGCGCCGAAGCAGGCGATCCGCGAAGGGCAGCGGCTCGGCCTCGAAGCCTCCAAAGCGGTAGCGCTGTCCGCTGTCGAAATGCAGGTCGATCTCGGCCTGGTCGCGGTCCGGGTCGACCACAACCCGGCGCTGGCGGAACCGATGGTCGAAGTAGCCACGGGTATCGGCGATGTCGACCAGGCTGCGCCAGGCGGTTTCCCAGGTCGGATGATGGAGGACGCTGCCTTCGGGCAGCGGCCAGTCCCGGCGCCACTGTTCGATTTCGTCGTCGTCGGCGCCCTCGCCGCTGATGCGCAGATCGGCCCGGGAAATCGTCACCGGCGAGCCCGGGTCGATCCGGACGCGCACCCGCCAGGGTTCGTCGTCGCTCTCGGGTTCGGTCATGCGGACATCGACGCGCGGCCGATAGTAGCCGAACGGCCGCAGCGCTTCGCGCACTTCGTCGCGGGCGTCGCTGGTCATCTGGCGGAGGCGCCAGACCGAGATCGTTTCCAGGTTCTCGGCCTGGACCAGCGACAAGTGCGCACGCACATTGGCCAACTCGGCGCCGTCCACGCCGGAGATTTCGGTGACCACGGGTGCGGCCACAGCCACTTGCCCGCCCAGCGCCAGCAGCAGACAGAGGATGGTGTTTCGCAGCAAAAAGGGTTGCCAGCTCATGAACGTACTATCGTAACGTCCCGGTTGTCTGAAGTCTGCATGCGCTCGTTCGGAATCAGCTTGACCCTCCATCGGGATTCCCACTAAGGATATGCGATGCGGGAAAACGGAAGTTGTCAAGATTGGTGAATTGCAGCAGATGAGAATTCGCGCGGCCATGGCGCGTCGAGAAAAGCCGGATCCCTGTTCCATGGCCGGCGCCGGTCAGCCCGGGCGTCGGTGTGACTCAGGCGCTGCCGCGGTCGAGCTGGCGGTAGCCGATCGCTTCGCTCAAATGCGTCAGATCGACGTTGGCCTGGCCGTCAAGGTCGGCGATGGTCCGGGCCACGCGCAGGATGCGGTGATGGGCGCGCGCCGACAGCTGCAGGCGTTCGCAGGCCTGCTCGAGAAAATGCGCGGTTTTGGCTGGCAGGGCGCAGTGGCTGCGAATGCCGGCGACATCCAGACGCGCGTTGACCGCGCCGCGCGTTGCCTGACGCTCGCGCGCGGCCATCACCCGCGCCCGGACCGCCGCCGAAGGCTCGCCCGGTTCCTGGCCGTTGAGCGATTGGCGCGGCACCTCCACGTGCAGATCGATGCGATCGAGCAGCGGGCCGGAGATGCGGTCGCGGTAGCGCCGAACCTGATCGGGCGTGCAGGTGCAGCGCCCGGACGGGTCGCCGGCATAACCGCAGGGGCAGGGATTCATGGCAGCCACCAGCTGAAACCGGGCCGGGAATTCCGCCTGCAGGGCCGCGCGCGAGATCAGGATGCGGCCCGACTCCAGCGGCTCGCGCAACACTTCCAGCACGTGCCTGCTGAACTCCGGCAGTTCGTCAAGAAACAGCACGCCGGCGTGGGCCAGCGAGATTTCTCCGGGGCGCGGTTTCGAGCCCCCGCCGACCAGGGCGATGCCCGAGGCGGTGTGGTGCGGGCTTCGGAAACGCCGCGTGCGCCAGCGCGCCGGCTCCAGTTCGAGGCCGGCGACGGAGGCCACGGCCGCGGCCTCCAGGGCCTCTTCTTCGTTCATCGACGGCAAAATGCCGGGCAGGCGCGAGGCCAGCAAGGTCTTGCCGCTGCCCGGCGGTCCGATAAACAGGAGGTTGTGACCGCCGGCGGCACAGATCTCCAGGGCGCGGCGGGCGCGGTGCTGGCCGATGACGTCGTACAGGTCCAGGATCGCCTCGTCGGCAACGGCGGCGACCGGCTCGGGCCGGGCCAATTGTGCGGTGCCGTTGAGCGCGGCCACCACTTCGGTCAAATGCCCGGCCAGAAAGACCTCGGCATCGCTGACCAGGCTGGCCTCCTCGGCGTTGGCGGCCGGCAACACCAGGCGGCGGCCGGCAGCGCGCGCCTTCAGGATGGCCGGCAGCGAGCCCTTGACCGGGCGCAGGCTGCCGTCCAGGGCCAGCTCGCCGAGAAACTCCCAGCCCTGGAGGTCGCCGTTCTTGAGCTGTCCGGAAGCGGCCAGCACGCCCAGGACGATGGGCAGGTCGAAGCGCGCGCCCTCCTTGGGCAGATCGGCCGGGGCGAGCGAGATCGTGGTTTTCCACTGCGGGCGCTTGAAGCCGGCATTGTCCATGGCCGCGCGCACCCGGTCCTTGCTCTCGCGCACCGCCGTTTCCGGCAGGCCGACGATGCCGAAGCCGGGCAGGCCGGGGCCAAGGTGGACCTCGACGATCACTTCCGGGGCGTCGATGCCGACCTGGGCGCGTGAGTGGATGGTGGCCAGTCCCATGGGGTTCGGCAGGAGGTCAAGACTGCCTTGAAGTGTGGGCCAGACCGGCGGTAGCGGCTATCGCAAAGATGCCCGGCTCGCTGTAGGAAATCAGCCATTCGGAACCGGCCAATATGGTCATTTCACACGGATCATCGCCCTGTCTTCTCGTGGACCACGGAGTGCGGGAACTCGGTAAGAAATCTTTGATGCTCGATAAGATTTTTCCTACAGGATCGGAAGGCGAATTCTTCTTGATCGAATGGCCAGGGCAGGCCAGTCTCACCCATGCTGGAATAGGCAAAGAACGTCCCGTCAGTTGAATCTACGCTATCAATACTGGGGAGAGGTAAAAACACATGGCGAACAGGCACCCATCGATGAGACCGATGTTCCGGTCGTTGTCACTGAAGTCTCTGCGAACTGTCAAGCGGGTCGCGATCCCGGCCGTCCGGCGGCTGGCCGGCCCGCCAAGCCACCGGTCCGATCCAGGCCTGCGGTTGCGAGGCCTGCTGGTCGGTCTCGCGACGATGTCGGCAATGGCCATTTCACCGCCGCTCCTGGCCGCGTCGGAAGCCAGCACGTGCGGCCCCAGCGGCGGGCACGTCTTCGAGAAGGCAAGGTACTACCACGGGCATGGATTGTTGAGTCTGGATGAGGATCAAACGGTCCAGCTAGTCCTGGAACCTGCCGAGAGGGGTAGAGACGTCGAATTGTTCAGGATCGCTTTTTTCCGGGAAGCCGGGCCCTTCGAGGCGGGTTTGTTGCCCGAAGACGAAACGCCGGTGCCGATCACCGTTCTGGAACGGCGGGCAACCTGGTACCACGAAATCGAACTGTTCGTTGATGATGCCCGCAAGACCACCTTGACGTTTTTCGTCGATAGTGGCGCATGCACGATGACAACGCGAGAGCTTGAGCAATACCTGAACAACCAGATCTATCCTGCCGCGGCACTCTGGCGCAGCACTTTGCCTTCTGGAACGCCCCTGGATTCTCCTGAAGTTCGTGAAGGCTTCGAGCACCCGTTGCTGGTTTCCGAACCAGAGGCATCCACGCAATCGGTCCTGTGGTGTCAGTCCGGCGGCCCCGGCGCGACGTCCTGCAGCATCGATTTTGGAGGGATCGGCCCAATCTCGGCCGGAGGCTGTTCGATTAGCTGTGTGCCGCCGCAGTACGCATGCTGTGGGCCTGGTTTCGGGC
>REEW01000058.1 GCA_007694885.1 Wenzhouxiangella sp. | reverse complement strand
GCAGCACGGTCGGGCGGGTGTAGACCGCCCAGGCGTCGCGCCAGCTGCGGCGCGGGGTCGCTTGTTCAGTCGGCATAATCGAGGATCAGCGGCGCATGATCGGAAAAGCGCCCCTCGACGTAGATCTCGGCGCCCCGCACCCGATCTTTGAGTCCCTGGCTGACGACGTGGTAGTCGATCCGCCAGCCCACGTTGTTGTCCCAGGCCCGGCCGCGGTTGGACCACCAGGTGTAGCGATCCGGGCGCGGATCGACCACGCGGAAGGCATCGACCAGGCCGACGGGACCGAACACCTCGTCCATCCAGGCGCGCTCTTCGGGCAGAAAGCCGGAATTCTTGCGGTTGGCCTTCCAGTTCTTCAGGTCGATTTCCTTGTGGGCGATGTTCCAGTCGCCGCAGATCACGTAGTCGCGGCCGTCGGCGGCCATTCGGGCAAGCATTGGCTTGAAATGATCCATGCAGCGATACTTGAACTGCTGACGCTGGTCTTTTGAGGTCCCCGACGGCAGGTAGAGCGAAATGACGCTCAAGTTTCCGAAGTCGGCCCGCAGCCAGCGTCCCTCGCGATCGAACTCCTCCCAGCCCAGACCGTAGGTCACCTGGTCGGGCTGGAGACGGGAGTACAGGGCCACGCCGGAGTAGCCTTTTTTCTCCGCATCGTGGTAAAAACAGTGGTAGCCGGCGGGGAAAAACCCCCGGTCGACCAGCTGCGGCAGTTGGGCCTTGGTTTCCTGGATGCAGACGAAGTCGGCGTTCTGGGCCGGCAACCAGTCGAAAAAGCCCTTGCGGGCGGCCGCACGGATGCCGTTGGCATTTAAGGTGAGAATGCGCATTGAATCGATTCGGAGTCCTTGAGGCGCTATGGTAACGCCGCGCTGACCATGATGAACGATCATGGGAGAACACATGAAAACCCCTTCGCTGCTGCAATACCGGGTGGCGCGGCAGCACCAGGCGCAACCGACCGGATCGCAGACCATGGCAAGACTGCATGAGGAGTTGAGATGAACCCCGACTATCGGACCGGTCTCTGGCGGCTAGCCGATCCAAAAATCAGCATCACTTCGGCCGCGTCGATGGCAATCGGCGCCGGAATGGCTGCCGGGCATCCCGGGTTTTCATGGCCATGGCTGTTGGTGCTCGGCATTGCGATGTTCTGCATGGAAGTCGCGAAAAACGCCTGGGGCGAGGTGTATGACTACGACTCGGGCACGGACCTGCGGGTCCGCCCCGAGGACCGCACCGATTTTTCCGGCGGCAAACGCGTCATGGTCGATGAACTGCTGACCCGGCAGCAAACCTGGGGCATCGCCATCGGCTTTACTCTGGGCGGGCTGGCGCTGGGCGCGGTCATGGTGTTTTTCCGGGAACCGGCGCTGTTCTGGGTCGGCGTTGTCGGACTGGTGGTCGGCTGGTCCTACCACGGCCCCCCATTGCAACTGGTCTACCGGGGCCTGGGGGAACTGGCCGTGGTCATATGCTATGGCCCGCTCATCGCCCTTGCCACCTACATGCTGATGACCCACTCGTTCGGGACCGGGGTGATCTGGCTGTCACTGCCGCTTGGCATCCTGATCGCCGCTTTTCTGTGGGTCAACCAGTTTCCCGACTACGAAGCCGACCGGGCCAGCGACAAACGCAACCTGGTGGTCGTGCTGGGCAAGGAACGCGCGGCCATCGCTCTGCCCCTGATCTATGCGACGGCCTTCCTCATGCTGGTGATTCTGCCGCTGCTCATCGAGGTTTCGCCACTGGTCTGGCTGGGTCTGCTGGCGATTCCGCCCGCTGTCCTCGCAAGCTACTGGACGCTTGCCGATCCGCAGACCTTTCATCGCCACAAGCCGGTTCAACCGATGGCCCTGATCACCTTTGTCGTCTACTCGATCGGCACGACCATCGGTGCCGCGGTCGGCTGAGCCCGCCATGCGCGCGCGGACCGGCCGGCTGCGGCGGATGCTGGATGTTGCGCTGAGTGGACTGGCGTTGCTGTTGCTGTCGCCCATTCTGCTGATGCTCGCCGTTCTGGTCGGCTGGGCCGACGGGCGACCGGTATTGCATCGTGATGCGCGCCTCGGACTGAACGAACGCCCGTTCGAGCAGCTGAAATTCCGGACCCTGGCGATTGGCTCCGGCAACGGGAGCAGCGTGGCCGCCGAGGACGACGAGCGCATCGTGCGCTGCGGCGCCTGGCTCAGGCGCTGGCGGCTCGACGAACTGCCGCAGCTGTTGAACGTCCTTGCCGGCCAGATGAGCCTGGTCGGCCCCAGACCCATTCAGCCCAGCCATGCCGACGCCCTGACCCCGATGCAGCGCGAGATCCTTTTCTCCGTGCCGCCGGGCCTGGTCGATCCGGTGGCCGGCGACTTCCTGGCCGAAGACGAGGTGCTGAGCGGCCAGGCCCAGCCTGAAAACCTGTATCTGCAGACCATCCTGCCGGCCAAGGCCTCCGCCCAGGTCGCCTACCTGCGCACCCGCAGCTGGCTGACCGATACCGCGGCGGTTGCACGAATGCCGTTTACCCTTTGGTCGCTGAAAAACCGCCGCCGGTCAGCACGGCGACTGCGCCGCCTGCTTGTGAACGATTCCGCCTGAAGCGCCGCTCAAGAAGACGCATCGACGCGCATGCCGTCGCGGTGGTGATCGGCCGGATGGGCGATGACCACTTCGCCGGGCTCGAGGCCTTCCAGGATCTGAGTGCGCAGGCCGCTGCGGCGCCCCGGCTCGACCGCCCGGGCGCGCGCCCGGTCGTTTTCGATCACGTAGACGTGCCAGTCGCCGTTGCGACGGAACAGCGCACTTGACGGCACCTGGACCACGGATTCGTCTTCCCACAGGATGAAGCGGGCTTCGACCCGGTAGCCCTCGCCAAGCCCTTCCCAACGCTCGCGCTCCGAAATCAGCTGAACCCGCACCGGCACGCGCTGTTCCTCCACGCCCAGGGCCGAAACCTGGCGAAAGCCGGCCGGCTCGACCCGACGCACGCGGCCTTCGAGCACGGTTTCGCCGCCCCAGCGCTCGATCTCGACGCGCATGTCGGGGCGCACGCGCACCGCGTCCATGCTCAGCAGATCGACCTGGATTTCCAGGTCGTCGAGGTTGCCGATCTCGAGGATGCGCTCGCCAGCCTGGACCACCCCCTCGCAGCAGCGATCGCGGCGCAGGATCACACCGGCCACGGGCGCGGCCACCGACAGCACCCGCTCCTCGTCCGGGCTGCGTTCGCCTTCCGTGATCTCGAGCACGGCACGCGCGTTCTCGACCTCGAACCGGGCCGCCTCGACCGCCGCACCGGCGGCCCGCTCGGCCGAGCGGGACCGGTCGCGCGCGCTCAAGGCACGATCCATTTCGGTGGCCGAGACCAGGCTACGCTCGTACAGGGCCTGCTGGCGCTCGTACTCGTTGGCGGCGAAACGCGCCTCGGCCCGGGCATTCTCGTGCTCGGCCTCGGCGGCCTGGAGACGGGCCCGGGCCGCTTGCAGGGTCTCGCGTGCCTGCTCGCGGGCTCGGGCATCGAGCGCAGGAGCGGGGCTGGGCTCGATTCGGAACAGGACATCGCCGGCATCGACCGGATCGCCCGGCTCGGGCTCGACCCGGCGCAGGAAACCGCCGATCGGCGCCGAGACAGTGTAGGTCTCGCGCAGGCCGGTTCTTCCCTCGTCTTCGACGTAGTCGGCAAACGGCTCGGCGACCACCTCGAATGCGCTGACCGAGACCGGGGCCGGACGCAGCGCCACGACGATCAAAACGGCCACGACCAGGGCAGCCAGGATCAGGAACAGTTTCTTGGTCTTGCTCATGTGGAAAATCCTATTCGGTTTTCAGGGCCGACACCATGTCCAGGCGGTTCAGGCGCCGGCCAATCAGCCACACCGAGGCCGCTGCGGCCACAATCACGGCCAGGGCGGAGAAGGCGTAGATCCCCGGCGACAGGACGAACGGCAGCCGGAACATCTCGCTGGCCATCGCCCGGTTGGCCGCCCAGGCCAGGCCGGTGCCGACCAGCCAGCCGATCGGGATGGCGAGTGCGACCAGCACGACCATCTCGCCGATCAGGATCCAGGCCACTTCGGCCCGGGTGTAGCCGAGCACGCGCAGCGAGGCCAGCTCGCGCTCGCGCTCGGCAAACGCGATGCGCGCGTTGTTGTAGACCACGGCAAATGCGACGGTGGCGGCCAGCAACAGCAGAATCCCCATGAAGCCAAGAAAGGTTTCGTTGAGGTAGTCGCGGATATTCTGCTCGGCTTGCGCGATCAGGCCGATGCTGGCCACGCGCGGATGTTCCCACAGGCGATCGAACAGCTCGGCCTCGAGGGCGCGGTCGGTCAACAGCCAGACCCCGCTGATCGCCGGGCCCTCGCGCAGCAATCGGTTCAGGGCGCGCCGCTCCATGTAGGCGCCGGCGCCGAAGGGTTCGTCGACCAACTGGACCAGCGGCACGTCCAGTACACGCCGGTGCCCCTCCATGACCTCGATTTCGACCAGGTCACCCGGGCGCAGGCCCAGGTCCTCGGCCAGCCAGCGGGTCATGGCCAAGCCGTCGTCGGGCAGGGTCTGGGGGCGATATGCGGCATCGAGCAACTGGTTCAGGCGCGGGGTGGGCTCCAGCCCGCGCAAGCTGGTGCGATGCTCGCGACTTCCAACCCGCAGCCGCACCGGTACGGCGCGATAGGCCTCCACCAGAACCACCCCGGGCAAGGCATTGAGTTCGGCCACCGCCCGCGCCGGCGTGGGGTCGGTGAAACTGGCATGGACATCCATCAGCAAGACCTTGCCGTACTGGATGTCCATCATGTGATTGACCGAGCCGAACTGGTAGCTGCCGAGCAGAACCAGGCCGCACGACAGCCCGATTCCCAGCGCAGACATCGAGGCCTTGAAGCGATGCCGGCCGAGGTTGCGCAGGATGATGCGGGTCGGCTGGTCGATCAGTCGATCCAGGTGCGAACGTTCCAGCCAGCCGCGCCGGAAACTCTCCGGCATGGGCGGGCGCATGGCTTCGGCCGGCTGCTCGGCCAGGGCCCGGGCCACGGCCCGCCAGGCGCCGATCAGCGCCGCCCCGGCAGCCACCCCGATGCCCAGGGCCAGGACCCTCGGCTCGAGCCGGAACTGCCAGGTCGGGAAACGAAAATACTCGGCGTAGATGCCGGCCAGCCAGCCGGCCGCCCAGGCCCCCAGGGCGATGCCGAACGCCGAACCAAGCAACGCGATCAGGCCGGCGTAGGCCAGATAGTGTCCGGCCACTTCGGCGTTGCCGTAACCGAAGGCCTTGAGCACGGCGATCTGCTGGCGCTGGGTGCGGATGATTCGGCCCATCAGCACGTTGATCAGAAACGCGGCCACACCGAGGAAAATCACCGGCAGCACGGTCGCCAGCACGCCCATGCGCTGCTGGTTTTCGGTCACGAAGAAATGCGAGGTCTGGTCGTCCCGATCGTGGGCACCGATCCCGCCGTAACGGGCCAGCGCGGCGTCGACGGCTCCGATCACGGCTTGCGGTTGCGCGCCGGCCTGCAGGGTCAGGCCGACGTGGTTGAACGCCCCGTCCATGTCGTAGGCGCGGGCCAGGGCGCGGCGATTCATCCACAACACGCCGAAGCGCTCGTAGTCGGGCAGGATGTCGGCCGGACCGACCTGGTAGATGAACTCCGGCGACAGCGCAATACCGCTGACGCTCAAGGTCTCGAGACGACCGTTGATGATGGCTTTGAGTCGATCGCCGGCACGCAGGCCGTGGGCTTCGGCGAAGGGTTCGTTGAGCAGCACCTGGTCGGCGCGGCCCGGCTCGGGCAGGCTGCCCTCGCGCAGGTGCAGGCGGTTGACCAGCGGCTGACGACCGTCCGGGATGGAGACCAGCAGCCCGCGCACGGGATCGTCGAAGCCCTCGACTTCCAGCCGAACCGGCGCCTGGACCCGGGCCTCGACCTGCTGTACGCCGGTTATGGCGCGCAGGCGCTCGGCGACATGGTCCGGCGCGCGCTTGAGGTCGACGAACACGTCGGCGAAATGGTAGTCCTGGTAAAAACGCTGCTGCGAGTCGCGCACCGCGGCCAGGCTGGTCGCGCCCAGGACCAGGATCATGACCCCGGCGCCAATGACCGCGGCGATCGCTGCGGCCTGCCCTTTCTGCAGCCAGAGATCGCGCCAGAGCTTGATGGAAAGCGCGCGCACGGTCGCCTACCAGGCCAGCTCGGACGGTGCGCGACGATGCTCGTTGACCTGAATGTCGGACACCTTGCCGTCACTCAACCGAATGACCCGGTCGGCCATCTGGCCGATCACCTCGTTGTGGGTGATGATTGCGGTGGTGGTGTCGAGCTCGCGGTTGATGTGCTCGATGACCTCGAGCACGCGGATGCCGGTCTCGGAGTCCAGGGCGCCGGTCGGCTCGTCGCACATCAGCACCATCGGTCGCTTGGCGATGGCCCGGGCGATGGCCACGCGCTGCTGCTCACCACCGGACAGCTGCGACGGGAAATGATCCATCCGTTCGCCCAGGCCGACCAGGTCCAGGGCCTCTGCCGGCCGCATCGGGTTGCTGGCGATATCGGTCGCAATGGCCACGTTCTCGCGCGCGGTCAGCGATGGAATCAGGTTGTAGAACTGGAACACGAAGCCGACATGCTCGCGCCGGAAGCGGGTCAGTGCGGATTCGCTCGCCCCGGACAGTTCCTGGTCACGGTAGCGCAGGCGCCCTTCGGTGGCCACGTCCAGGCCGCCCATGATGTTGAGCAGGGTCGACTTGCCGGACCCGGAGGCGCCCAGCATGACCACCAGTTCGCCGGCATGCAGCTCCAGGTCCACGCCGCGCAGGGCGTGGATGGCAACCTCGCCCATGTGGTACACCTTGGTCAGGCCGGTCGCCTCGAAGACGGCTCGACCCGTGGTCGCTTCGGATGCCATGCGCTGCGTCCTGATGCCGGAGATGCCAAAGCGTCGACTCGCCCGTCCAGTGTAACTCTTTGCATGTCCTGAGCCGCAACACCCGGGCACCAGAAAACAAGCCGAACATGGCAATGGGGTGCCAAGTGTCGCTAGAATGCCAACCATGTTGAATCCATGGACACGCGACTTCCTGGACCTGGCGCTCGAGTATCGGGCGCTGCAGTTCGGCCGGTTCACCCTCAAATCGGGTCGGGTCAGCCCCTATTTTTTCAATGCCGGCGTCTTTTGCGACGGCCAGGGCCTGGATCGACTGGCCCGGTGCTATGCCGATGCGCTGGTCGACAGCAAGCTTCATTTCGACCGCCTGTTCGGCCCGGCCTACAAGGGCATTCCCCTGGCCGCGGCCGTCGCCGTCGCCCTGGCCCGTGAGCACGGACGCAACCTGCCGTTCGCCTACAACCGCAAGGAAGTCAAGGACCACGGCGAGGGCGGTGTCGTGGTCGGCGCCGACCTGCGCGGACGGGTTCTGATCGTTGATGATGTGATCTCCGCCGGCACCTCGATTGGCGAATCGATCGAGCTGATTCGCGCCGCCGGTGCCGAGCCGGCCGCCGCCGTCATTGCACTGGATCGCCAGGAGCGCGGTCCCGACCGGAAATCCGCGGTTCAGGCCGTCGCTGATCAAGGCCTCGGGGTCATCAGCATCGCGTGCCTTGATGACCTGATCGAGTGGCTGGCCCAGCGCGGCGAAGACGCCGAACAGCTGGCGGCCATGCGCGCCTACCGCGAACGCCACGGAGCCTGAAGGACGATGAGAGCAGGTTTTGTCATCCTGGTGCTTGGACTGCTGTTGGCTGGTGATGCTCTGGCCCAGTCGGTGTTCCGCTGGACCGACGACGAAGGTCAGGTGCATTACGGTCATGCGGTACCGCAGCAATACCGGGCCCTGGGCTACGAACGCCTCGCGCCCGACGGGCGCGTGCTGGAACGGGTCGCACCGGCAATGACCCCGGAAGAGCGGGCCGAGGAGTCGGCCCGGCTTGCGCTGCAGGCGGAACTGCTGGCCGAGCAGGAATCGCAGGCCGCGCGCGACCGCCTGCTGCTGGCAGCCTATCGCAGCGAGCAGGACCTCATCGACACCCGGGATGGGCGCATCCTGGCCATGCAGCATCAACGCCGGACGATCGAGACTTCCTACAACCACGCCGTTCAGCGCTTTGAAGATCTCATCGCCAGGGCTGCGTCCTTTCGACGCAACTCCGAGCCGGTTCCCGAAACGATCACCTCGTCCATCCGCAGCACCCAGGCCGAAGTCCGGCGTCTGCGCGACGCTCTGGCCGAGATGGATGCGCGAATGGAAAGCGTGTACGAGCACTTTGACGTCGATCTGGCGCGTTTTCGCAGCCTGACCGGGCGCAGCGACTGAGGCCGGACCCTCGGTGTACACCCGCTGCCCAGCCTGCGATTCGATCTACCAACTCGGCATCCGTGAACTGGCCGAAGCGGCAGGCGTGGTCCGCTGCGGCAACTGCGGCAAAACCTTCAATTCATTAGCCAACCTGTTCGAACGCCAGCCCGAGAGCGACGACAAGCCCCTGCGCGGCCTGGGCATGCCGCCCCTGCTGTCTGATCGCATCCTGATTCAGCCGGAGTTGCCGGGATTCGACAGCGCAGAGACACCGAAATCGGCCGATCAGCCGGCCACTGCGGCAGAAACCATCGATCAGGGCCTGGCGCCGATGGCGCCCCAACTGTCGGCGGGCTCCAGCACTGGACGACGCTGGGCTTTCGCCGCCATCCTGCTGGCGGTCGCCGCTGCAGCCCAGACCCTGTGGTTGTTCAATCTGCCCGAACGGCTGCTCGAAGGTCGGGTAGCGACGACACCCTCGGCCAGCGCAGCCGAAGCCCTGACCCTGGTCGCTCGCGACATGCATGCCCACCCGTCGGCAGAGGATGCGGTCGTGATCAGCGCGAGTCTGCGCAACGAGGCGGCAGTGAGCGTTGCGTTCCCGATCATCGAGCTGCGCCTGTTCGACCGCTCGAACCAGTTGCTCGGTGTTCGCCGGCTCCAGCCCGAGGAATACCTGAACCGCCCGGAACGGGCCCCGACCGTCCTCGCCGCCGGCGCTACCCTGCCGCTGATCTTCGAGCTGGCCGTCACCGGCTCGCCCCCGGCAGGCTTCGAATTGCGATTCCTTGAAATCCAGCGCTGATCCGGCCCTGTGCCGGAGCCGGCATGTGCTATCGTTATCGGTCTTTGCCGCGCCCTTTCTGTGCGCGTTTTGAGGTTTTGAGGGAAGCATGTCGAAACTCAACGGATCCGGAAGCTGCCTGCACGAATTTGTCCGTTCGGTGGTCGATCAATACCTGGAAGACATGGGCGAGACCCCGCCCGACAATCTCCATGAGGTTCTGATCGCCGAGGTCGAACGGCCGCTGATCGAAACGGTGCTGGGCCGGACCGGCGGCAACCAGTCGCGCAGCGCCGAAATTCTGGGCATCACCCGGGCCACGCTGCGCAACCGCATTCAGCGCTACAAGATCAATCTGCACGAGCAATGAACACCCCCAGGACCGCGCTGCTGAGCGTATCCGACAAGACCGGCATCGTCGACCTGGCCGCGGCCCTGGTCGATCAGGGCTGGCGAATCCTGTCCACCGGCGGCACGGCGACAACCATTGCGGCAGCAGGCCTGCCGGTCACCGAAGTGTCCGGGCATACCGGTTTTCCCGAAATCATGGACGGTCGGGTCAAGACGCTGCATCCGGCCATCCATGGCGGACTCCTGGCCAGGGCCGGCGTCGATGACGACGCCCTGACCGAGCACGGCATCACCGCGATCGATCTGCTCGCGGTCAACCTGTACCCGTTTGCCGCTACGGTCGCGCGTCCCGACTGCACGTTCAGCGAGGCAATCGAGCAGATCGACGTCGGCGGGCCGGCCATGCTCCGCGCCGCCGCCAAGAATCACGGCCGGGTCTGCGTACTCACCGATCCGGACGACTACGCCTCGGTAGCCGCCGGTTTACCGCAGCTGCCCGACCCCGATCGCCGGCGCGCGCTGGCGGTCAAGGCCTTCGCCCACACCGCCGCCTACGACGGCCAGATCAGCCAGTGGCTGTCAGCCCAGGCCGTGCCCGGCGAACTGCCCCCGGTGCTCAACCTGAGTCTGGACCGAATCCAGTCCCTGCGCTACGGAGAAAACCCGCACCAGGCCGCCGGCCTGTACCGGGAGCGCACCGCGCCGGCCGGGGGGCTGGCCGGCGCCCGTCCGATCCAGGGCAAGGCCCTGTCCTACAACAATTTGCTCGACGCGGACGCGGCCTGGAAAGCAGTTCGAGGCCTGAATGCCGGGCAGCCTGCCTGCGTGATCATCAAGCACACCAATCCCTGCGGCGCGGCCCAGGCAGAAACCATCGAGGCGGCCTACCAGGCCGCCCTGGCCTGCGATCCGACCTCGGCCTTCGGCGGCATCATTGCGTTCAATCGCCAGATCGATCCGAGTCTCGCCCGGCTCGTCACGCAACGCTTTGTCGAGGTCGTTCTTGCACCCTCGCTCAGCGTCGAGGCAAGCGAGGTCTTCGCGGCCAAACCCAACCTGCGCGTCATCGTGCCCGAAGCCTCGCCGGCCACGGGGCTGGATCTGCGCCCGATCGACGGCGGTTGGCTGGTCCAGCAAACCGATCGGCCCGCGCCCGGCGAGACGGACTGGACCGTCGCCACCCGGCGTGCACCCTCCGCCCGGGAGCGGGCCGATCTGCACTTCGCCTGGGCCGTGGTTCAGACGGTGCGCTCCAATGCCATCGTCTACGCGCGCGATCAGGCCACCATCGGCATCGGCGCCGGCCAGATGAGCCGGGTCGATTCGGCTCGCATCGGTGCCTGGAAGGCGGCCGAGGCCGGCCTCGACCTGGCCGACGGAGTGATGGCCTCGGACGCGTTCTTCCCGTTCGCCGACAGCATCGAAACGGCCGCCGAGCGCGGCATCCGGGCGGTCATTCAGCCGGGCGGATCCATGCGCGACCAGGAAGTGATCGAGGCCTGCGACCGGCACGACATCGCCATGATCCTGACCGGACGGCGCCACTTCCGCCACTGATTTGCCGGCCGGGGCGGACAGAGTCTGCCGGGGCCGGCGACCGCGCTACAATGCGTGTCAGGCGTAACGCAAAGCACACATTCCCATGAAAGTCCTGATCATCGGCGGCGGCGGTCGCGAGCATGCGCTGGCCTGGAAGGCTGCCCAGTCCCCTCTCGTCGAGCAAGTCCTGGTTGCGCCCGGCAATGCCGGCACCGCCGGCGAACCGGGGGTCCGGAACGTCGATGTGGCCGCTGACGATCTTTCCGGCCTGCTTGAGCTTGCGCTCGATCAGTCCGTCGAGTTGACCATCGTCGGCCCCGAGGTGCCGCTGGCGGCCGGCGTGGTCGACCTGTTTTCCGAGCGCGGGCTCAAGTGCTTCGGGCCGACGAAAGATGCGGCCCAACTGGAATCGTCGAAAGCATTTGCCAAGGACTTCATGGCCCGCCACGGGATTCCCACGGCCGGCTATGCGGTCGCCGAATCGGTTGACGAAGGAATGCGCCAGGCCCGCGCGATCGGTTTCCCGCTGGTCCTCAAGGCCGACGGCCTGGCGGCAGGGAAAGGGGTGGTGATCGTCGACGACGAGGACCAGGCCGAGAAGGTACTCGACGACATGCTGTCCGGCCAGGCCTTCGGCGATGCCGGCCACCAGGTCGTCATCGAGGAATTTCTCGTCGGCGAAGAAGCCAGCTTCATCGTCATCGCCGACGGCGACCAGGCCGTGCCGCTGGCGTCCAGCCAGGACCACAAGCGCCGCGACGAGGGCGACGAGGGGCCGAATACCGGCGGCATGGGCGCGTATTCGCCGGCCCCGGTGGTCAGTGCGCAACTGCATGAGCAGCTGATCGACCAGGTCATTGCTCCGGCTCTCAGGGGTATGACCAGCGACGGTCACCGGTTCACCGGGTTCCTGTACGCCGGAGTCATGCTGACGCCGGCGGGGCCGAAGGTCCTGGAGTTCAACGTGCGCTTCGGCGATCCGGAAACCCAGCCCATTCTGATGCGCCTGAATTCCGACCTGATCGCCGTCCTGCTCCAGGTTCTCGACGGGCGTATCGACCAGGTCAGACTCGACTGGGACGAACGCACCGCTCTGGGCATCGTGGTTGCAGCCGGGGGCTATCCCGAAGCGTACGCAAAAGGCCGGCCGATCACCGGCCTTGATCTCGTCCCGCCCGGACAGGTGAAAGTCTTCCACGCCGGCACCCGCATGGACGGCGCACAGATCGTCACCAGCGGGGGCCGGGTTCTGTGCGTCACCGCCCTCGGCGACAGCGTCGCGCAAGCCCAGGCCCGCGCCCTGAACTGGACCGCCCGGATCGGCTTTGAAGATGCGTTCTATCGCAGCGACATCGGGCATCGGGCGATGGGTCGGGACTCGGGACTCGGGACTCGGGACCCGGAATCCTGAAGCGTGCTTTTCCCTGAGCGAAAATCGCCAATCCACAGCGAGGGTCCGAACCTGCGCAAAGACATGCTTCTGGTGGACGTCTTTCCGCTGGATCGGGACTTCAGACCGAGTCCCGAGTCCCGAGTCCCGAGTCCCGGCCTCTGAGAATGGACGTCTCCCACCTCTTGGACGAACTCAACGACGCCCAGCGCCAGGCGGTGACGGCCGAAGACGGGCATTTGC
>REEW01000034.1 GCA_007694885.1 Wenzhouxiangella sp. | reverse complement strand
CCGTCCGGCTGCGGCAAGTCCACGCTGCTGCGCATCGCCGCGTCGCTGGAAGAACTGCAGCAGGGCCGGGTACTGATCAACGGCGAGGACATGCGCAAGCCATCCGGTCGGCTGGTCCCGCCGGAACGGCGCAACGTCGGCCTGATGTTCCAGGATTCGGCCCTGTTTCCGCACCTGTCGGTGCTCGAAAACGTCACCTTCGGCCTGGACCGTCTGCCGGCCCGCGAGCGGCGCGACCGGGCCATGCACTTTCTCGAGAAACTGGGCATGGCCGGCTCCGCCGAGCGCTACCCGCACATGCTCTCCGGTGGACAGCAGCAGCGCGTGGCCCTGGCCCGGGCGCTGGCCCCGGGGCCTGGACTGATGCTGCTCGACGAACCCTTCTCGGCCCTGGACGCGCGCCTGCGCGACCGCATCCGCGATGACACCCTGCATCTGTTAAAGAAAGCCGGCGCCGGCACCTTGCTGGTCACCCACGATCCGGAAGAGGCCTTGTTCATGGCCGACCGCATCGCCTTGATGAAAGACGGCAGGATTTTGCAGACCGACCGGCCGGTCGACCTCTACTGCAATCCGCGCGACCCGTTCGTGGCGACGTTTTTCGGTGAGGTCAACCGCATGGAGGGCGTGGTCGAGAACGGTCGCATTGCCACGCCGCTGGGCCCGGTCGAGGCGCGCGGCCTGAGCGACGGCACGCGCGCCCTGGTCATGATCCGACCCGAAGGCATTCGCGTGGTCGTGGTGGGCGATGCCGACGACCGCCATCGCGAATCGCACGTCATCATGTCGCGCCTGCTCGGTCGCAACAGCATGGTACATATCTGCATGCACGACGCCCAGAACCGGGAATACCATCTTCACTCGACCATGCCCGGCGTGTTTTTGCCCCAGGAAGACCAGCGCGTCGAGCTCCACCTGGACCAGTCTCAGACCTTCGTGTTTCCGATCGACTGATCACCGTCGATTTCCTAGCCGAAATCAGCCGTCGCGCTTTCCCCCGCCCGGGCGCGATTTCCGCATGGCGATGCTGAGCAGGATCACCGGCACGATTCCGACCGCAACAATGCCCAGCGACGAGGTCGAGGCCTGGGCCAGGCGCTCGTCCGAGGCCAGGTCGAAAGCGCGCACGGCCAGGGTGTCGAAATCGAACGGCCGCAGGATGATGGTGGCCGGCAGTTCTTTCATCACGTCCACAAAGACCAGGATGCCGGCGGCCAGCAGGCTCGTGCGCATGACCGGCAGATGGACCAGGGCCAGGGTCCGGGTCGGCGTCTTGCCGAGCGTGCGCGAGGCCGCGTCCATGTTCGGTGTGACCTTGGTCAGGCTGGCCTCGACGGTATTGAACGACACGGCCAGGAAGCGCACCACGTAGGCATAGACCAGGGCAACCATGGTTCCGGTCAGGATCAGCCCCGGCATGACGCCGAAGCGGTCGCGCGAGAACAGGTTGATCTGCTGGTCCAGCCAGCCCAGCGGAATCAGGATGCCGACCGCGATGACCGAGCCGGGAATGGCGTAGCCGACCGAGGCAATGCGCGCGGCCGCCCGGGTCAGCGGTCGCGGCTTGAGGCGCACGCCGTAGCCGATCACCACCGCCAGGGCAACGGCCACCACCGCCGCCACCGTGGCCAGGCGCAGGCTGTTCCAGGCAAACGACCAGAAGCGCGTGCCCATCAGCGGATCACCGACCCGAAAATGCATCTCCAGCAGCAGGGCCGCCGGAATCAGAAACCCGACCAGGATGGGCGCCGCGCAGGCGCTGAACGCCAGCGTAGCGCCCCACGGCCGCAGCCGGTACTGGGGCAACTCGCGGTAGCGTCCGGTGGTGTGGTGAAAGCGCGCACTGCGGCGCGAGAACCGCTCCAGCAGCAGCAGGACCAGCACGAACATCAGCAGGCAGGCGGCCAGCTGGGCCGCCGCCGCGCCTTCGCCCATGCCGAACCAGGTCCGGTAAATCCCGGTCGTGAAGGTATCCACGCCGAAAAACTGCACGGCGCCGAAATCGTTGAGGGCTTCCATCAGGGCCAGGGCCAACCCGCCGACAATCGCCGGCCTGGCCAGCGGCACGGCCACGCTGGAAAACAGCCGCCACGGTCCGCGGCCCAGCGTCCGGCCAACCTCCAGCGCGCACACCGACTGCTCCATGAACGCCGCCCGGGTCAGCAGGTAGACATACGGGTAGAGCACCAGCGACATCAGCACGATGGCCCCGCCCAGCGAACGGATGTTCGGGAACCAGTAGTCGCCACGACCCCACTCGAACACCTCGCGCAGCCACGACTGCACGGGACCGGCGAACTGCAGGAAATCGGTGTAGGCGTAGGCGATCACATAGGTCGGCACCGCCAGCGGCAACAACAGCGCCCACTCGAAGATCTTCTTGCCCGGAAACCGGCACATGACCACCAGCCAGGCCGTACCGACGCCGATCAGCAAGGTGCCCGCCCCGACCCCGATCATCAGGCCCAGGGTATTGAGCACGTAGCGGCTGAGCACGGTCTCGTAGAGGTGCGCCCAGACCTCGCCGGCCGGCACGAACACGTGCGCAAGCACGGTGACCACGGGCAGGGCGACCAGGCCGGCGATCAGCCAGGTCAGCGCAGTCCAGGCGTCAAGCCGGAAACGCGCGCGCGGCGTGCCGGTCCGGGTGGCGATATTGGTCGGATTTGCGCTCAAGAAAGACCTTTGGCGAAGGAACGCGGCCGACTGAGTACTGCAAGGCCGGCACCGCTGAAGATGATAACGGTTTTCAACTGGTCTCGTCGTCAAGAAGCAGGCGACCCATTGCGATGCTCTCGATCCGTGAACCTGCCGCGCGCTACCCTGTCCGCTGTTGACAGCCTGCCCGCCAAACGCGTCCCGACATGAATCGCACCTGGCCCATCGCCCTGGGTATTTTCCTGATCATGCTGCCGGTCACGGCGGTGGTGCCACTGCTGTTCGATCTGACCGAGGGCCGCTTCCCCGGACGCTCCGAGCTGGATCGCCACCTGTTCATGTCGGCCAACATGGCCGGCTCACTGCTCGTCGCCCTGCTGGCCGGGCTGATGTCGGACCGCCTCGGACGGCGCAAGGCGCTGGTGGTGCCGGCCCTGTTCGTGTTCAGTCTGTGCCTGCTGGGGATGTACGGACCGTGGCCGTTCCCGGTTCAGCTGGGCCTGCGCTTTGTCGAAGGCGCAGCCCACATGACCGCGCTGGTTCTGGCCATGACCATGATCGCCGACAGCGCCCGGCCGGAGCACAAGGGTCGGGCGATGGGCATGGCCGGTGCCGCGATGAGCCTGGGGGTGGCCACCGGAACGGTCCTGGGCGGTCGAATCGGTTCGGAAGCCGCGACCAGCGTCTTCCTGTTCGGCGGCAGCCTGATTTTCCTGGTCGCCGTGGCCGCCACGCTGATCCTGAAGGATGCCGATCTGAAGCGTTCGGCCGAACGCCTGGGCGACATGGTCCGGCTGGCACTGCAGCGCCGCGCCTTGCTGGTGCCCTACGCGTTCACCTTCGTCGACCGTCTGACCGTGGGCTTCATCATTTCCACCGTCTCGCTGTATTTCGCCACCGAGTTGGGAATGAATCCGCAGCAGATCGGGGTGGCGATGGCTGCCTTCCTGCTGCCGTTCGGCGTATTGACCTATCCGGCCGGGCTGCTGTGCGAGCGGGTCAGTCCGGTTGCGCTGATGGCGACCGGCAGCGTGTTGTACGGCATCTACCTGGCCGCGCTGGGTTTTGCCGCGCCGGACCAGATCGGTATCGTCATGGTCTTCGGCGGCATCGTGGCGGCGATGATGCTGGCCCCCTCGCTGGTCCTGGTCACCCGCCTGGCCGGCGATGCCCAGGCCACCGCCATGGGCGGGTTTCACCTGGTCGGATCGCTGGGCTTCATGCTCGGCCCGCTGATGGGCGTGGGCGCGCTCGGCCTGATTCGCTCGCTGGGCGCCTCGCCGTACCCGGGCGTGTTCGTGCTCGTCGGTCTGCTCGAGGTTCTGTGCGTGCTCGTGCTGCTGCCCTGGTTGTTGAGACTCAACCGACGATTGGATCCGGCGCGGGCGACGGCGGGCGACCATTCCTGACCCGGCAAGCCGCCGGATCGATCAAAACAGGAACTGGGCCGAGCCGTACAGGCTGCGCTCGGGCTGAACCTGGTCGAAAAACGGTTCCACGTACGCCCGGTCGGTCAGGTTGCGGATGCCGGCGACCAGGCGCAAGCGGCGCTGCTCGGCCAGGGCAATGTCCATGCGGGTACGCAACTCGAAGGCCGTGAAGCTCGGATAGTCGACCCGGTCGGTGCCGGTGTCCTCGCGACCCAGCTCGGTGAGATCGCGGCTGGACAGAGTGGTCCGACCCAGCAGCTCGACCCGCCCGTCCGAGCCCCAGGGCCCGGCGAATCGGTACGCCGCGCCATAGTTCAAGCGCCCGCCGTCAACCCGGATCAACTCGCGATCGGACGGGGCGTAGGTGCGGGACGCGTTGCCGAACAGCTCGAAACTGCCGCTGCGCCAGGCACCGCTGAGCTCCCAGCCGTACAACTCGACCGTGCCGGTGTTGACCGCCTGCTCGACGATGGGGAAGGGCTGGACGACCTGCTCGACGATGTAGTCGCTGACCCGGTTGTAGAACAGCGCGACTTCACCGTTGAACGTCCGGCTCAGCCACTTCGAGCCGACGTCGACCGACAGCGAGCGCTCCGAGTCCAGCTCGGGGTTGCCCAGAATTTCAACCCGCTGGACCACCGAGACCACGGCGCGCTGGTAGCGTTCGGCCAGGTCCGGCGCGCGGAAGCCGGTTCCCAGGTTGGCGTAGAGCATGTGCTCGGGCGTACGCTCGAAGACCACGGCCAGGTTGCCGCTCAGCCCCGTTTCCGAGTCCGAGGTCCCGGAGATGTCGTCCTCGACCGAGAAATAGTCCAGGCGCAAGCCACTGATCAACTCCCAGCGCTGGGCAAAAGACCAGTTGTCCTGTACGTACAGTCCAGCCCGGTACTGCTCGGCATCAACGCGCTGGATCGGCGTCGGCCCGGGCACCAGGCCGGGCGAAGGCGGACCTGGCGGGAACAACTGCTCGCGGGTTTCGATTTCCGGTCCGACCGAGGTGTCGTAGCCGAAATCGGCCCCCACGGTCAACATGCGTTCTCCCAGGTCGAAGCGCAGACGCGGATTGATTTCGTAGGTGTTGATCCGGTCATTGGTCTGTACCCGAACCGATTCGACCCGGGTCGGCGGCGGCGGCGGAAAGAAGACCTCCGGCGTGGTCCGGTCGAACTGGCGCCGGATCTGCTGCCAGTAGACCCCGAGGTAGAACTCGGCCACGGTTGGACTCGGATCCAGCGATTGCCACTGCGCGCCCAGCAGCGAACGCTGGTAGAGCGGAAACTGGAAGCGCAGCGGGCCGACCCCGACCGGGCCGAAGGGAATGCCGGAATCCTCGATTTCGACGTCGGTGTCGCGGCTGATGTTGCCGAGCAGGCTCAGAGTGTGGCCGGGATTGACCTCGATGTTGACCCGGGCGAAGCCGGATGCCTTGTCGGTGGCGCCGCTGGTCGCGCGAGTACCGTCGGCCAGCCGGGGGTTGTCGTTGGTCGAGTAGCTGCCTCCAAAGACTGCGTCGACCCGCTCGTTGCCGGCATCGACGAAGGCCGAAGTCCGGTTCAGGTTGTAGGCCGAGTCGTGGGCATACGCGACCCCGCCATTGAACCCGGCCTGGTCACGCCGCCGAGGCTGGCGGGTGATCACGTTGATCACCCCGCCGAAGGCGTCGGTGCCATACAGCACCGAGTTCGGGCCGCGCAGTATCTCGATCCGCTCGACCGAAAAGGTGTCGTAAATGCTCAAACTGCCGCCGCCGTAGCCAGTGCCCTGGCCGGACAAGCGCACGCCGTCGGTCAAGGTCAGCACGCGCTGCGAGCCCAGGCCGCGCAGGGTGAAACCCTGTTGCCAGAAGCTCAAGACCTCGCCCGAGGGACCCAGGCCCACCGACGGCTGGCGCTGAATGGCCTGGGTCAGATCGATCGGCAGCTGCTCGTCGAGTTCGAGCCGGGTGATGGTGTCGACCGCCTGGGGAACCTCCATGGTTTCACGCTCACGGCCGCGCTCGGCGGTCACGCTGATGCGGTCCAGCGCCTCCTCCGTTTCCGCAGCCTCGTCGGCCCAGGCGGAAAAAGGCAAGCACGTGGCGGCAGCAGCAACCAGGACAAACAGGCGACGAGAAGAAATCGGGGAACTCGGGTTCATGGCAAGCAGAATGGCGTCCTATTTAACAGGAATGATTATCAGTGCGATCTCTCGGAGCGTCAATGGTTTTTCTTCCGGGCTGGTCTAAAAACCGCAAGACTGAACTCGCCAGGACGTTCGCACAAAAAAGGACGCTGAGTGTACTGGCCGGATCGGTTTTTCACCGTGATGGTTTTTTCGCCCTTGGCTAAAAACCGTTTCCCGCGGTGGCCTACGGCCCAACCTGAACCAGGGGTTCGTCCCTGGTGGTTTCGAAGTATTCAAGCTGCTCGCGCACGCCGGCTTCCAGCTTTTCTTGAAGCGCCTGGAAGCGCGGGTGGTCGACGATGAGCGCGAAGGTCGGATAGTAGTAGTCCAGGCCCCACCAGTAGTAGCGCCAGCCGTCGTCGACGAGTCTTTCGAGTTCGGCCAGCGCAGCATCCGTGTCTCCTTTGAGCGCGTGCACCCAGGCGCCTTCGATGCCGATAACCACCCACGGGCCGCGCTCCAGGCGAATGCGGTGGACCAGAGCGGACATTTCGTCGAGCAGGCGGTCGGCATGATCCTGGCGGTCGAACTGCTGCAGGCAGTAGACGACGGTATTGGTGACGAACAGCAGCGTCGGGGTGATCTCCGGCGGTGTGGCAAGCACTTCCGGGAATGATTGCTCGACGATGTCCAGCGCCTTGCGGCAATCCTTTCGCGACCAGGTTTGCGCGAGCAGCGAGCGAGTGAGCGGGTCGGGACTGTCCAGCTCGGCGATGGCCTGCAGTTCGAGCAATTGCCCGTCCCATTCACCGCGGAAGGCATGGATGATCTGGCGCAGGTAGCGGCCCAGGAACGGCAGGTCGTGCTCGGCCAGCAGTTCGTCGGCGCATTGCTCAGCGGATGCGTCGTCGCCCAGTTGCAGCCAGAATTCGCACACCCGAAACCAGCGCCGGACGCTGTCGGGGTCGAGCTCGCGGGCGTGCATGAGGTGGCGCATGGCCTGGCCGGTGTCGCCGGTCTGGGCCAGGTAGGTGGCGATGCGGTCGTGGCCCTGGGGGAAGTCGGGCTGGTCCCGGATGATGCGCTTGAGCCGGAACAGCGCCTCCTCGGCGCGGCCCACCGCCCAGAACGCGTCGGCCAGCCACACGTTGGCCAGGGTAGAGTACGGGTCCAGTCTGACAGCGGTCCGCAGCGGTTCGATGGCGTCGTCGTAACGGGCCTGGCCGAACAGCGCGCGGCCGAGGTAGCGGTGGGCTTCGGCATCGTTGGGGTTGATCTCGATGGCGCGCCGAAAGGCCGCCATGGCCTCGTCGGGACGGCCGTTTGCAACGTGCCAGTTGCCGGTGGCGCGCTCGACCATGGCCGAATCCGGCGCCAGCGCGCGGGCCCGCTCCAGATAGCTGTCGATCATGTCCGGGCCGCTGTCGGGCCCGCGCATCGGGCCTTGCGACCGCTGCATCCTGAGCGCGTCGACCAGCCCGATCAGCGCCTCGACGCTGTCGGGTTGCAGTTGAAGCGCCTGCCCGAAGTAGTCCATGGCCTCGGTCGCCGCGGCCAGCGTGAACCGGTCCATCGCGATTCGGCCCCGGGTGACGAACTCCCAGGCCCGCT
Organism: Wenzhouxiangella sp.; assembly: GCA_007694885.1. Classification (GTDB taxonomy): domain Bacteria; phylum Pseudomonadota; class Gammaproteobacteria; order Xanthomonadales; family Wenzhouxiangellaceae; genus Wenzhouxiangella. The sequence goes on along the minus strand of REEW01000034.1, from coordinate 4,810 downwards.
GCGAATCCGGAAGCGGCGTATCGCGCTCGGGCAGCAGCGAGTTGCTCATGGTGCGGGCGACATCGTTGGCGATTTCGTCCTGCAGGGCGAACAATTCACCCACCGGCCGGTCGTAGGTGCGCGACCAGATGTGCGTATCCGACCTGGCATCGATCAACTGCGCAATCACTCGCACGGATTCCCCGGATAGCTGCACGCTGCCTTCCAGCACGGCGTCCACCCGGAGTTTTTCACCAATTTCACGGATGGTGTCCGCTCTGTCTCGAAACACGAACGACGAGGTTCGGGCCACCACGTCCAGTTCCGGCGACAGGGTAAGCATGTGGAGAATGCGGTCGACCAGACCGTCGGCGAACGGACCCTGGTCGCCGGTCGCACTCATGTCCGTGAACGGCAGGACGGCCACACCGCGTCCGGTGCTGGCAGCCGCTTCGGGTTCGGCGCCAGGGAGACGGTCTGGGCCATGCCACGGCTGCAGCCAGGCCAGCCCGAGCAGCGCGACCAGCCCCAGCGCCAGCAGTCCGAAGCGCACCGGTCGGCGGCGGCTGGCGGGTAGCGCTTCCGGAGTGGAGGCCGAGGCGACCATCGAGGCAATCTCGCCTGCGGCCTGTTCATCGTCCAGCGGTTTCCATGCCCCGGATTCGAACAGGTAGCCGCGGCGCGGCACGGCCTTGAGGATGCGATGCGGCCGTTGATCGTCGCCGATGGCGCGGCGCAGCGACGAGGCCGCCACGTTGACCGAATCGTCGCTGGCCGCCTCCAGGTGACCCCAGACGCCTTCGATCAGGTCGTCCCGGCTGAGCACCCGGCCACCGTGTTCGGTGAAATGGTTCAGCAGCGTCAACAGCCGTGGCGATAGCTGGGTGATGGCGCCGCGGTGGTGAACCTGACCACTTGCGAGGTCAATCACCCGATCGCCGATCTTGATGAATTTCACCCGGGCTGCCTCGACGATGGGGATCGAATTGTGATTGTAGTCACATCCTTCCCCCAATGGAAGGAACCCCAGGTCGGGCCTTGCCCGTGTTTATATTTCTGAAATTGCTGCTTTTTAGAAAAATTTAGGGTTTGCACAGGACATTCCTCCCGGCGACGTCCAGATTGGACCCCGTGTTCCGGCCCGTGGCCTGCGAACACGGTTCAGCGCCGCGCCGACCGGCCAGACTCTTCCCTGCCGGCGCGGACACCGACCGACATTCATGTTCAGACGATTCCGGTTCCGACCGGGGAGGAAAATGCAATGAGCAGCACTCGAGACACCATGACACCCACCGGCCGGCGCGCTGCGCTGACCGCGGCCCTTTTTGCCGGCAGCGCACTGCTGGCCTCCAACGCGCTGGCCGAGATTGTCAGCATCCAGTTCTCGCAGTCCATTCCGGGTGGCGGCACCGTCACCGGCCTGATCGTCGGCGAGGATCTCGACGGCGATGGCCGGCTGTATTCCATGGCCCCGGGCCTGGCCGAATTCATTGGCGCACCAGTTGGCGATGAAGTGATCTATGCCAGTGTGCGCATCGACGGCGTGCTCGGCGACCCGGTGACCGTGGTCTACGATCGCGAAGTGGCCGGCATCGACGACCCGGCCAACTTCTTTTTCGGTTTTTCCGTCGGTATCGGCAATGACTACATCGGCCAGGATCCCGAGGACGGCCTGTCGTTCGCGCCGCTGGCGCCCAGCACCTCCTATGTTGCCGGCGCGCTGATGGCACCGGCCTGGCACGACGGTTTGGTCATCGAGGAGTCCATGGGTAGCTGCGGTGATCCGGAAGTCGACGCCTGCTCGGCCATCATCACACTCGATCCGGTCGATCCGTTCCCGAACTTCGAGCTGATGTTCCACACCACCTCGGACCAACCCATCGTCGCCACTGAACTGCTGCGCTACACCTTCGAGCAAACCGGCTTCGATGGCGGAGCGTCGGTCACCGGCACCATCAGCGGTCGCGACCTGAACGGCGACGGTCGCCTGTACAGCGCCGGCGGGTTCTACGTCGATGTTCTCGGTTTTCCCCCCGGCGATGAAATCGCCTATGCCAGCGTCACCATCAAAGGCGTCGAGCCTCAGGCCATCGTCAACACCGTCGACCTGGTCACCGGCGACATCAACGATTTTGATCATTTCTTCTTCGGCGTCGCCGTCAACATCGCCGGCGACCGGATCAGCGACGAGGAAGGCGAAGGTATCTCGATCGCACCCTTCTCGCCGAGCACGTCCTATATCGCCGGCGATGTCTTTGAGGCTGCATGGCCCGATGTATCAACCGAGGCCATCGCCAACTGCGCCAACGACGAAGGTCTGCCATGCGGCAGGTTGCTCTCGCTCGAGCCAGACGACGACTCACCGACCGGCGTGGTCTTCCCGCCCAGAGCCGAGCAGTACAGCGCCGGGCCGGTTGCCCTGCATGCCGCGCCGTTTATCGTCGATGCCCCCTTTACCGGCTTCTGGCAGAACGCAGCACCAAGCGGTGAAGGCTTCGAGATCCACATTATCCAGGACGGCCGTGCACTGGTCTACTGGCTGACCTACGACGAGGCCGGAAACCAGCGCTGGTTGTTCGGCCCGGGCAGCCGTGAAGGGCTGACCATTCGCATCCCCGAGCTGACCGAAACCAGCGGCGGCATGCTGGCCGCCCAGGAGCCGATCAATATCGGCCTGGAACCGGCAGGCAGCCTGGAAATTCAGTTTTCCGGATGCAACAGTGCAGCCGTTGCTGCCGTGGTCGACGAGGTTCCTCGAACGATGCAGATCGAGCGGTTGACCGCAGTCAATGGTCTCGAGTGCATCCGCTGATCTCGCTACTCAACGTTCGTGGAAACGATGCCGGCCTTGTGCCGGCATCGCTTTTCCCGGCCAACTGGCACGCTATGATCGTGTCAGGCTTTCGGCACCCGGGAAAACTCCATGATCATCCAGTCGCTGCTCGACACCGACATCTACAAGTTCTCGATGATGCAGGCGGTGCTGCATCAGTTTCCGGGGGCGGAGGTCGAATACCGCTTTCGTTGCCGCAGCGAAGGGGTGGATCTGCGCCCGATCAAGGCGGAACTCGAGCGCGAGATCGAGCAGCTGTGCCGCGTGCAGCTGGATCCGGAGGAATTGAATTTCCTGAGCAGCCTGCGGTACCTCAAGCGCGATTTCATCGAGTTCCTGCGCCTGTTCCGGCTGCAGTCGCGCTTCATCGAGGTCGGCGAATCGCAGGGCCATCTGACCCTGGTCATCCGCGGCCCCTGGCTGCACACCATCCTGTTCGAAGTCCCGCTGCTGGCCATCATCAGCGAGCTGTACGCGCGCCAGGTCCACCCCGACCACGACCTGGCCGAGGGTCGCCGACGCCTGGCCGAGAAGATCGAACAGGTCCACGCCCTGGACCGGCCCGACGAATTCATCTTCGCCGACTTCGGCACCCGCCGCCGATTCACCCGCGAGTGGCACGACGAAGTCGTGACCACACTGGCCCGGGAAATTCCGGGCAGCCTGCGCGGGACCAGCAACGTGCGCCTGGCCAAAACCCTGGGCCTGGTTCCGATCGGCACCATGGCCCACGAGTTCATCCAGGCCTGCCAGGCCTTGGGACCCCGCCTGGCCGAAACCCAGCGTTTTGCCTTCGAGGTCTGGGCGCGCGAATATCGCGGCGACCTCGGGATCGCCCTGTCGGATACCTACAGCCTGAACGCCTTCCTGCGCGATTTCGACCTGTATTTCTGCAAGCTGTTCGACGGCGCGCGCCAGGACTCCGGCGACCCCTACCTGTGGGCCGAGGCCATGATCGACCACTACCAGCGCAACCGGATCGACCCGAAAACCCGCAACCTGATTTTTTCGGACTCGCTGACGATTCCAAAGGCGGCCCGGATCTGGCAGCGCTTTCGCGACCAGACCAACGTCACCTTCGGCATCGGCACCAACCTGACCCACGACACCGGCATCGATCCGATCAACATCGTCATCAAGATGACCGAGTGCAACGGCCAGCCGGTGGTCAAGCTATCCGACTCGCCCGGCAAAGTGGTCTCGACCAACCAGCAGTACCTGGCCTGGGTGCGGGAAGCGTTCGATTCGCCGGAGCGGGCTGAACACAGCGACCCGGGCACGACACGCCGCTAAGCAACGGTCAGTTTTCAGCCCGCCACTGGATCGGTATCAATCCGGCCGGAAGATAGAGTGGATGCGCCGGCTCGCCGCTGTGGTTGAGTCGCAGGCAATGCAGGCGACCGGAGAGTATGCGCTGCAGGCGCGCAGAGCGCCCCAGCCAGGCGCCGTCGTTGCCCCAGGCGGCGACCACGACGTCGACCTGACGCGCCATGCGCCGGATCCAGGCATCGTTGCGCGGGCCGACCGGGTCGGACGCGGCCTTGAGATCGGACGGGTAGGTCGCGCGAAAGGCGAACAGGTTGGTCACCACCAGTCCGCCACAGCCCCAGTCGCGGGCAAAGCCGATGCAGCGGCGGATGGTCGGGTCATTGCGCCGGGCATCGGCAGTGGACGGATTCAGGCCGATCACCATCACCAGCCGCCGGTCTGCATCCCAGCGCCGCCACAGCGTGTAGCGGTAGCGCCGGCAGCGGCTGAAGTTGGCGCCGCTGGGCGTGTCGATCATCGCCCTGGCTGGCCCAGAATCGACCCTCGACCGAAGCGCCGGTCAAAGTAGTCCTCCAGCGCCGCCTCCAGATCCAGCGGTCCGGTCAAGAAATCACAGGCCAGATCGAACAGCGGGTAGCGGTTGCGCTGAACCAGCTGGTGCTCGCGCACGCGGCGGGCGGTGTGGACGCCCTCGGAGCGGATGTACTCGCCACCGGAGGCGATCTTGTC